>CAYVKW010000019.1:11855-20263 GCA_964452285.1 uncultured Pseudomonadales bacterium | reverse complement strand
AAAATTTAAGCAAATAAGTTTTCCAAATATAACAGAAGCAAAATTCGCTAAAAAAATAAAAACCGCCGTTAAAGGCGGTTTTTGTGAAAATTTTTCAAACAAAATAATATTAATTTACAAAGTAGAATTTAAATTACAAATTTTAGGTTTATAATTTGTAGCTATGTCAAATTTAAAAAATAAAGTTTTATTAATCACTGGAGGAACTGGATCTTTTGGAAACGCTGTTTTAAGGATTTTTTTAGATACTGATTTAAAAGAAATTAGAATTTTTAGTCGTGATGAAAAAAAACAAGACGACATGAGAAAAAAATATCATAATGATAAATTGAAATTTTTTTTAGGAAATGTAAGAGAAAAACAGTCTCTAGATCAAGCGATGGACGGAGTAGACTTAGTATTTCATGCTGCAGCCTTAAAACAAGTACCATCTTGTGAGTTTTTCCCAATGGAAGCTGTAAAAACAAATATTATTGGAACTGATAATGTATTAACTTCCGCTATCGAGCATAAAGTGAAAAAAATAATTGTTTTAAGTACTGATAAAGCAGTATATCCAATTAATGCAATGGGAATTAGTAAGGCGAGGGCGGAAAAAGTGGCAATTGCTAAAGCAAGAAACTTAACCGAAAAAGACACAGTAATTTGTTGTACTCGTTATGGAAATGTCCTTGCTTCTAGAGGTTCAGTAGTACCTCTGTTCATCAAACAAATAAAGAATAAACAGCCTTTAACAATTACCGATAAAAACATGACTAGATTCATGATGACTCTTGATGATGCGGTAAGATTAGTAATGTTTGCTTTTGAAAATGGGCAGCAAGGAGATATTTTTGTGCAAAAAGCTCCAGCAAGTACAGTAGAGACTTTAGCGAAATCTTTGCTTGATTTGTATCATTCCGATTCTAAAATTGAAATTATTGGCACGCGTCATGGAGAAAAAGTATACGAAACATTGGTAAATAGAGAAGAAATGGTAAAAGCAGAGGACTTAGATGATTATTATCGTATTAAATGTGACCATCGCGACTTAAACTATGAGAAATATCTTGAGTCTGGTGAAAAAAGAATTACTAACAGTGAGGAATATACCTCACATAATACAAAAAGACTAAATCTTCAACAAACAAAAGAAATTTTAATGAAAGTCGAAGAAATAAAATCTGACTTAAAAAAATAATTTTAATAAGAAATAAAAAGCTTGCGCATTAGATTCATAACTTGAACTCTTTTTTTCCACGGAATTTTGTTAATTAAACTAAAAATATTATTAATAGCGACCTGTTTTATTTGATTGTTACCAGTTTTAATTGCCCTAACAGATGAATCAATAAGTAAGCCATGATCTCTGCAAATAGGGACTGCTTCTGAAAACCATTCTCCTTTACCGACCGCATTAATTGATTCAAATAAATTATGAGACAAACTGAAAACTCCATCTAAATATGACAACCTATATGAGCCCATAATTTCAAAATTCCATAAATAAAAATAAGAAAGACACTTGTTAAAGGGAGAATTAAACTTACAAATTTATCAAAAATTTCTTTCAAAAATGTTTTTGTCTTAATTGATGACGAGCAGTACCCAGTAATAAAAAAGAATGCGGCCATATGAAATTGATAAATCATTATGTTAAATAAGCCAGTGGTATGACCAATAACCATTAAAACAATAGCGAGACCTTTAAAAATATCAATCCATTCGACTCTTTTTTTAGTTAGCGGTTTCATTTTTTGTCTTTTTCTAAATAGACATTAAAAATTTCTTTCCATAAATATTGTTTTTTCAAATCTTGATTATCATATTTAATGCCTTGTCTTAATTGCTCGTCACAAATAATAATTTTTTGCTGAAATTCTATTGCTGAATTTGCGCATTGCAATTGTTCTGATTGCAAGATAATCCCTTCAGCACCAATGCTCGTAGAAATTACTGGCAAACCGTAGCCAAGAGCCTCTAAAATTTTCAACCTTGTGCCACTGCCAGAAAAAATCGGTGTCACGAGACAATCAATCTGATGATAAAAATCGGCAGCGTTATCAACAAAACCAAGATTGATGATTCTCTCAGGTTCTTTTAGATGAGCTTCGCCAATAATGGTTTGAAATAAGCAAAAATCGTTTTTACCAACATAAAAAAATTGATAGTTTAGTCCAGATTTTTCTAATAATGGTGCTATCTTAGTGATAAAAAAACGCACTGCCATCTCATTGGGTGGATGAGCAAAAGCGCCAATGTAACCCAGTTTTATTGGCTTGTGTCTCATTAATTTGATAAATTTTGATTCTACATATTCAATACCATTAGGCACAACTATTGCATTTTTTACGCCATAATGTTGTTGTAAAGTTTTTTTATCTGAATGTGACATTGCTATTACATGTCTATATTTTGGAAGATATTTCTTTTCATACCACCATATTTGTAAACAAAGGATAAAGAAAAGAAATTTCTTTTTACTAAATATAGTTTCTTGTGCGCGCCGAAAAAAAGAAATCGTACTAATATCATGTGCCACAAAGGTTGCTTGGATATTTTTTGGAAGAACATCTATCAAGTAAAGTAGCTGCGTAAACTCAACTTGAGCAAAAGAAATATCATTAAACTTTACATAATTGCTGATAAAAAGCTTCAATTCATCGCTATACCATGGAGTGAACCAGAATGGTTGTCCATGAGAAAAAAAGTCGTTGAAGTTTCTTTCATCGAAGAGATCAAAGAAGTAAAAAAAATGGGTTTTTCGACGTAAAAACTGCTTTTCATTATGACTTAATTGATAGTTAATAGGCTTAAAAGAGAAAAAGTGGATTTCGTATTTTTGAGCTAAATTATCAAGAGTATGCCAAACACGGACACTACCTCCACTATCAGTTGGAAATGGAGAAATAGCGGTAATGAGTAAAAGTTTAGGTTTGTTCATAATTAATTTCGAAATTAATAAAATCTAGTAGTTGCTTATCAGAATAAACAGAATGGTAGCAAGAGAGTTTAATTCTTTGCCAGAATATGCTTGGCAGAATTGGTAACAACTGTAAAAAATATTGACGATAACGAATACTAATAAACATCATAAATGGATAGGCAAACAAATGCCTAAAAATATTACTAGAAGCAATAAAGTTTTTCCACATGAAAGCTAGAAAATTTTTATACATTATATCATCGGGATTAATAGAAATTTGTTTACTGCTAGATCGATGATGATGGACAATGTGAGAATTGGTACAAAAATATGAAGGGAAACCAAACCTCCATGCAAGATAACCAAGATCTAGATCTTCTCCGTATAATGGACGATAAGTATGCCAGTCATATCCGCCTAATGTCAAAAAAATATTCTTATTAATGAGCGAAGAACCTCCTCCAGGATACATTGTTAAACTATTTTGTTGTAAATTAAAATCATTTATAACATGAGCAACTTTGATAAAGCCAGCATTCGGAGCGAGATAAGTTTTTCCAGATTCTTCTCTTCTCTTGCGAATATCATGGAAAAAAATTTGAGATGCTAAACCAAAAAAGATTTTTCCTTTTTTTAAATATAGTTGCGCAGAATCGATAAGTGCTGCAAAAGTATTTTTTTGGACTTCCATGTCATTATTCATGAGATATATATAATTATATTTAGACTGACTAGCAGCAAGATTAATAGCTCTGGCAAAGCCTAGATTCTCTTTTTGAGCAAGAATTATTAATTCATTTTTTAGTTTTAAACTGTACAATGCTTGCAAGCTCCCGTCAGTAGAGCCATTTTCTATCACGATAATCTCAATAGGAATTGATACTTCTTTTATAAGGATTTTATCCAATAATAATAAGCAAGAAATAATTAATTCTTTTTTATTCCAAGTCGGAATGATAATGCTGATTCCATTCAACTTTGTTTTATTTTTGCTAATGACTATATTTTTTTGAAAAGGGAAACTGATAAAATTTATTATCTTAACAAAAAGATAATAAATTCCTATAAATATAAAAAACAGCGGTCCAAAAATAAAAAGTGAAGCTAAATTTTTCTGGTTGATTTTGAATTTCTTTTCAATTTTTTTATTCATAATTTATCGACTAAATAGATGTTTTAGCCTCGTTCTGATTTTTAATTTTTGGCGCAGTAAATCTATATTACAATGAAGCCAATAACCTAAAGTCAAACTATTAAGGCATTTTCTTTGTTGCTGTAATATTGAAATAGATAAATTATGATTATTAATTTGCAAATTTTCTTGATTTTTTTTAAAAAGTTCTTCTATGCTATCTTTTTTATTTTTAACAAAAATAAACGAATCTTTTAAAGAAGTTTTTTCTGATTTTATTACATACTGGCAAATATAAGATTCTAGATCATTAAAAATATAGCGCTTGATTTTTCTTGGAAGTAAAGCAAACATGTCAAATGATTGAAAGCCAATAATAGAATCTGTGTTAGTATAAGCAACATTTTTGATTAATAAGTTGTTTTTAGCAAAAAGTTGTGCAATATTATGAGAAGTATAAAAATGTAAATGACTAGCGTCTAAAATCCCTGTCTGAGTATAGTCAAAACGATCAGTAATTAAGCTAGCTTTAATACTTGCATGAGCAATATTGGGAATTGAAAAAAGAAATTTCCAATCTTCTTTTAAGAAATAAGATAAATAATCTAATACCGAATTTACATCAATTAGATGTTCTATAACATCACTTAAAATAATATAATCATATTTTTTACTTAACACTTTTTGTTCGGAAAACGAGCAATCATTAAAATCGCATTGAAATAATTTTTTATAACATTTATTTTGTCTTGCTATTGATAAACTCTCCTGATTAATATCACAGCCATCAACCAAACAATTTTTATATTTTTTTAAAATTATACCAAGGTCTCCGCAAGCACATCCTATATCTAAAACTTGCGTACAAGGTGAAATCCAATCAAAAATAATTTTTCGTGGATCATTGGCATTATTTAGATCTATTGGATTTTGATAAATTCTGGCTTTTGACTTAAAAGCTTCTTTATTATTGAGCATAAGATTGATGATAGTATATCATAGAAGAATTTATTTTAAACTTTTACTTTTAAATATAAATGGTATTGATTCTTTCTCGCCAAAAGCCATTTTTAATATAGGTATAGATTTAAGAAAATTCACTAAATAGTTACTGATAAAATAAGTCCCAGCTGTCATAATAATGAGTTTAATAAAAACAGTAAGAGAAAAAATTGATAAATGAATAAAATTGTAATCCCAAACAATTCTGGTCAGGAGAAACATAATCCAAATATGAATGAGATAAACGCCAAAAGTATTTTGTCCAAATTGATGAATATTGTTTTCCCATGCAGGCGAAAGTTCTTTATTATTAAAATAATCTCTGATAAATAAATAAAGAATAATAGCACCAAAAATATTAGTAATAGCAATTGGATAAAACCAAAAATTTTGTAATTGATTAAAAAAGAAATACATAACGAATGTACCGATATTATTAATTAAAAATATAATAATTAAAAAAAACATGCAGGTTTTCCAATTGATTTGAGTAGTAAATTTTTGTAAATAAAAACCGATTAAATATAAAGTGAGCCCGCCAATTAGATTGTCGGAAATAAATAATGAAAAATTAATTATTTTCCCTAGCCAACTAACGAAAATCAAGATTAATAAAATTAAAATAATAGTTGAAATTTGTTTTTTAGTGAGTTTATTTAAAGACGATTGCAGCATTGGAGTTAAAAATTCTAAAATTATCAAGATTCGTAAAAACCATAAATGTCCTGTTTCTAAGTTAGTAATTTTGGTAAAAAAGTAATAAAAAATACTCCAAAATACAAATGGAATCACAAGTCTAAAAAATTTTTTACAATAAAAGGATGACCAATTTGAATAATTTTTTGTTAAAGCAAGAGCGCCTGCTAAAATAAAAAAAATATTAACTCCAAATCTCCCTAGAGTGTTAAAAAAAACAGCTATTAACCAAGTGAAAATTCCTAAACTAGAAAAGCTTTCCACTAAAGTAGCTGAACAATGTAAAGATATAATTCCTATGATAGATATTATTCTGAGAATGTCGATATAAACATAATGTTTTTCAGGCTGATTATTCATAGATGTTAGACATTATAAACAAATAATGATGCACTTTATCTAATGTAAAATATATCGTGCCATATTTTCTGTTGTTAGTTTTTCACGACAAATATCAATTAACGAATGGCACACCTCATCATACCATTGATGATTAAATTTCCCGCTTTCGATAATCTTATTAGAACTCAGTATTAAATTTTTGGGGAAATGTATCATTGTAAATTGAGGACAATTTTCCAGATTAGGAAAGTAAGGCACACATCCATTCATTATAATTTCATAATGCCTTAAACAATCCCAGCCAGCCTTTTTAGTGGTCAGTGCAAAATATGATTTTTGATAATCGTAATAATAATCTAGTTGACTATTAAAAATATAAGTAGAATTAATCCCTGGCAATATTGTTGCAAAAAATTTATTTTTCGGTGGAACTTGCTTACTAATTAAAGATTTAGGAATACAAAAGCTAATTGGTTTTAAATTGCTGTTTGGCTGTACTAACAATTCACGCTTATAATATATTCCTTTCCCATAACATTTTTTATTAATTAGATTATGATCTTCTCCATCTATAAAAACAATGTTTTCTTTATTGTAATACTGAATTACATCAGGTAAATAATCTAAACACCTCCACACTGATCCATAAATAACTTTATCAAAATATTTATTTTGAATTTTTTTCTTTAAATTACTTCTATCAATTTTAATATTTGGCAAACTCCCATATAAATTAAATCCTTTTCCATAAAGTTGTTCCAGATTTGTAACCCCCTGATACATATACCATGCTTTAGAAGAATCTATAACTGACTCGTCATAAAGAGAACGCAATCCATGAAAGATCATGTCATTCTGATAATCAGGAAAATCAAATTTCGATACGTATAGAATCTTCATTATATATTTATTATATATCACTTAAATGAAGTAATATCTTGTAATTTCCTTACTCATATAAAATTAAAAAGTCTTAAGTGTATATTAGATTATATAAATTAAAAAAGTGAAAGGAAGCGCAATGTCTTTAATTGCAAGATATCTTTTTAATAACAACGTTAATGACGAAATGGAATCATACGACGGTATTCCCACTGCGGTAGCTTATGAGAGTAAATCTGCTAATTGCTATTTTTCAGGAAAAGTTTGTGTATTTAATGGAGTCTCTAGTAAAATTCAGCTCTCAAATACTTTTAATTTAAATCAAAATATGTCAATAGAATGTTGGTTTTATATAAATAGCACAAAAGCATTGGATCAATTAATTTATAGAAAAGATGGCATATCTTCTCCAAGAAAGTTTTTTTCTCTTTCAGTGGGACCAAATATGTCAAATGTTAGACAAGAATTATATTCTAATTCTCAATATTTTGGTGATTATATAGTTACTAATATTGACAATTGGTATCATTGTGTTCAAACGAGAAATGCTACAAACTCGTATCTTTACATAAATGGGAATTTGGCATCAACTGTCGATGCTAATAATATAGATGTTTCAAATGCTAATCCTTTAATTTTGGGAACAGATTCCTTAGATGGATCATATTTCTTTTCCGGCAAACTGGCGGATTTTCGTATTTACAACCACGCGCTGACGGCGGCGGAAGTGGCAGCACATTATAATGCTGAAAAACCTTTAGATATGCAATGCCAGTTCCGCCCTGATGATACGACCAAATGGCGACGGAGATTTGGCAATGAAATGGGAGATATAAATATCACGGAAAATACGGGTGATAAGAGCATTAGCGACTTAGTGGATCCAAATGGAAATGGAAAAGATTTTGTGGCCATTAATGGTAATATTGGTGACATACCAATTACAAGCGTAGATGACGGTCTATATGCCATTGTACAAATGAGAAACAATGAGAGCGATAGCTTTTTGCAAAATTGGGAATTGAATTGGGTCAATGGCGGCGTGTGGCAGCAAGAATTAACTCGGAATTACACCACGGAAACAAGTGGAGCGAAAAAGGCGCAAGCGGTGAAAGGACTGGTGTGTAATAATTTGACGATAGACGCCGGGCGGACTCTAAGTGTGGCAGGTTGGAACGGAGCACTTGGAGGCGTTGGCTTAATCGTGGTGCGGGGCACGTTGACGGTAAACGGAACTCTAAGCGCGAGCGGCGTGGGCTTCATCGGTGGGAACGGCGGCGGTGACTACAATGGTTATGCTGGAGAAGGGACAACGGGAGCGAGCGTGATTTCGAGCAGCGGCAACGCTAATGGCACTGGTGGTGGTGGCGGACATGGAAATAATCACAATGACTATGCCCAAAGTGGTGGTGGCGGAGCTGGTTATGCTAGTAACGGAGGCAGCGGCAG
>CAYVKW010000019.1:0-11845 GCA_964452285.1 uncultured Pseudomonadales bacterium | reverse complement strand
GTCAAGCTTATAATACCGTCAATGCTGACCGAACGGGCGACGGCGGTAGCGGTGGCAATAGCATTGGAGTGAGTGATTTGAAAAAAATCTACCTTGGTAGTGGTGGCGGCGGCGGTGCTGGTTATAAGCCAACTGATAGTGATTGGCAAGCTGGTGGGGCTGGCGGAAACGGCGGCGGGAGTTTGATTATCTTAGCGAAAAAAGTGGTGGTGGGTAGTACAGGTAAAATTGAAACCAATGGCAGTGTGGGCAAAGCGGGAGTAAATACGAGCAAATCTGGCGCTGGTGGCGGTGGCGCTGGCGGAAGCATAATTATGATCGCGCGCGAAGCTAATATTGGCACCGGATTAATGACAGCGATTGGCGGAAGTGGAGCGAGTAATAGCTATGTCAGCGGTGGCGCTGGTAGCAATGGGCGGATAATGCTGGCTAGTAGTGCGGCAGTGACTGGAACAAGCAATCCGGGAGCAACAATGTTAGTGGCTGATTTGTATTTAGATCCGATTATGGGGATGCTACTGCAGCGACAAGTGAGATAAGGGAAAGAAGGAAATTGGCAGCGGGCGGCAAGAAAATGCCGCCCGCTGCTTTAAATGAAGCCAAAGAAAGAGCGGCAAAGAGGCTTTTGTAAAGGTGTTTTTTTGCATTTACAAAAAATAAATTTGTGTTATAATAATGGTTGGAATTAACACAATCTCAATTAGTCTCTTTTATAGAGTGCGTCCTGAAAAGGTAAGAGATTGTGTTTTTTGTATAAGAGATTATTTTGGCCATTGTTGAACGAAGTTCTCTCTAGCAGAGATAAAATGGTAGTAAGTTTCCCATTCATTTTTATTTTGAGCTTTACGATTAATAATGCCTGAAACATAATCGGCTAATTGTAAAAGATTGTTGCTGCGAGAATCCTGTTGTTTGAGAGTTTTAATTAAATTTAATTGATTATCTTGACCTTTTTTGTTTAAATAGCGACGCAGACCAAGACGAAATCCAGCTGAACCGCTTTTGTCAAGAACAACAATAGCTTGATTAAGATACGGACGAGCATTAGTGAACACCATATTACATGCATATTTGTAAAAAGAATCTTTATCATCAAATCCTGGTCCATATAATTTTTGCGGATCCTTATCAATGATAACTGCAAAATAACTAAAGTTGTAGCGGCTAACAGCTTCTAAAAAATTTAAGCGTATTTTTTTGGAATTATTTTGGAAATGAAATTCAAAAGTTGAAGGGCGATTAAGTTCGTGTCTCAAAAGGGAAATTCGTTGATCGCATTTTTCTGCTTCTTGATTGTCCTCAAAAATAACTAAACTAATAACAAAGTAACGGCTAGAACCTTTGTTAATTTTTCTGCCAGTATCTCCCGATTCATCAATAAAAACTAACATAGATGCGATTATAACCTAAAATAGGTGTTTCCAAGCTAACATTATGCGGTCGATTTCTTTACTTTTAGACTGATTTATCTTATAATAGGCGGGTGAAAATGCAAAATGAGCAGCTAAGTCGTTTGGGCGCAAAAGTGCGATCAAGCGGTAAAAAAGTGACAGCCAGCTACAAGAAAAATCCGTGGAAATTTTGGCGGAATGTTTTGATAGTGCTGCTAAGCGTGGAAGTGATAGCGATGGCGGCTTTTGTGATTTTTTTCTGGCAAACAGCGGCAAATTTACCAGCGCCAGGACAAGTAGTGCGACAAGATGGATTTTCCACGCGCATTTTTGATCGCAACGGAGTGCTATTATATGATTTTTATCAAGATGAAAGACGGGAGCCAATTAGCCTAGCGCAAATGAGCCAGAATCTGATTAATGCCACGATTGCAGTGGAAGATAAAGATTTTTACAATCATGGCGGCTTTGACTATCTGACGATTTTGCGTATCCCCTACTATTACTTAACTCAAGGTCGGGTAGTAGGTGGTTCCACTTTGACACAGCAATTAACAAAAATGATGCTGCTAACCAATGAGAGAAAAGTGATGCGGAAGTTTCGAGAACTAATTCTGTCAATGCAAATAGAAGAAATGTTTACCAAAGAAGAAATTTTGGAAATGTATCTGAATGAAGCGCCTTATGGTGGCAATGTGGTCGGAGTGAGCTTGGCGAGCAAAATGTATTTCAATAAACCGGCGAGCGATTTGACGGTAGCGGAAGCAGCTTTTTTGGCTGGTTTGCCGCAATCACCGTCACGTTATTCTCCTTATGCCGGCAAAACAGACACTGACGGCGAGTTTTTGTGGAAAGTGAGAACAGAGGCCGTGCTGCGTCGAATGCAGGAAGACGGTTATATCAGCCAATTGCAATTGGAAGAAGCGCTAGCTGAAGTAGACAGTTTCGCCTTCACGCCACAGTATAGCGATATGAAGGCGCCGCATTTTGTTTTTTATGTGGAGAATCAATTACGTGATATGTATGGAGATGAGATGGTCGATGGCGGCGGTCTGCAAGTCTATACGACTCTAGACTGGGGTCTGCAAGCCAGTGTGGAGGCAATCGTCAAAGAAGAAGTAGATAAAGTGGCAAACTTGAAAATTACTAATGGCGCGGCGCTGGTAACAGATCCGCAAAATGGAGAAATTCTAGCGATGGTCGGAAGTAAAGATTTCTACGCTGATGATATTGATGGCCAATTTAATGTCGTCGCCAATGAGACAGCTTTGCGGCAGCCAGGATCTTCGATCAAGCCATTGGTCTATTTGGCGTTTTTACAAGAAGCAGGCGGGACAGCAGCGACGCTTTTTGCCGATGTACCAACAAGTTTTCAGGCAAATGCTAAAATTGATGATTATACACCGCGCAATTATGATGGCAAGTTTCGAGGACCAGTGAACCTGCGCGAGGCTCTAGGTAATTCTTTTAATATTCCAGCAGTCAAGGCGCTGGCGCAAGTGGGCTTGGAGAACTTTTTAAATTTAGCTTATAAAGCGGGTCTATCGACGCTGGCGCCAACAGGTGCAAATTTGAGTAATTTAGGTTTATCTTTGGCTTTGGGCGGAGGTGAGGTGAGAATGATGGAATTATCGGAAGCTTATGCCAGCTTTGCCAATGGCGGAAAAAAAGTGGAGTTGGTGTCAATTTTGCGCGTAGATAATGTAGAAGGACAACAAATTTATAAATATGCGCCAGTGGCAGGTGAACAGATTTTTGACGAGAACGCAGTTTTTATCATTAATGATATTCTCATGGATAATAATGCTCGGGCGACCGAATTTGGATTGAATTCGCAACTGAACACAAAGCTGCCGATTGCAGTAAAAACGGGAACGACCAATGACTTGCGTGATAACTGGACCATTGGCTGGAGTAAAACTTTTTTGATTCACACTTGGGTGGGTAATAATGATAATTCATCAATGAGCGGAGTGGTATCAGGTATAACGGGGGCAGCACCGATTTGGCGACGGATAGTCAACACCATGGTGGCGATGGGCTATGAAACGCCAGCTTGGGAAATGCCGGCGGGCGTGGAAAAATTGACGGTAGATGCAGTATCTGGCTATCCGGAGCACAATGGTTTTGAAACTAAAGAAGAATATTTCGTCAAAAATACTGTCGGGACACTACCAGATCCAATTCACCAAAAAATCTGGGTCTGCAAGGGTCAGAATAAGATTGCGACCGATGCCCAAAAAGTGGCGGGCGATAATGAGGAAAAAGAATATATCGTAATGAAAGAAAATGATCCAGTGTCAGAAGATGGAACTAATCGCTGGCAGATTGGGATCGATAATTGGATTGCCGCTCAAGACAATAATATTTATAAGTATCCGACAGAAATGTGCGGTGATACTAATGAGATGTCGGTGGCCATCTTCGATTTAGAAGATGGCTCAACTAGAGCTTTGGACAAAATCAAGTTTCGAGTCAAAGCGGACAGTAGCGCGGGTATAGAAAAAATAGAAGTGTATTTGAACGGAGAGAAAAAAGAAGAGAAAAACGGCGAGAATGAATTCACTCTAGAGTGGCAATTAAGCGCTCAAGTGCATGAAATCTACGCCAAGGCTTGGAGTCGAGATGGCAAAGAAGCACTAACCAAGACTTACCGCGTGGGCGTATCTAATGTAGAGGTGCCGAAGAAAGAATAAAATGAAAAGCGCCCCGCTCGTTTTGAGCGGGGCGTTGAAGTTGTAAGTAAAACTGCCAAAGAGCAAAAGTTTACCGCTTTGGTGATTGACGTTTGCGACGAGCTTTACCACCGGTACCAACCTTACGAGTTTCTTTCATTCTGTCATCACGAGTCAAAAGACCGCTCTCTTTGAGCAAATCGCGATAATCAGGATTCATTTTAACTAAGGCTCTGGATAAACCGTGGACTAAAGCACCGAGCTGGCTACTGATACCGCCACCGGAAACTTTGACTGTCACAGCGTGTTTACCAAGAGTGTTGGTAAGCAAGAAAGCTTGATTATAATGAGCAGAAGCATTGACCAAACCATGGAAATATTGTCCAACTGGTAAACCATTGACCAAGAAATCACCAGCTTTGGCATACAAACGCACCCGAGCAGTGGAAGTCTTGCGACGACCGACAGTAGTGACGAATTCTCCTTTTGGAGAAGCCATTACAATAGGCGCTACTTGATGATTGTTTTTGCCAGCAATGATTTTGACTGGTTTTTGTTTTTTGACGACTTTTTGAGCCGCAGATTTTTTGTTTTTTTTGATTGCCATAGTTTTTAATTCTTAATGTAATTACTATACGTATGTTCACTACCAGCAAAAATTTTCATGCGAGCCAAGCGATCGGCTTGCAAACGATTTTTTGGTAACATGCCTTTGACAGCAGCGATAATCACTGCTTCTGGGCGGCGAGCTAAAAGATCAGCAAAGGTCTCTTCTTTGAAACCACCAGGGTAGTTGGAATGACGAGCATAAACTTTGTTAGTGGCTTTTTGACCAGTCACCACGATTTGACTAGCATTAACTACGACAATGTAATCACCGCCGTCATTATTGGCGGTATAAGTTGGTTTGTCTTTGCCTTGGAGGCGAGTAGCGATTTCGCTAGCGAAATCGCCTAAAACGCGATCTTTAGCATCAAGCAAAATCCAATTTCTTTTGATGTCTTCGCGGCGTTGAACAGTTGTTTTAGTGCGATAAGTTTTCATAAAAGTTTACTTTCCTCGACCACCGCCAAAGATAGTGCGGCGACTAGTTTTCTTTTCTGCGGTGACTTTGCCAGCACTAGCATTAGGAGCTGATTGCTTGTCTTGAGCGATAGCTGCTTGAGCTTTTTTGTCAGCAGTAATATTTTTCTTGTCGGTTTTTTCTGTTTTCTTCTGCGCTTTATGAGCTGCTTTAGCTTCTGCTTTTGCCTGAGCTTGGGTGCTTTTTTTGCTGGCTGGCAAAATTTCCACCAAACTCAAACGATACAAAGGCGTATTGTCGCCACGACGATTGCCAATTAAAACCAAACGGCAAAAGCCAGATTGTCGGTCTTTGAAAAGCGGAGCAACGCGGTCACAAAGATTATTGACGACGTCAGTCCGACCAAAAACACGATGAAGAGTGCGTCGAGCATTTAAGTCACCAACTTTAGCTTTGGTAATTAAGGATTCCGCGAGGCGCAGACCAGCTTTACCTTTGGCTTGAGTAGTGACAATTTCGCCATGCTCAAAAAGAGCAATAACTACACCGTGCAAAAGGCTGCGACGCGATTTGGTATCACGGTTAAAGAATTTTTTATCGATACGATGTCTCATAGAGCTTAATCCTCCAATTTCACGCCGTGGACAGCAAGGGCTTCTTCAACGACACCAACACTTTTAGAACCTAAGTTCTTGACTTTAGCGATGATACCGCGAGGGGTACTTAATAAATCGTAAACTGTCTTAAAACCAGCGCGACGCAAAGCATTGCTGATTCTGGTTGGTAATTCCAATTCTTCGACAGAAAGAAGCATGATTTTGGCCTCTTTAGGATCAAAACGACGTTCTTTGAAGTCTTCTTTTTTGCGATCAACTTCGACAGGATCAAAAACTTGAGTAAATTGTTTAGCCAAGATTTGAGCTGCTTGTTCGACTGCTTCCAAAGGACTCATAGTGCCTTTGGTGTGCACATCCATAATCAAGCGATCGTAGTCAGTCTGGCGACCGACACGAGTGGCTTCCACTTTGTAAGACACATTATTGACTGGAGAAAACAAAGCATCAACGTCAATTTGACCCACGGTGCTATTGTCTTTTTCCTCGGCTAAATGATAGCCGAAACCGCTTTCCACTGTCACGTCCAAAGCAAATTCTTTATCACTGACAATTTCAGTCAAAACTAAATCTTTGTTGACAATTTCAAAACCAGCACTGGTTTGAATATCGCCAGCGGTGACCACTTTAGGACCTTTGACGTCCAAAGTGAAACTGCCCGCTTCATCGTTTTCAGCTTTCACCACCACTTGCTTCAGATTGAGAACGACATCGAGCAAATCGTCGCTCAAGCCTTCAATGCTAGTATATGGATGATCGCTGTCGTGAAAACGAACCGAAGTAATTGCAGTCCCAACAATAGAGGTCAAAAGGACACGACGCAAAGCGTTGCCCAAAGTATGACCATAACCATTGATCAAAGGAGAAATTTCGATTAAGCTATGATTTGGCTCTAAAACTTCCAGTTCTTTCACTTCAAAGGTAGGATTCATGACTTCGTATTGGTTTAAATCTCTCATATTTTTCTTTCTATATTTCCCTATTAGCGAGAATAGAACTCGACAATTAATTGTTCGTCAATATTTTCTAAAATGTGTTCGCGGACTGGCAAGTTAGTGACTTTAATCACGCCAGCTTTGATTTGCAACCAACCAGTATCAGTTTTTTCATTGTTTTTGATAGCGTCACTGATAATGTGAATGCTACTGGAACTAGGGCGAACGCTGACAACATCATTTAAATTTACCCGATAAGAAGGAATATCCATCTTTTTGCCATTGACGTAAAAATGAGAATGGTTAACGAGTTGACGAGCGGCAGCACGAGTAGGTGCAAAGCCGGCACGGAAAAGCACATTGTCCAAACGACGCTCCAAGAAGGAAAGCAAAGTAATACCAGTATTGGTTTCTTTGGCTGCGGCTTCTTTATAGAGGCGGACTAATTGTTTTTCAGTCACGCCATAAAGAGCTTTGACTTTTTGCTTTTCTTTGAGTTGGATGCCGTATTGAGACATCTTGCGACGCATTCTAGCACCATGTTGGCCAGGGGCTTGCATCAAACGACGAGCTGATTTAGCAGCGTTAGTTTTGAGCGATAAGTCTTCGCCGAATTTTCTGGATAAACGAGTTTTTGGTCCTGTATATCTTGACATAAATTAATCTCCTTAACGATTGTGTTTCGCCTTTCTGGAACGGGTGCCATTATGAGGTAAAGGCGTACGATCGACGATCATACCAACCTTCATTTTGGCCATGCGCAAAACGTTGAGCACTACGTCACGACCAGGACCGATACCTTTGATGTAAACATCAATTTCATTCATACCGAAGTTGCGAGCTTTATTGAGCGCATTTTCTACAGCCACAGTGGCGGCATAAGGGGTAGATTTGCGACCACCGGAAAAACCGGATTCGCCGGTAGAAGACCAACAAATAACATTACCCTTTTCATCGGTCACACTAGCCAAAGTGGTATTGAAAGTGGCACTGACGTAAAGACGACCTTTCTGGACTACACGAGCCACTTTTTTCTTATTAGTGGTAGCGCGAGCTTTATTATTAGAAGAAGTAGTTTTTTTCTGCATAGTTTAATTAACCTTTTTGACTTTTGGATTCTTCAAGCTTGGCAGCCATTTCTTTGGTCATAGAACCAATGGTCTGACGTTTATTACCACGATTGGTACGAGAATTGGTACGAGTTCGTTGACCGCGGCAAGGCAAACCAGCAGCATGGCGCATGCCACGATAGCTTTTGGCGCGTTTGAGACGATCGATATCGTCAGCCACTTTTCGACGAAGATCGCCTTCAGTAAGATAACGATCCAAAATTACTTGAATTCGACCAATTTCTTCTGAGGTCAAATCGCGAGCGCGTTTGTCAGGAGATAAATTGGCTTGTTTAATAATATCGGCGGCCACTTTAGGACCAACACCATGAATATAACGAAGAGCGAAAGGGACTTTCTTTTCTTCTGGAAGATCAACACCGGCAATACGTAACATAATTAACCTTGTCTTTGCTTGTGTTTAGGATTGGTGCAAACAACCCGGAGCACACCTTTTCTTTTGACTAATTTGCATTTATTGCACATTTTTTTGACTGATGAGCGCACTTTCATAAATGTTTTGTCATTTTCTAATAAAATAACTTGATAATAAATAATATACGAACAAGATTGGCTATTATAGCACAAAATTAAAGGTCTAGAGAACGAATTTTACTGCGTGTTGGTTTTGGTGGATCGATAGACTATTTTTGCTTTGGTTAGATCATATTTTGACACATAGCCTTTGACTTGATCTCCTGGCAGAACACGAATACGATAGAGACGCATTTTGCCGGCCAGAGTGGCTAAGAGTTGCTTACCGACGAGCGGCTCGACTTCACTACTAGTCACAGTCAGGCGAAAACTAGTATTGGGCAAACAATCATTGATTACACCTTCAAAATCAAAAGAATTAGGATCCTTGACTTTATGCTCAAGACCAAAGTTTTTTTGCCGCTTGGATTTTTCTGAACGCTTGTGCGCTTGGACTTTTCCCATAAAAAGTATTATAACATAAAATTAACGTTTTTGAGGGAAGAAGGGAAAAGAATATTGTTGTTTATTCATAAGCACTCACTCTTTTACCGTTGGCTGTTTCTGCTTCTGTATTAGTAATAACATTGGTCCAAGTAGAATTGTCGGTGGAAACAGAAGTGACATTGCTATAAGTAGTCCTACCATCAGCCCAATAGTGCCAGACGGCGATTTCATCAAGATTATAGGCTTGACCAAGATCGATTAAGGCGCATTCTGCGGTGCCGCCTGACCCATAAGCATATGGATTTGAATCAATGATGCCGTCAGTAATATAAGTACTAGAATTAGCAACACCAGAAACAGATTTTCCTTTTGCTACATTAATGCCATTAACAATTGCTTGCAACTCTATCCAATAGTTGCCGCTATTTGAGCTGTCTCCATTGCGACAATCTTTAATATATCTGACGTTATTCAGTTTAGTATTTATTCTTGCTGGCTTAAGGTTAGAAAGATAAGTAATTTTGGCTTGACCGTTACCCTCTCTTACTCCCGCTTGCATTTTACCGTCAATAAAATATTTATTTGAATAGTGAAGAGTTTGATTAGTGGGAGTGAGAGAAGAAGCTGAGGTAATAGCGTTGGCGCCGGCATAACCGGAGATAAAAGAGGAGCCACCGCCAGCACCGCTGGAACAGGTGGCACCGCCACCTGGATAATAGCCTCCACCTCCAGTGCAGCCGCCATTGGCAATACCAAAGACAGAAGCAGTATAAGAAGTTGATTGGACTGCACCATAAGTGGTTTGAGTGCCACCGCCAGTGTCACCGCCAGATAAGCCAACTAAAGTGCCGCCAGCTCCACGCGCAGTAGTGGAATTACCAGCGCCTGATCCAGAACCAGCTGCCACCATGATCCGAGATTTAAGTGAAGCAGCATTGTTCCAATCTCCGCTTACAAGACGAATGTCGGTGGCGCCACCACCGTTAAAACCGCCGGCATTGCTAGTGCCATTATTAAAAGCCATAGAATTTGTTGTCGTATGGTTTCCTTCTCCGACGTAAATATACAGAACTTCATTTTTAGACAAGTAAATTTTGCCTGTAGTGTATGCCCCCAAGCTAGCACTACCTGCTCCCTTTGCACCCCAAGCTTCAATCTGATACCAGCCGGAATAGGGAATGGTAAATGTCTGAACAGCGCCAGTATAGGCAAAAGTAGACTCAGAAAATGTTGGGTAAGATTGCAGAGCCACCATTAAACCGCTACTATTAACTTTTGCAAACAAGAGGTCATTAATCCTTACTACTGTACCTACGGGAGTTTGAGATAAAAGAATAGTATTGGAAGAAGTTTTGACGATCGTAGAAGAAGTGTAAGTAGCTCTATTACCAACTTGATCAGTAATAGACCAAACAAATTTATAACATCTGTCTACGTGAAAGTTGGTATTGGTAATATTGGGATAAGTACCAGAATATGTGGTTTCATACAACTCCCCAAAACTGCCACAAGTGCCATGATCAAGAAATGCCTCTTGACGGAGGAGTTGACGAGAGGAAGTATTAATTCCTGATTCGCTATCAGTACCATCGCTGACAGTAATGGCAAATGCTTGATTTGATTTGGTAATGGGACCGGTGGAATATGAAATGGAACCACCGGAAGGAGGAGTGGAGTCTAAAAAAGTAATTCTAGCGAAGCCATTATTCTCTCTAACAGCGGTAGTCATTTCACTATTTCTAAACACTTTTCCAGAATAGTGAGTAGCACAAGCAGCAGTGGTGCCAGAAGCACATTTAGCCGTTCGATCTCCTTCAGCAGTAATGGCAATACAACCAGTCATTCCTGATATATATCCAGATCCTCCCCCTCCGACATTGCCGCCGTAATAGCCGCTGCCGCCAGCATTGGTACCTGCGCCAAAAACACCTCCTCCCGAAGTTTGAGTTCCATATGAATTGCTGACAGTACCTCCTCCATTAATTCCTCCTCCTGGACCACAATGCCAAGAATTAAAAGCATAGCAACCTCCCCCTCCTCCTGCAACCATAATTCTAGAATCTAGACTTGTAGGTTCGTTCCAATCTCCGGGAGTCAATCTTACATCAGTAGCTCCTCCCCCTACCCAGCCAGTTGTAGAATATGTGGAACCGCTATTAAAATAACTAGTTGTCCGTGAGCCAATGTAAAAATATAATTTTTCTCCAGCAGTCAGATATATTTCTCCTTTAGAATATCCGCCTTTACCTCCAGGAACACTGTCACCATTAGTTCCCTGAGATCCCCACAGCTCAATTTTATACCAACCAGTATTAGGGACGGTATATTCTTCATAGTCATTAGTATACTCATACTCTTCATTGGCAGTATTTGTTCTTGCGTCTATGAAAGTTATACTAGCCCTACCATTACCCTCATTAATTCCAGTTGTCATAATATTATGAACAAACACTTTTCCAGAATAGTGAGTAGCACAAGCAGCAGTGGTGCCAGAAGCACATTTAGCCGTTCGATCTCCTTCAGCAGTAATGGCAATACAACCAGTCATTCCTGATATATATCCAGATCCTCCCCCTCCGACATTGCCGCCGTAATAGCCGCTGCCGCCAGCATTGGTACCTGCGCCAAAAACACCTCCTCCCGAAGTTTGAGTTCCATATGAATTGCTGACAGTACCTCCTCCATTAATTCCTCCTCCTGGACCACAATGCCAAGAATTAAAAGCATAGCAACCTCCCCCTCCTCCTGCAACCATAATTCTAGAATCTAGACTTGTAGGTTCGTTCCAATCTCCGGGAGTCAATCTTACATCAGTAGCTCCTCCCCCTACCCAGCCAGTTGTAGAATATGTGGAACCGCTATTAAAATAACTAGTTGTCCGTGAGCCAATGTAAAAATATAATTTTTCTCCAGCAGTCAGATATATTTCTCCTTTAGAATATCCGCCTTTACCTCCAGGAACACTGTCACCATTAGTTCCCTGAGATCCCCACAGCTCAATTTTATACCAACCAGTATTAGGGACGGTATATTCTTGAGTGGCGCCAGTATATGAAAAATCAGTGGCGAAAGTGGATGAAGAGGAAATGAGAAAGAATATAAGCGCTAAAGCTGCCACTTTCGCTGGTGATTTTAAAAAGGAAGTAGAAAGCTTAAAGCTTGTTTTTTTTGCGCGA
>CAYVKW010000018.1:0-20541 GCA_964452285.1 uncultured Pseudomonadales bacterium | reverse complement strand
TCAATGTCTTGCTCAAAGATGACAAAAGTCCGCTCTATATCGTAATTACTAAAGAAAAATGGCCAAGAGTACTGAAGATGCGCAAGCGTGATTTGGAGAAAAAAGGTCTGACTGGAAGAGTGTTTGGACCATTTCCCTCGGCTTATAAAGTGACGGAAGTGCTTAAATTGGTGCGGCCGATTTTTCCTTGGTGTAATGCACCGAGACGGAAAGTAATGCGACGCTGTCTAGAAAATCACTTGCAATTGTGCCCCGGAGTATGTTCGGGGACAATTAACGAAGAAAATTATCAGAAAATTATGATGAATTTGACGGCTTTTTTGGCTGGGAAAAGTAAAGCGGTGGAGAGAAAGTGGCAACAGCAATTGAAAGAAGCAGTAATGAGGGAAAACTTTGAGTTGGCAGCAAAAATAAGAGATCAGTTAATGCTGATGGCCGAAGTGACTGATAGCAAAAAAAGGTTGAAGGAAGAGTATTTTTTGCCGAATTTGAGTGCGTGGCGGGAAGAAAATGCTTTAATTCAGTTAAAAGCGATTTTACGGGAGAGTTTTGCTTTGCCGCGTGAATGGCAAATTCGGCGAATTGAGGGTTATGATGTGAGCAATACGAGCGGAAAACAGGCAGTGGTGTCAATGGTAGTGATGATTGACGGAGCAATGGAAAATAGCGAATACAAAAGCTTCAACATCAAAAGTTTGGAGACGCCAAATGATTTTGCGATGATGGCGGAGGCTTTGGGGCGGCGCGCAAAACATGTGAGAGATTGGGAGACACCGGACGTTTTACTCATAGATGGTGGCAAGGGGCAAGTGAAAGCGGTGATAAATGTTTTGCGCGGGACAGAATTGGGAAAAATACCAGTGGTGGGTTTGGCGAAAGACCCGGATAGATTGGTGATGCCGCAGACTGATTTAAAAGGAAAATTGATTTGGCGGGTTTTAAATTTGGGTAATGATAATTTAGCTTTACAATTATTACAGCAAGTTCGAGACGAAGCGCACCGATTTGGTAAAAGCAAACACACACACCGAAGAGACAAAGCTGATTTGGGAATAAAATAGTTGGTTTAATGCTGATTTTGTGCTAGAATAATAAGTGAAACGGAAGTGCGAGGAAATCAAATATAAATAAATTAAGAAATAAAAAACAGAGGCGAATAAATGAAACTAATAATTAAAATTGGCGCAATGAATAGTGAAAAATGCTTGACAAGCTGGCTAAATTGTTGTAACACACACACACACACACACACACACAACTTTTTTTAAGAGTTTTGCTTTCTAAATTACGATTCAATTTTTTCTCTCTCCTCTCCCCTCTTTTACTTTTCTCTTTACTATTTCTTCAATTGACTAATCAAATACAAGCGGCAGCAGGAATTACTATCGATGAAATGCCTCTTGGAACAGTAGTGGTAATTAATGGTATTAAACTAGTTAAAATAACTTCTACCAATAAATTCATGGCCATAGAACCTTTTACTGATTGTAATCCTACTACCGATATGCAATGTTTTGATCAGTGTAGTAGTTGGGTAACACCTGCTTATGGAACAATGAATTATGCGAATGCGAATGGCTTAAACGCCAGTTCAAAAACAGAATTAACTGATCTTCGTGACGGGAAAACTTATGAAGTGAGAAAATTTGCTGATGGTAAATGCTGGATGGTAAATGATCTTCGTTATGGCGGAGTAACTGATGCTTGTCTATCGCGAACAGCTTTTGATGGCAATGGCTCTGCATCTCCAACCGGAAGATTTGGCGCAGGCACTTATGGTGATTGCCGTAATGATCCTGGATATGCAACCTATCTTTACAACTGGCAAGCAGCAATGCAGAACTCGACTGCTTATTATAATACTACTTATACTGGACCAACTATCAATGTCCAAGGACTATGTCCACAGGGTTGGCACTTACCCACGGGCGGACCAACGGGAGAACAAGTAGCTTTGGATCAAGCCATTGGTGGGACAGGTGCAAATCACCAAACTTCTGGTAACGCTTTTACTTTCTGGAGACCAGGAGGGAATTTTCTTGGGACTTATGCTGGCTACTGCGACGCGTCTGGAGGGCTGCGCGATCAGGGTACGAATGGCAACTATTGGTCATCGTTTCAGTCTAGCACGACGCTCGCTTACTTCGTGGGTATCTACACCGGATCCGTCTACCCGCAGAATGCTCACGATAAGTTCTGCGGGTTTTCGATACGTTGTGTAAAGAATTAGATTTTCAAGGTGTGATTTGTTGAAATTGAGTTATTAGGTGACGGAGAGCGAAATGCTGGTAAAAAGTTGGCGTTGCCTAATAACTCAAAATAAGAAAAAAAATTCACCGATTGTTCAGAAAGATTTAAGAAACTTAATGGGTATTTTCCAATGCAAAAAACCAAAAAACCGGACATTGATTTACCAATACTTTTTTGAAACACAGGTGACCGTTTTTGAACGGTACCAACGGTACCGTGGGCGTACGTGGACTCGAACCAAGGACCTCTATCTTATCAGGATAGCGCTCTAACCAACTGAGCTATACGCCCGAATTTCTTTTAAGAGTGATATTATAACATTAATTTTGGGAAAATCTATAATATAATTGAAGGATGACGGTAATAGTTTATCATGGTGAAGATGTAGACAGCTCGTATAAAGCAATGGCAGATGAGGTGGTGGCAGCGAAAAAAAACGGTTGGACGATAGTGAAAGCAGAGGGAAAAGAGCTGGATCGCGAGCGTTTTTTTTCGCTGCTGGCTCAGGATGATTTTTTCAGTCAAGGGAAACTGATTGTGATTAATGGCTTGCTCAGCCGAGTGAAAAGTAAAGCGCGAGACGAATTGATCAAGCTGGTGCAAGAAAGCGACGAAAAAATCATCTTATGGGAGGGTAAAAAATTAACCAGTGCCAGTGAAAAGTTACTGACTCAAGCAGAAAAGCACTATTTTGCTCAAAAAGATAGGATTTGGGCTCTGTTGGCAACTTGGAGTAATGACAATCGAACAGAGAAATTTATTACTTTATATGAAGAAACTTTAGCTCAAAGTGAGCCATTATATGTTTTGGCCATGTTTTTATGGCAAGTAGAACAATTATTGGAAGTGAAGGCTGGCGTTTTTGCTGGCGCGCCTTTTAGACGAGCAACATTGGCAAAACAAGCGGGAAAAATAACGACAAAAGAGGCGTTGAATTGGTACAATAAACTATTGGATTTGGATTATCGCTCAAAAAGTGGCGGTCTAAAATTATCTTTGGAAAAAGAATTGTTGGAAGTATTATTGGGCGTTTTTTGAGTGAATCAGAGCTTCTTTTTCTAAGGGAGAAAAAACTTTGTTTTGTTCGGAGCAGAAACTCTGGGTGAAGTGATGATTATGGCCAATATAACAATGGCTAAGTTCTAGATAATTGGGCAAAGTCACATTATCTTCGATAATGACTTGATGAAGATGGCAAAAATTGCCAATGCGGCAATTTTTGCCAATATAATTGGGACCAGAAAAAACGGTGTATTCTCCGACTTGAGATTGAGAACCGAAAAAAGTTTTTTGGAAACCTCTAACAGTGGAAGCAAGAGAAAAATCGGGGGGCTGAAGATAAACAGGAGTAAGAGAAGCCAGCGATTTTTGGCAAATTGACAGCCAAAAATCGCTGGCTTGTAAGTATGACGAAGCGGACAGCGAGGTTTGGTCTTCAAAGACCACGCTTTTAAGTCGATGACTTTGAGCGAATTGAGCTAAAAGACTACTCCAAGTGACGCCAGGATCAGAATTAGCAATAAAATCAAGAAACTTTTGTTGAATAAAGTAAGTTTGAAGAAGATTTTCATTCTGATCGGTAGCAACTACTAAATCGGCTTGCCAGTTTCGGAGTTCTTTGATTTGAAAAGAAGCATTTTGATTATCAAGTGCAAAAAGAAAAAAGGAGGTTTGTAAAAAAGGTTTAATTTGATCAAAGAGATAAGGTGTAATAATAGTTTCTTGACTGCTAAACACACGAATTTTGAGCGGTTTTTCTAGAGCGTAATTTCTAATTAATTGTCTGAGATCAAGAGAATTTTCTGGAGTAATAACAATTAAATCATGTAAAAAAGGACATTGAAAAGTTAAGTTTTCCAATAAATAAATGATAAATGGTTGACCGCAAAGAGACCAAGAAAGAAAGTTAAAACTATAAGAGTTGGGATTAATAATGAGAACGGCTTGGTGAGGAGAAGGAAAAAATTGACGACGAATTTTTGTCATAAAACTAATTATAAACTATGTTATAATTAAAAGCGGAGTCAAAAACTTTTTTTTAGTCAAGCCAACTTAGCTCAGTCGGTAGAGCATCTCCCTTGTAACGAGAAGGTCTAGGGTTCGAATCCCTAAGTTGGCTCAGTGAAAAATTGCTCAAAAATGATTATTAATCCACCTCTTGAGTTAGACGAATTACACTGCGCATCCAGGCTGGTGTGTTAATAGCGAAATCAGGACGATAGATGAAGGTAATGACTGGATTGAATTCATTGTAATCTGGATAGTCAACTACGATCTGACCTTTGCTGTCCGTATAGTAATCTTTGTAAGCTACTTCCAGACCTTTTTCATCATAATATTTAATCGTATGATTACTACAACCAGAGAAAGTTCTGCTCATGACAATTCCACTCCAACCCACATAAGTACCAGCCACCGTGAGTTTACGATCACAAGGTTTATTGGTAAAAGCATTATTAACAGTTGAACCTTCAAATTTAATTTTACCATCAGCAATAAAAACACCTTCAATTTGAGCCTTTTGATTATAACCATCATAATCACCTTTATTTGGTTCTGCAATTAAGCTATGGTTAAGAGTGTAATCTTTACTATTGATAATTTCTTCACCTAAACTGGATTTGAAGATAATGTCTCCAGAAACGATAAAGGCTAAGAAACCTCCTTTATCAACACTAATCTTATCAGTTTTTGGCAGATCGATAGTCAGATTACCATTAATAAAAACCACTTGTTTTTCACCAGTTGCAATGGTGTAATTACTGGTTAGCATTTGTGCATTATTCTCTTTACAAACTCTGATGCCATTAATGTCACTCCCACCTTTATGATAGCTATTGCAGTAGCCTAAGCTTTCATAATGTAAAAGTTCTTGAAAATAACGAAAACTCTCTGGACGCAAAGCACTATATCCAGGTGTACCAATGACAGCCGTATTGGGAATAGTTCTTTGAGTCAGCTTGCCATCTTTATTTTCTACTTTGCCAGTTCGGACTAAGGGAATACCACTACTATTACCAATCACTTGAGTTTGAAAATCTCCTTTTTGACGGGCAAAGTAAGCATTCACAAAGTCTTCTTTCTTATCTAAAGTTAATTCGTGACTGGGCTGATTTTTAGGATCATTGGGATCATCATAACCGACTTTACCTTGAATATTATCTTTAGCAAAAAGATTACCATTAACTGTTTGAAACCAAGGGGCAGCAATGCCAGTGCAACAAGTGCCACAGTAATGCTCAGTAGTGGTATTCTCACGGCATTTGTAACCATTGTAAGAGAAAACATTGGTGGTGGTTTTTTTGTAGTCAGTGGTACAGTCAATATCTTTTTCATAGCAAACGCTAGTGGTAAGTTCTGAGCAAGGTTTACGACGATAACAGGTAATTATCTCTGAATTATCGTGACCGCCACAGTGATTTTGCAATTTTTCCTCTTCGCAAAAAAAAGTAAATTCTTCACCATTGATGGTTTGAATGTCTAAACATTTATTTTTATCGCTAAATGAACCTTGAGTTTCGTCGCAGATAGGTGCCTTACAATTTTCGCATTTATAACAGACAGTGTTATCGCAAGAACGCTGATAAGAAGCTTGAATTTCTGAATTGGAATTGCAAGGATTTTCGCTGTAACCTTCACGGCAAGAGCAAGGAATGGAGCTGGGAGTAGGTGTAGGATTAGGAGAGGGCGGGACATTGATACATTCGCCACAAGTAATTGTGGTGTCTATACTGGTATAAGTATGTTCACGATATTCCGCGTGCATCGCATCGCAAGTTTCTTTAGTGATATTGATATCTCCTTCTTTGCAAGTAAGACAATTCTGACAGACCGGCTCTTGACCATAACCAGTAAAACCAGCACCTCCTTCAATATGACATGAATCAGCTCCAGAACCCATTTTGATGATTTCTACGCCATTAGTACAAGCGGGACGCTGACTGTTGTTGGTGCAAATACTTTTATATTCGGGAGTACCTTCGCAACCAGGTTTGTTGCAAGTGCCGCAAACGTAATCGCTTGGATTACATATGCCGTCGTCAACATTGCAGCCTTCATGATAACAATTATTGCCGCATTCATAAATGCAAATTTCTCGACAGAAATCGTAATTGTCACAACGAGTGTAAGAGCTACCGATGGGATAGCGAACAGCTTGAATTTGATGACTAAAACTAAGAGCGAAAATACTTAAAAGAAAAATGGTTTTTTTCATAAACTGAGAAGTCCTGCTAATAAAGCGTTTTCTTTTACCCAATAGGCGATTTGATTGTCGGTGTAAGTACGATCAAAAGAACCAATAAAATGAGAAGCGGGATTAATTTGGGAATTGATGATTTTTTCTATTATAGGTTTAAAGTCAGGTGTTTTCTGAGTGCTAAGATATTGGCTAAGATCACAGAGAACAAGGTCATTTAAATCATTAAGATGGTAATTGAGATAACGAGTTAAACGAGTGCTAGTAGCTTGAGTAAGCGTTTGAGGATAATTGCGCAAGTAAAGATCAAGATTGCTGCTCATTAAACAAGTATCTAAATTGGCAAATTGAGTGACATCTTGATTATACCAAGCTAAAGTTTCTCCGGTTAAAAGTAAATAATGAAGAGTCGCTTGATCAGCAAGATCCTGATTTGATTGAACTTGAGCTAGCTGAATCATTGAATTTTGGTCGATAGCAGCAATAAGTTCTCTTTCAATAAAAGCTTGCTGTTGAACGAGAGAGATTGACCCAAGGTAATCTTGTGACTGATTATTTGCAAGTTTTTCCAAATTGGAAGTAATACTCTTTTGAATAGTGCTAGTTTGATATTGATGAAGTTGATTAGGGGCGCGGTGTTTAGCGGAATTACTATGAACCCAATAATTCTTTTCTTGATCTGGATTTGAACTCGAAAAAGCGAGCAGGGCGTGATTATGTTGGTCATAACTTAAATCACTATTGGGATGATATTCGAAACTTGATTCTAGGCAAAGACGTTGGGCCAGATTTTTAGTTTCTGCGTCAATGGAAGGTGACTTGGCGATTTCACTGAGTAAGCTGCAGTTAAAAGTATCGGTTTGTAATGTCCAATAGCCGCTATCAAGAATATGAGTGACTAAATTCTGCAAATCTTCTTTCATTAAGGCGAGCTGTTCTGAGTCATTGGTTTTTTGCCAATATTTGAAACGAGCCCAGGCTATAGGAACATTTTGTCTCCAAGAAGCTCGCCTGATAATAGCACTATCAGTGGCCTTGGGGTTAGTGGTATTAAATAAAATGGTGTCACAGGTTTGAGTATCAAGCTGACAAGCTTGATAATCACCATAGAATCCTTCTTCGCTGCGATATTGAGTAAATTGGTCCAAAATTTGTTTGGCATAGGCTAATCTCTGACTATTATCTTCGATTTGGTCGACAATGGGCGAAGGATCAACTGAAGAAATAGAGATATCGGGTGCAGAAACATTGGCTAATGGTTGAATAAGCAAGAACCACAGTAGAAAAGTACACAAGCTTAAAATAACTAAAATAATCACAGGAATAAGAATTTTTTTTCTTAGTGTTGGATCTTGATTATTTGTCATAGATATGGATGTTATCTTAGCACATTTTGTGGTTCAATGCAAGCAAAAATGAGGCTAATCTGTTAGCGAACTTCTAATTTGAGACGAGCAGAAACTTGTGTCCAGGCAGGCATGGCTTTGACAAGATTGACATCATAAACAAAGGTAACTACAGGTATGGAAGCATTGAAGTTGTAAAGATAACTTTGATAAGGAGTAGTTAGATCGGAATGAGTAAAGCCTTTAATACAACCGACAAAAGTGCGAGAGATAAGCATACCTTTTTTAGTACTGCTGAGGGTACCACTGGTTAAGGAAGAGTCAGCTTGACCCCAACCGACAAAAGAACCTTTAAGGGTAAGTTTCTTATCACAAGCAGCTCCTTGACCATTCTTAACTAAATTAGCAGTTGGAGAAGTAAAACTATGCCAATAGTTACTTTGATTATCAGCACTAGCACCAGAAGCAATGCTGATGGTGCCATCGGCAATAAAGAGACCATGAAGGTCAATGGTAGTTTCATTGGGATTAATGCAAGATGAAGTCTTGGCAGATGTAAGATCGGCAGGAGCTGGGAAATGACCTAAAGAAGGATCAATGATAATATTACCGGAAACCACAAAGAGTAGGAAACCACCACTTTGTATACTGGTAGGAGCTTTTAGCTTTAAATCACCATTAACAAAGATGACTTTGTTTTCCGTATTGGAGAGAGTTAAAGGAGCACTGAGGGTTAAATCTCCATGCTCATAACAAATGAGACTGTCATCTTTATTGGTAAAGTCATTACTATGATGACTATTAAGATTACTAGGGCAAGCTTTCAGGTTGCTATTTAATTCTTCGGGTAGATAACCCAAACTTCGAGCAAAGAAATCATAATCTTCTTTGTCAACTGTTACTGCTCCCGGTGAAAGATTAATATTTTTACTCTCTCCAATTTGAGAACTTAAAGACTTAATATCACTACTGGAAACTGGAATACCTACTCCCTGATCAGTATGACTACCACAGTCAATTCCTCTCACTTCATAGACATTAGCTTCACTAGTGCTACTGCCTTTGATATCACCATTGGCATACAAATTGCCATTAACGACCTGAAACCAAGGATCGGAAACTTTGACACACACATTGCATTGAGCATCATTGGAACCATTATTGTAACCAGTGGGCAGAGACAGATATTTATCAGTGATGGTGTTGACGCAATTGCCAGTTTGATAAGGAAATTTAATTGCCTGATTCTGTTTATATGGATCATTGACCAATTCTTTTTGCCAATCACTATCTTCAATCTCGCTACATTCTTTTTTACGATAACAGGCTTGATTATTGCCATTGGCTAAGCCAGTGATAATTTGGTAAGGTGGGTTATTGGGTTTGGTTTCATCATAGCGATTCCCATTTACTGCAGCATTTGTTTCATTGCAAGTTTTAGGCAAATAGCAAATGGCTTTCTTATCGACAAAGTTTTCTGAATAGTCAAGTTCTTGTGTTAAACAAGCTGCTGGATTGGCACAGGTTTTAGTGTTATTGCAATCGGTACCGTTTAGACAAGGAATTTTAGCGTAATTAAACTGGTAAGTTTCGCTAGGACAAGTAATAGTATCAAAAAGAGGATAACGATTGCGATAGGCAATACAAACGGGGGCGTTGCCACAATAACCAGAACATTGCCAAGTAATAGAATTGCCTTGGCTAGGGAAAGAGCCGTTAGTAGTAGTAGCGCCGTCTAAACATTGACTAAATCCATTATATGAAGTGTCAGTATTGAGAAAAATTTGTTTATCAGCAGTGCCGCATCTAGGTGTAGCATTAATGCAACAAGGGTGAGTGTTGCAAGAACGAGAAGTTTCTGGTCGAGCACCACAGCTGCCACCACAGGTGGCATTACAGCTAGCTCCTCTTGTTTGGACGCCTCCGCCGCAAGAAACGCTACAACCGCCCCAAGATCCAGTTGACCAAGAACCGTTACGAGTGCCACAATGTTGAGTATTGGTCCAAGTATTGGTGACATGAGTATTAGTAGTACAGACTCTAGAAGTACAAGTTGTAGTGCAATGTTTGCCGCATGAGGTTACATATCTTTTTTTCCATATATCATAGCTCCTGCTGCAGCTGTAGCTGCAGCTTTGACGGCAATCGCCGCCATTGCAATATGTAGATTCACAAATTGTATAACAATACTGCGATTGACTGCAGCCAGAACAACTACTCCAGCCGCGACAATTGTTGCTGCAGTCACCAGCGAAGACAGAGTGCGTAACACTTAAACAATGAAGAATTATCAGAAGAAAAAGCAATAGTTTTTTCATGCGATAGTTAATATAACATATTTGAAGCAAAAAAGCACGAATTTGATAAATTTAAAATATCAGTTATAATTTTAGGATGCAAAAAAATGATTTAAATAGCCAACAGAGTGACGATGTACGAACGAAAAATTCAAGCCCAAACCAATTGAATAGGCGTTGGTTTTATGTATTAGCGGGATCGGGAGTGATTTTATTGACGTTAATTATTTTCTTTGTTGTCAGAAATTGGCGGGAATCTGTTAATGAATTAGTTGAGGTGCCTGTTTTTACAGATGAAGAGAAGACAATTTCTGTATCTGAAGAAACTGAAAAGTCGAAGATTATTGACGCTTTTTTAGTGATGAAACAGGATTTATCTGAAACGGCAACTTTTACGCAATTGATGAAAGTGGCAGAAAAGTATTTTACTCAGAATTTTATTGATGAAATTGGGGCGATGACAGTTGCAGAAATGACGGATGAGAAGAAAATGTCTTTTTTTGTGGAGAAAATGCAACAGACTCAGCCTTCATTTTTTGTTGAAGTAAATGATGATATAGAAGTGAGAGAAGTGCCAGAAGGAGTGGAATTAACGGTAAAGGCAGATATCTTTACTTATACGACGATTTTGGTAAAAGAAAAAGATTCTTGGCGTTATAGCGGTCGCGAAAATATTACGAAGATTCTGGATGAAAATGGTGAGGAATTAAGAGTGGTCACAGAGGAAACAGCGGAATATGAAACTACCATAGAGAATGGCGAAGAAATCAGAAAAATGAAGCCTGGTCAAGCAATTTTAGATGTTAAAATAGCGACTGCTTCAGCGAAAGAAAAATAACTTTTGAAAGTTGTTTAGGTTCCGATACATATTGGAAAATGGAAAGTAACCAATATGACAAAAAACTGGTGTAAAGAACGAGATAAATTCTTGGTGCCTGGTTTCTTAAAACAAGATTACAATCAGTTGATGAAAACGATTGAGAATAGTTTAAGTTTTGAGAAATCAGATGTAGCTGCTTTTAGACTAAAATGTTTAAATCATTACTATAACTATGGTTGGAAAAGTACTTGTGATGCCTATGAGATTAGTAAAAGCATCTTGTATATATGGAAACATAAGTATGAAAAATCCGGTGGAAACCTTAATAAGCTAGTTCCTAAAAAGACAAAGCCTAAAAGAGTGAGAAATATGAAGACAGATTATCGCTTCATTGAGTTGATTAAATCTATGAGACAAGAATATGGTAATTTATCAAAATACAAACTCAAAATATTTGTTGATGAGCTAGCTTTAAAGCTTAATATTGCTACAATCAGTGTTTCCACCATTGGCAAGATCATTAAAAGAAAAAATTTCTTTTTTGATAATCAAAGTAGATTGGTACCAATTGACCAAGCAAGAAAACAAAGATATCTAAATCGGCAAAGAGCTAAAAAAGCTCCTAGAGTTAATCATTCAGGATTTTTAGAACTTGATTCAATTACTACTTTTATCAATGGTCAAAAATTTCAATTCATTTGTTGTCTTGATGTTTACACTAAAGTTGCTTACTCTAAGTTAGTTCCCACCCTCTCTAGCGAACAAGCACTTAAAACCTTACTAGAATTTTTAAAAAAATATCCAGTTGTGGTAAAAACTATCCAAACAGATAACGGCTCAGAATTTTTAGGAGAATTTAACGATTATCTCCAGCAAAAGAAAATCAAACATCTTTTCACCTATCCTAGATGTCCTCGTATTAATGGTTCCATCGAAAGATACAACAGAACCTTTCAAGAAGAATGTGTTAACAGATCTGATGCCATTTACTACTCCAAGTCTGAATTTCTCATCGAAATGGAGAGCTATTTTCTATGGTACAATTTCCATAGACCACATCAGGCTTTAAATTACCTAAGCCCAATGCAATTTTTAAAAGCTAGTTTTCCAAAAAGTGTGTGACCAGAACAAAAGTTAATTCTTTTTGCTTCTTGTGCTATAATTGCCAAAATTATGACAAAGATGACTGAAAAGCAAAAAAAGTGGACAATGAAGGAATTGCGATATAAGTTTTTGACTTATTATCAAGAGCGCGAACACAAAATAATTCCAAGCGCACCTTTGGTGCCTGAAAATGATTCGAGCACGCTTTTTACCAGCAGCGGCATGCAACCGTTGGTACCTTATTTATTGGGCGAAGCGCATCCGGCCGGAAAAAGATTGACGGATAGTCAAAAGTCTTTTCGGGCAGTGGATATAGAAGAAGTGGGTGATGCGCGTCATACAACGTTTTTCGAGATGTTAGGCAATTGGTCTTTGGGTGATTATTTCAAAAAAGAGCAATTGCCGTGGATTTTTAAGTTTTTAGTGGACGAAGTGGGCTTGGAGCCGGGAAAGTTATACGTGACCGTTTTTGCTGGTGATGAAAAGTTGGGCATTCCAGCGGATGAAGAAGCAATTGAAATTTGGCAAAAATTATTTGCGGAGTGCGGGATCGAAGCGAAATTAGGTGAGCGAATTTTCAAGTACGATGAGCATAAAAATTGGTGGAGCAGAAGTGGCGAGCCAGCGGCAATGCCGACTGGCGAGCCTGGTGGACCGGATAGCGAAATTTTTTATGATTTTGGAGCAGAATTGAAATGTCACGAAAATTCGCTTTGGAAAAATGAAAAATGTCACCCGAACTGCGATTGTGGTCGCTTTGTAGAAATTGCCAATAGTGTTTTTATGCAATATAAAAAACAAACTGACGGCAGTTTTACTCAATTGCAACAAAAAAATGTTGATTATGGCGGTGGTTTGGAAAGATTGATGATGGCAGTGGAAAATAAAGCTGACGTGTTTGAGACGAGCGCTTTTGCACCGTTAATTGAGATTATTTTGACGGGAACAGATTTGAAATATGCTCAATTGAACGAAGAGCAAAAGCGCCAGATTCGTATTGTAGCGGATCATTATCGAGCGGCGGTGATGCTGATGAGTGACGGAGTGCTTCCGAGTAATAAGGAACAAGGTTATATTTTGCGCAGATTAATTCGACGAAGCGTGCTATTGGCAGATAAATTACAATTGAAAAAAGATTGGTCTGATAAGTTAGTTGAGTTATTAGGTGAACAATATGGTGAAGTGTATCCAGCTGTTTTAGATAAACAAGAATTGATAAAAGGTGAATTAAATAAAGAAGTGAAAAAGTTTCGAGCGACATTGAATAATGGTTTAAAAGAATTTGAGAAATTACAGGCAATCGATGGCAAGACGGCTTTTTATTTGTATGAAAGTTTTGGTTTTCCACTTGAATTAACTCAAGAATTAGCAGCAGAAAAGGCTTGGACTATCAGTGAGATAGAATTTGAACAAGCAAAAAAAGAACATCAGAATCTGTCAAAAAGTAAAAGCGATGAAAAGTTTAAAGGTGGTTTGGCAGATGCTCAAGCGTTAACGGTGGAATTTCATACGGCAACACATCTGTTATTAGCAGCTTTGCGTAAATTTGTGAAAGTGGATTGCGTGCAAAAAGGAAGTAATATCACGGCGGAGCGAGCGAGACTTGATTTTACTTTGGATGCGCCTTTGAGTGAAAAACAGAAGACAGAAGTGATGGATCAAGTCAATGCTTGGATTGAAGCAGACATCCCAGTGGAAAAAACTTTTCACACTAAAGAAGACGCATTGAAGATAGTTGGTGGTAGCGTTTTTGCTGATCGTTATCCTGATCAAGTGAGTGTTTATGCCATTAAAGGCGCCTCGCAAGAAATTTGTGTTGGACCGCACGTAACTCATACTGGTGAAATTGGTAGAGTCAAAATAGAAAAAGAAAAAAGTGTAAGCGCGGGTGTGAGAAGAATTTATTTGGTTAAAGAATAATAAATCAGTTATTAGGCAATCGACTAAATGATGAATGACAAATATTAATTTCGCCTAATAACTGAAATAAAGCGGAAGTATTGATTTTATAAACTTTTTTTGATATAATTGATAATTCCATGAAAAAATTAGGTATGCTGTGGCGTTACATTTGGAAGCGGCCATGGTTAATTATTATTTCTTTTTTGTCCACGGTGGCTGGAACTTTGCTTTATAGCATGCAGCCATATTTTTTGGCGGCGATTACAGAAACTGCAACCGCGGCTAATTGGTCTGATTTGCAGACAGTGAGCATTTGGTTGTTGCTAAGTATTTTGACAACGGTGATAGTATTTTTGTTTAGTCAGCATCTGGGTAATAAAAGCATGGCGGCAGTGTCGATCACAATTTTACATGATGTAATGGAAAAAATTCATGATTTAGATTTTTCTTATCATACTAATAAAAGCTCGGGTAAGATTTTGAGTTTAATGAATCGGGGCGATGATGCGGTTTTTGTTTTTTGTGATGCGTTTTATTTCCAATTTAGTGAGCTTTTGATCGGCTTTGGATTTATGTTTGCGAGTTTTTTAAATTTAGATTGGAAGTATGCGGTTTTAGTCGTGATTAATTTTGTGGTAACTTTGACGATTTGCTGGTGGATTTTACAAATTAATATTAAGAAAAGAAGCTTGTTCAATCGAGATGATAATCAACTGACGGCAGAAAAAGTAGATAATCTATTAAATTTTGAAACAGTGAAATATTTTGCCAGAGAGCGATTTGAGTTGGAAAAGTTTACACGGACTTTGAAAAAGTGGGAAAAAAGTTTGATGGATTATTTTTTTACTTTTCGTTTTTTTGATGTAGCTATTGGTATGACTTATGTGCTATTCTTGATTGGAGTATTTTTCTTGGCTTTGAAAGATTTGCAAACGGGCATTTTCACGGTGGCAAATTTTGTGTTTGTGGTCACTTTTGCTTTGGGTTTCAAGTGGCGGATGGACGGTTTTGTGAACATTTTGCGTCATGTGGCTAAAAAAAGTGAGGATTTGGAAAAATATTTGGGTATTTTGGATCAAGTGCCGATGATTGTAGATCCACAGAATCCGCAAGAAATTAAGAACTTTGGGGGAAAAATTAAATTTGAGCAGGTAAGTTTTGAATATGACAATCGAAAGAAATTGGCTTTGGAAAATGTTGATTTGACTATAGAGCCAGGAGAAGTAGTAGCTTTAGTAGGTTTTTCTGGTGCGGGTAAAACAACCATGGTGAAATTATTACAAAGGATGTTTGATGTAACGGCAGGAAAAATTTTGATTGATGACATAGACTTACGAGATATGAGAAGAGATTATATACGCGATAAAATTGGAATTGTACCACAGGAGTCAATTATGTTTAATAATACGATTAAATATAATTTAGCTTACGCGAGGCCGGAAGCGTCAATTAAGGAAATTGAGGCGGCAGCAGCAGCGGCTGAGGCAGATGAGTTTATTACTAAATTACCAGAAGGTTATGAAACAAAAGTGGGAGAACGTGGAGTGAAACTTTCTGGCGGGCAAAGACAGCGGTTAGCGATTGCGCGAGTGCTGTTGAAAAGGCCGCCGATTGTGGTTTTTGATGAAGCGACGAGCAGTTTAGATTCTTATAGTGAACAGGCAATTCAACGCTCTTTTTGGCAATATGTGCGAGGAGGAGAGAAAAAAGTAACAGCAATTGTGATTGCACATCGCTTATCGACAATCATGAAAGCGGATAGAATTGTGGTGATGCGCGAGGGTAAAATTGCAGAAATCGGCACCCATGAACAGTTGCTGAAAACTGCGGGCTCAATTTATCGTCAGCTCTGGGAATTGCAATCAAATGGCTTCATTGGTGACGGTGAAAGTGAAGAGACGAATCCAAACGAGGGCGGAGAAAAAGCGGAAGAGATAGAAGAAACGGAAGAAAGCGAAAGTTAAAAAGAAAACCCACCTTGATTAAGAATCTCGGCGAAATCACTAGGACGGGCGAGGGCGGCATTAGCTTCGTCAGTGTCAAGGTGTAATTCAAGCGCCGCCTGAGAATCCTCTTTGAGTTGAACGTGACTGAGAATAATGGGAGAGCGAGGAGATAAATTGTCCAAACGGACAGTGATTTCGCTGATGTTTTCTAAATGAAGAGATTGACGATCGGCGGCTGTTAGATGCAGGTGACGCGCGGCTAAAATAGCAGCTTCACGCTCAATAGAACCGGCTGGGCCAACAATGGTAATTTTAGCCGCGTTAGTGAGATCGCCTGACATTCTGATAGGTGGAGTAAGACCAAGAAAATAAGCATCGGTTTGAGAAATTTCTACTTGAGTGTAAGGACGAAAAGGACCGATAAGACGGACTTTTTCTAAAATGTTTTTGAAAGTTTTGAGAGTAACGGTCTGATTAGCGGCAAATTGACCTGGTTGGCTGAGATTATTCCTGACACTAATTTTTTCGTCACCAAAAAGAATTTGATAATCAGCGGCAGTCAAATGAAGATGCCGATTGGAGATAGCGAGAGGAATTTTTTGCATAAATTTCCCCTATTATAGCATTTAATTGATAATTAGTCGCTGCGGAGCGCTTCGATTGGTTGTAATTTGGCGGCTTTATTGGCGGGATAGATGCCAAAGAGAAGGCCAATGCCAGTGGAAACGCCGATAGCTAAGAGGACGCTGCTGCCATTAATGACGGTGGCAAAATCGAGGAAAGTGCTCAGAATTTTACTGGCAGCAAAACTTAAAAGTAAGCCAATAAAGCCGCCAATGAGGGTAATTAAAACTGCCTCAAATAAAAATTGCATGATAAGATATTTCTTTTTAGCACCTAAAGCTTTGCGAAGACCGATTTCACGAGTGCGCTCAAGAACGCTCATTAACATTACGTTCATAATGCCGATGCCACCGACTAAAAGTGAAATGCCAGCAATGCCAGCCAAAAGCAGAGTAAAAGTTTGAGTAACTGAAGTCAAAGTTTCGAGAAGGTCGGCGGCAGAAGTTAAACGAAAATCGGCGTCGTCGACATCATCAAGATCGTGTAAATTGAGCAAAGTATAACCGATAACCGACTTAGCGGCTTCTAGATCATTTACATTTTTTAAGCTAAAAGCAATACTACTGTAAGTGTTAGTGCCAGTAATTTGCTCTTGTATAGTAGTTAAAGGAATAATAGCTAAGGAATCGGCGGAAGTATTATTGCTGCTGCCAGATTCTTTCAAAACGCCAACGACCTGATAGCTAGTGGTGCCAATTTTAATTTTTTGGTTGAGAGCAGCACGACTATTATCAAAAAAAGTGGTGGCAGTGCCATTGCCGATAACGGCAACTTTGGCGCCGGCTTCTTCTTCCGTTTGAGTGAAGGCGCGACCATAAGCGATAGTTTTGCTATGCACATCGAAGTAGTCCGGGGTCGCGCCAGTGATACTAGTAGATTCTTCGGTGTCATTAGCGATGATGGTTTGAGTACTGCTCATTTCTGGAGAATAACCAGCAAAAAGATCTTGATAATTATTGGCTAAAATGGTATTAAGTTCGGCTGGGGTGAAGCCACTGTTATTGTTCCAACCTCGCGGAGCTACTGTCAAAATATTGGTGCCGAGAGTGGAAATTTGATCAGTAATTTCTTGTTGACTGCCGGCGCCAATAGCGGTCATAGTAATGACAGAAGCAATGCCGATGACAATACCCAAAATAGAAAGGAAAGTTCGACCTTTATTTTGCAATAAACTACTAAATGATTCTTCAAAAATTTCAAGTGTGAGCATAATGAATACTTTTATCAGCGGGACCGTCGTTTTTAATTAAACCATCCTGAATTCTAATGGTCCGATTAGAATAAGAGGCAACCGCTGGTTCATGAGTGATAATAATAATAGTTTTACCTCTTTGATTGAGATCGCTAAAAAAACTTAAAACTTCGTCAGTCTGATCGGTGGGTAAATTACCGGTTGGTTCATCGGCTAAAATAATAGCTGGATCCATCATTAAACTGCGAGCAATAGCAACCCGTTGTTGTTGTCCTCCAGATAATTGATTAGCTAAATGCCGTTCTCTTTCTTCCAACTTCACTAGTTTAATCAATTCTTTGGCTTTAGCAGTTCTTTCAGGTAAAGGAATTTCTCCGTACATACCAGAGAGCATAATGTTTTGTAAGACGCTTTTGTGAGGCAAAAGATTGAAAGCCTGAAAGACAAAGCCAATTTTTTCACCTCTGACTTGTGCCAATTGATCTTCATTAAGATTTCTAGTGTCGACACCATCGAGTAGATACTGGCCGCTTGTAGCAACATCAAGAGCGCCTAAAATGTGCATGAGAGTAGATTTGCCGGATCCAGATGGACCCATAATAGAGACAAATTCGCCTTTTTGAATTTTAAAATTAAGACCTTTAAGAACTTTGGTTTCGCCGGCGGTGCCGGAGTAGGTTTTAATCAAATCTTTGACTTCAATGACAGTGGCTGTTTGAGCTGATGTTTGCTTGTTTTGTTTCATTTTTTTATTCTACTTAATTTAAGTTTAGTTGAAAATTGACAATGATTGATAAAATTAACGAGATCTGCCAGATCCAGATGGCATACCGCCACCTGAAGGCATACCGCCAGCTGAAGGCATGCCGCCACCCATCATCATTGCTCCGCCCATGTTATTTTGTTGATTGCTGGAAGCAAACTGTTGTAATTCAAAGACAACTTCTTCCCCTTCGTCTAGACCGCTAAGAATTTGGGTGAGATTGCCACTATTGACACCGATAACGACAGTGCGAGTTTCAGTTTGATTATTTTTTTTAACAGTGACAGTGCTTCCGCCAGCGGCATTAGTGTTGATAGCTAAAGTAGGAATGACGAGAGCATTTAATTGTTCGCTCACGGAAATTTCACCGTCGACACTCATATTGGGTAAAAGCTCGGCTGAAGTGCTATTTTTGTGGTCAAATTGAGCGATGACAGTGTAAGTAGTGGTAGTGTCAGTGGTGCCATAACGGTCGACACTGACTACCTCACCAATAAGTCCGCTATCTGTAAGAGTGACCGTCTGGCCCAATTCGATTTTGCCAATATCGCTACTAGAAACGGAGAAGGTGACTAAAAGATTGTCGTTAGTTTTAATAGTGGCCATACGGTCAGAAAGACTGGTGCCAGAACCATTGGCGTTCACGCTGCCGAAAACTAAGCCAGGAACAGCAGTGATATTTTCGATAGTACCGGAAACTGGAGCAGTAATAGTGGAGCTCATATTTTGATAAGTTTGGTAGGCGGAACTGACTTGAGCTCTGGCTTGAGCAATGACACTGCTTTGGTTTTTGTAATCATTTTCAGCTGCTACCCAAGCTGCCCATTGTTCAATATAAGTGGGATCGGTTTCGGCTAAATCTTCAGCGTCGGCATGATTAATAAAATACTGATTTTTTTCAAAAAGAGTGATTTGCAGACTATTAAGTTTGTTTTCGGCACTGGCGAGATTGGTTTTAGCGGAAAGATAACTAGCATAGGCATTTTGATAAGCTTCTTTTCCTTCTGGCGAGAGTTCAAGTTCAAAAAGTTGATCGCCGGCTTTAACTTCTTGACCATCGGTGACGTAAACTTGAGTGACAGTGCCGATGGCTTGCGTAGTCACTTCGGTGTAATTAGCGTTGGAAACAGTACCGGTGATTTCGATGGTTTCTTTCAAGTCTTGAATACTGGCGGCGACAGTAGTGGTTTCGTGAGCTTGACTAGATTGATTGGATTGGCGGCGCCAAAACCAAATGGCGCCGCCAATGAGAATAAGAGTAACGATAAAAATAATCACAATTTTTTTTGACCAATGAAAACTTTTAAGTTTTATGGTTGATTTTTGACGAAATGCTGACAATGACATAATAGAGTCCTAAAAATGTTTTATTTTCTATTTAATTAATAATAATGTGAATGTAAGTTTTAATATTTGACTATTTATCACAGTGCTATATTAAACTGCAAAAATGTTAAAAGAAAATTAAAGTTTCAATGTTTAATTTTAAGAAGGTTTTTTAGGTAGGATTAAGGTAAAGGTGGTGTGAGCAGATGAGCCATCTATAAGTTCTAATTTTGCTTGAATTGATTGAGCTAATTGTCTAGCAATGGCTAAGCCAAGACCACTACCAATTTCTTTTTGAATGGTGATGTCGGTGACACGGTAAAAACGCTGAAAGATTTTTTTAGCATCTTTATCACTAATGCCTAAACCTTGATTGGTAATAGAAAGCTGATAAGAATCTTTGGTTTCTTGCCAATTCAGATTGATGGTGGTTGCTGGAGCAGAATATTTTTTGGCATTATCTAAAAGCAAATCTAGAATTTGTGATAATTTTTGTGAATCGCTGACGATAAAAATGTCTGCTGGAGCTTGGATGACAAAAGTGAGATTTTTGTCTTGACCGATTTTTTGGTATTGGCGAGCTTTATTTTGCAATAAAGGAGCGAAATTGAAAGAACTGAAGTGAGCGTGATCTTGATTGGAGTTAAAATTGAGTAAATTATTGACTAAGTTTTGTAAATTATTAGCTTCATCTTTAATGACGGTGAGACTATTTTTGACGGTAGGAGAAATTTTGTCGCTTTTTTCGAGGAGTTTAAGCTCGGTTTTAATAG
>CAYVKW010000017.1:0-21831 GCA_964452285.1 uncultured Pseudomonadales bacterium | reverse complement strand
GTCGGTGGCGAAAGTGGGTAAGGAGGAAGTAATGAAGAATACCAACGCTAAAGCTGCCACTTTCGCTGGTGAGAAAATTTGCCAGTGTGATTTTACTGGCATACTACATTTCCCAAGGCAGTCAGGAATAAAGCGGAAGAAATTATGGTATATATATATGTGTTACAACAATTTTGCTGGTTTGTCAAGTGATTTTGCTGACTTATCATGGAATTTTGAGAGAAAATGGGGAGAATTTTGTCTTGATCAAGAGATTTTGTAGATGATGCAGATGATGATAAATCATAGTTTGTATCTCTTGTTTTTAGTTGCTTACTCTGTCTATTTCTTGATGCCAACCTGGGAGTTTAGGATCTGAAAACACGAGAAAAGTATAACATGAAAAGAGCAGGAAAACAAGGAGGAAAATGCTAATTATCTTTCTTTTCAATCCGCTCAAAACCGGTCCATGCTCGCAGCACTTCAGGTACAACGATGCTGCCGTCTGCTTGCTGATAGTTTTCAATAATCGCTGCCAACAGGCGCGGCGACGCCGCCACCGTATTATTAAGTGTATAAACAAATTTCGTCGTTCCGTCACTCGCTCGATATTTGATATTGAGTCGCCGCGCCTGAAAATCATTGAAATAGCTTGCACTATGCGTCTCTCGATATTTATTTTGTCCAGGAAACCAAGTTTCTATATCATACTTTTTTCGCTGACAAGCTCCCATATCACCAGTACACATCAGCAACACTTGATAGGGGAGACCCAAATTCTGCAATAGTTGCTCCGCAAAAGCTACCATTTTTTGGTGCCATTCTCGCGTCACTGCCTCGTCGGCCACCGTATAGACCACCTGCTCCACTTTATTAAATTGATGTACTCTAATAATGCCTTTGGTATCTTTACCATAAGTGCCGACTTCTCGCCGAAAACAAGGCGAAATCCCCACCATTTTGATCGGCAAATCTTTTTCATTCAATGTTTCGCCCGCATAGAAGCTCGTTAGCGCTACTTCCGCCGTCCCCGCCAAGATTTGTTCATCTTGAGTATAATAATGATCTTCTTCTCCCCACGGTAGATAACCGGTACCTACCATTGTCTCGTGATTGACTAGAACTGGTGCAGTTAAAGCCATAAAACCCTCATCTATCATCATTTTCAGAGCATAATTAAGTACCGCTTGTTCTAATATTACTGCCTGATTTTTCAGCATATAAGTCCGAAAGCCACCGATTTTCACCGCTTTTTTTACATCCAAAAGATCCAAGTCTTCCATCAGCTGTTCATGCGTTTTGACTGCAAAAGCAAAATCTGGTTTCTCCCCGACTTGTCTCACTACCTGATTATCGTTTTCATCTTTACCCACTGGTGTATCTGCCGCTGGCACATTTGGAATTTGCAAATTAAGATCGACAAAAATTTCTTCAACCTCTTTTAGAGCTGCTTCTTCTATTTTGAGTTCTTCTTTGATTTTTTTACCAGCTTCCACCAACTCTGTTGCCGGCTTGCCACCTTTTTCCGCCAAATCTTTTTTTATCAACGCCACATTTTGATTTGCTTCAGCCCGCAGACTTTCCACCTTTTGCAAAATTTGGCGTCTTTTTTGATCAATTTTTAACCATTCATCCACTACTTTGGCGTCTAACTGTTTGTCACTAACCGCTTTTTTTACTTCTGCTTGATGTTCACGAATATAATTGCTATCTAACATAAAACTCTCCTTCTATACTCATTCTCACACCTTTTTCTGTTCAATTTACCGCTTCTTTTTCGTTTTCAACTTCCTTTTCCTCTGTGTCTGCTCGCTCCGTTACCGCTTTCAAAGTCGGGAACGCAATCACTTCTTTGATTGACCAATTATTGGTCAACAGCATCACCAATCTATCTACACCCATGCCCACGCCACCCATTGGCGGCAGACCGTATTCCATTGCTTCCAAAAATTCTTCATCCAAGGGTTGAGCTTCATCATCACCTTGGCGCATGCGCACTTGCTCGTTTTCGAAGCGCGTTCTCTGTTCTAATGGGTCAGTGATTTCACTCCAGCCATCGGCAATTTCTTTGCCACCGATATAAAGTTCATAACGTTCCACTAGCCCAGTCTCCGTTCGGTGAGCTTTTGCCAAGGGCGACACATCTTGAGGATAATCAATAATCCAAGTTGGGGCAATCAATTTTCCGGTCACTAGATGATCAAAAAGCGAAAAAATCGCCTTCCCACGCGTAAATTCCCCAACTGGTTTTAACTGATTTTTTCGCAAACAAGCTTGTAATTCTTCATCACTCATTTCGTCCACTTTGAGATTTTCGTATTCCTGCAAAGCACCTTTCAACGTCAACTTCGGCCACGGCTTCTCATTAATCAACTGAATTTTTTCTTCGCCCACTTGTAATTCATCACTGTCATTAATTTCTTGATGCAAAAATTTAATTAGCGCTTCGATTTCATCCATCATCACTCGATAGTCAGCATAAGCCCGATACCACTCAATTGCCGTAAATTCAGGCAAATGAGTTTGGTCAATGCCCTCGTTTCTGAAATTCCGCGCAATTTCAAAAATCCGTTCCATTCCACCAACCATTAGTCTTTTTAAATAAAGTTCCGGCGCAATTCTTAAATAGAAATCTGCATCCAAAGCATTCATTTTGGTAATAAACGGTTTAGCATTTGTACCTCCATACAAAGTCTGTAAGATTGGCGTTTCCACTTCGGTATATCCCAGACGATCTTGCAAAAAATGCCGCACCAATCTTTCAATTCGCCATCTTTTTTGCAAAGTTTCACGCGCGCTCACGTTTACCAATAAATCAAGATATCGTTGTCTGAAGCGCGCCTCTTTATCACTCGCCGCGTTCCACACCGACGGCAACGATCGTAAGGCTTTACCCAAAAATTCAAAACCACTCGCCAAGATTGTCACTTCGCCTGTTCTGGTTTTTTCTACTACGCCCGTTATTCCCAGAAAATCACCCACATCCATCCAAGTCAGGAGCTGAAACTTTTCTTCTCCCACTCGACCTTGATGTAGCATCACTTGAATTTTACCTGATTGATCAACCAAATCCAAAAAAACCACTTTTCCATGAGCTCGCAAAGACATAATTCTACCTGCTGTCTTTACTTCTTTACCGCTATCTAAAGCCTCCAAAGCTTGAGCAATCATTTCTTTTTTGTCAAACGCATACGGGTGTACTACCACGCCAGCCGCCTCCAGCGCCTGGCGCTTTTCTTTTCTTGCCTCTATAGTTTGCGACAACCTAGACATCTTATTTTATTGCCACCACTTGCCAAACTTTCTCACCCGCTGGCACCACTACTTTCACCGTCTCTCCCGCTTTTTTATGCATCAAAGCCTTACCAATCAAAGACACAGCCGAAATAGTATTTTCAGCGACAGCCGCTTTATCAAACTCACTAACGATGACAAAATCGGTTTTCTTACCTTTTTCATCAGCCAAAGTCACTTTAGAACCGACATTTATTTGATCAGCATTCTTAGTTTCTGTAATAATTTGTGCTTGACCCAAAATTGCTTGAATCTCACCAATTCTCACTTCCAACAATTCTTGTTGATCTTTAGCATCCTTGTATTCACTATTTTCAGACAAATCTCCCTGTTCTCTTGCTTTAGCAATTCTTTCCACAATTTCTGGTAATTGTCTCTCTTCTAGATCTTTCAATTCCGCCTCCAAATTTGCGAATGACTCTTGAGTTAATTTAATCTTGTCTTGATTATTTTTTTTCATATGCCAGCTATTATATCACGAAACTACTTGCATTTTCCGAAAAAATAGGTTAAGATAAAAACATGAAAAAAACTCTCACTTTTCAACCTGCTCAGATTGGGATTATCGCCGTTGTTCTCACTAGTATTTTGTTAGTTATCGGCATCGCTGTCGCTTCGCGCGTCACCAAAGATACAGCCCAAAATACCCAGCGGACCGAATCTGGTCAAGCCTTAAATACCGCCGAAAGCAATCTTGAGACTGCTGGTAATACTAGTGGAGATAGTAACAACCCAACCACTCAAGTCATCGGGGAAAGTTCCATTCGTCTTAGCGCTGGCGAATCAGTAGAGACTTCACTTCCAGACGTCAAAGGCGATATCAATCTTTATTGGCAAGGTACAACTAATGACGCTACTTGTTTAAGCAAAGATAATAAAAAACTCAACCCTGCTCTTTTGTTAAGTGTTTACTGTACCACTCCTGAAAATATTACCTCTGTCGATTACTTTCTTTACAAAGGTGTCAACGTGAGTGATTTAGGCGAAGGTTATATCGCTAGCACTGCAGCTACTGATAAACCTGGATATGATAGTAAAATTATCAATATTGGCAATGGTACTGGCGTTTGTGCCGCAGGTGACACCCGCACTCTTAGGATTAAAATGCTTTTCTGCAGTAGTAACCTTGATATGGCAGGTCTAGTGAAGACTACTCGTTCTATTAGTGAAGATGAAAGTGGCACTCAAGTCAGAGTCATTGAACAAAGAGAAACCGACCCCGGAGCCCCTTCAATTATGGATTTCGCTGTTTTCTCTGGTTCTGGCAATTTAGAAGTAGTCAGTCAATAAAACAAGGAGATTATTATGTTTGAAAACAATGCTTCCACAGTTTGTCTTGATTTTGGCAGTTTTTATGCCAAAGTCGCCGTGACCAACCGCAAAGGCGAATTAGAAAAAGCTTTTTTTGTTGATAACACTTTAGGTTTTTCTATTCCCAAAGACCAAAAACAAGTTGCTGGTTTTGCTGGTTACTTAGAAGACATTTTCACTCAAAACAAACTCTCTCGTTCCAATGTCCGTTTAGCCATGCCAGAGAAATTAGCTTCAACACAAATCATCGAAATTCCTACCTTAACGGATGTAGAATTAGCCACTTCCGTGCAATGGCAAGCTCAACAATATATTCCTATCCCCAAAGAAGATCTTGTTTTAAGCCATCAAGTGCTTTTTCGACCAGAGAAAAAAGACGAAGGTATTGTTAACATGCGTGTCTTACTCGTCGGCATTCATAAGCAAGATTTAGATAATATTTTATCTGCTTTTAAGATAGTTGGCATTGACGCCAGCTTAATGGAAACCGAGACAATTGCCTCTCTGCGTCACTTAACTTCCATTGGTGGTGAATCAGCACAGATGATGATGAATTTCGGCGCCAGCGGACTCGATTTAGCTGTGATTCGTGGCACTGAACTTGGCGCCGTCATTTCTCACCAAACCGGCAGCGACATGATTACCAAAGCACTCATGACCGCCTTCAATCTTCCCAAAGATAAAGCCGAAGAATACAAACGCCAATACGGTATCGATCCTCAACATTTTGAAGGCAAAATCGCCCAAGTCATTGCTCCTATTGCTCAGACCATCATCACTGATATCAAAAATACGATCGCTTTTTACAACAGTAAAAACAGTCTCAACACTGTCTCGCGACTCATTTTTGCTGGCGGTGGTTCTATGATGCCAGGCTTTCCAGAACTTCTAGCCACCAATTTCAATCTTGAAATTGCTCCTGTAGACGTTTTCAACAATATCAGCGGCAATATCCCTCAAAAAGATCAGCTTCTTTATCCAGTAGTCGTTGGACTCGCCAAAAAATAATATGCCTCAAGAAATTAATTTCTTAGCCAAAAACAAAGCTCAGCTTGAAGCCAGAAATAAAAGTGATCGTCAATCTTTCCTTTTTATTAGTGTTTTAGGCAGCATCACCGTGGTTTTCTTTCTTACTCTTTTAGGCATTCAAATTTATTATCGACAACAAATTGAACAAGTGCAAAAAAATATCGACGCTGTCACTAATCAACTAAATTTAGATGAGAGCGTGACTGCCACCTATCTCACTTTTCACAGCAAACTCGCCAAGTTAGAAGAGTTAATCGCCCAACGCAACGCTGGTACTCAGGCGCTCAGAGATATGTATTTGCACTTTACCACTGAAAACACTGCTGTCAAAAATACTACTTATGATTATTATACCAAAAATGTTGAGCTCACCTTATCTTGCAATAGCGTTTTTGCCCTCTCTCAACTAGTTTCTTTAATTCAAGACAGTGCTTTTAGAGAAAAGTATCAAAAAATTGAAATGCTTTCCTTGCGTCGAAGCAACAACGGTAATTATACTCTTGAGGTCAGTATAGAATTATAATTTATGCCAGAAAATAAAAAAAATCCATCATCCAACGAATCAGCTCAAGATCTTAATGCCCAACTCAAAACTATTGGTAATCGTACTTTTCTAATTTTTTCACTTTTTTTCTTCGCTGTTCTTTTAGCTATTTCTATCTGGGGCATTGTGCCAAAATTCAATCAAATTACTGCTGATCGTGCTCAATTATTAATGAAAAAAACCACGCTCGAAGAAATTACCAGCAAAGCCAATCAAATCAATACTATTTTAAGCGAAAGCAATTACAATCAACAGGTCCAATTAGTCGACAATATTTTATACAGCACCAATCCTTTTATGGAAACTTTAAGCGTTTTAAGCACAGTCAGCAAAGATAATGAAATTAATTTCACCAGCTTTGAGTATTCTCCTGGTTTAATTGCCACTCCTTCTGCTCAATTCAACACTAGTGCCAATAGCGCTGCCGCTAGAAGTTTAAGTGCTCAACAAAATCAAGGTTTTACCATTTATTTAGAAACTAACGGCAGTTATATCAACACCCTCAATTTTATTAACCAGATAGAAAACAGTGCCCCTTTTATGAGTGTCACTTATGCCGAAATCAATAACAGTTTACTCGGCTATGTCAGTGCCGAATTTGAAATCTTTGCCACTTATTACAAACCCAATATTATTGCTCGTTTAGATGAATCTTTACCTCTGATTAGCCAAGCTCAGAATCAATTGCTGCAAAGCACTCTCCAACAATTCACTCTTCCTGATTTTTCCAGCAATCAAAAAGAATTTGCCAGTAGTAGCAATAATATTTTCGGCGTCGCTATTCAGCAGCACGCTGCCGAAAATGAACTTGACAGCGATATTAAAAATGAGACAGACATTTTAGAATCGCAAACTACCACCCAAGAAAATAATACTTTGGCCCCAACCGGCGTACCTTTAGAAGACACCGTTCAATAAAGTAGGGGAGAGGATAAAAAAAAGACCCTATCTTTCGACAGAGTCTTTCTAATTTTGTTTTCGTGATTAATTAAATCAAATTGTCATCCAAAGCTGATTCTTGCATCACTTCTTCAGTTGGCTCATTGTTTGTCACTGCTGAAGCAATCTCGGTATCAGCCGCTTTTTCGTCTCTATCACCGTCAGTCATTACGCGCACCATCACTCTCTTTTTCTCTTTAATCGCGCGCGCTTTAATAATGGTGCGCAAAGATCGAATCAACATTCCTTGTCGACCGATAATCCGTCCATAATCTTCTGGATTGGCGGAAATTGATAAGATAATCAAACCGTCTGGCAACACTTGTTCATCAATAGCAATCTCATCAGGATAATTCACTAAACCAACCAACATGTATTGTAAAAGTTCTTTCATTTGTTTTACCTTTCTTATTTCTAATTAAGCTTGAGTTTCAGTCTTCACTTCCACAACGGTTTCTTCTTTTGTTGCCGCTGCCGCTTTCTTCTCTTCTTCAGCTGCTGCTTTAGCTTCTTCTTCCGCTTTTATTTTTGCTTTCGCTTTTTTGCTTAATTTAGCTTTACCTTCAGGAAAACCTTTTCCATCTTTCACCACTTGATACAGAAAAGCCACTGTTGGTGTTGGCTTCGCTCCCTTTTTCAGCCATTCTTCATATGCCGCCAGATCTAATTCCAATTTTTTTGGAGTTTCTGCCGCATGATAAAGACCGATTTGAGCCACGTATTGACCGTCGCGCTTATCTCGACATTCATTGACCACAATCCGATATCGTGGTTCTGACTTTTTTCCTAAACGAGTTAATTTAATTTTTAACATTTTCTCCTTATTTTGTCATCTTCTCGTGATTATGACTATGCTCATTTATATTAAGAAATTGTATTATAACCTAATTTTCTCTTTTCTTACCACTAATTCTGTTCCGCTGGCCTAAAATGATCAAAATCGACCGTTTGTAGAGCCTGTAGAGCTGCTGACTGTTGTGCTAATTGTTTACTTTTCCCTTCTCCTATACCCACTTGCGCGCCGCCCACAAAAACTGCCACTGTAAATGACTTTTCATGATCGGGACCTTCCTCATGTAGCACTTGATAAATCGGCGCTTCAAAACCATAGGCTTGTACTTCTTCCTGCAAGCTGCTCTTACCATCGCGGTAAAGCTTTTTTTCCATTACTTCATCAAAACGAGTTAAAATGTTCTCAGTTATAAAAGTTTTTGCAATTTCTAGACCTTGGTCTAAATAAAGCGCGCCAATAACAGCTTCCACTGTATTAGCAATCAATGCTTCATTCGTTCGTCCTCCAGAATTTTCTTCTCCCTTACTCAAGTAAAGCATTCCGCCTAAATTCAATTCTTTACCTACTTCACTCAGCGTTGTTGTTTTCACTAAAGCACTTCTGATAGCAGTTAATTTTCCCTCTGATGTGTCAGGCATTTTTTGATACAAAAATTCCGTTGACACTAGCTCAAGCACTGCATCACCTAAATATTCCAAACGCTCATTCGACTCTCGACTAGCATTTTTATGCTCATTTAAAGCACTTCGATGAGTGAGTGCAGTTTCCAACAAACTCGCATTTCTAAATTCTGGTAACACCGCTTTCATGACTTAACCCAAATCCTTTTCATCAATAATTAAATCTAATAAATCTGCAATCGTATGCACTTCTTCATCTGCCGCTTCCTTAAGCATCTCGTCCACATTTATTTCCACTTGTGTGCCAATTTGTTTGATTAAGCGCTGCAAATCATATTCTGTTAAATTTAACTCATCATAAATCAACGATTCTTCTCTAATATCTTCTCCACGATTATCGGTCAGTTCAACCAAAGATTCCTTCAATAAATCGAATACTTCCTCTCTAGTATAACCTTCACTCTCTTTTAATTTATTCGTTAATTCTGTTATTTGTAATTCAGGCATTTTCCTCCTTTCCTGTTTCCTCCTCTTTTGCAGCAGCTAGCGTCGCTTTTTCTTCCGTCAGTTTTGACAGTAAAAGTTTTTCCAAAACAGCATTAATAAAAGCATATGCATGTTCTCCACCAAAATCTTTTGCCAATTCCACACCTTCATCAATTAACACTTTTGCTGGCGTTTTCTTTGTCGCACTCTCATGTAAAATCAAACGCAAAATCGACAAATCAATTTTCGCCAAATCTTTCAGCGGTCTTTCTTGAGCGATTGTTTGAATTTGTTGATCATAATCCGCTTTATGCAAACGAATATCGTCCAACGCCGCTTGATCAAATTTCAACTCCAAATCCGTCCAGCTCTGTTGTGGAAATTCGTCAATAAATAAAGCCTGCAATAAAGACATTCTCTCTTGATGACGATGATCAATCGGCTTTTTGTCACCTTCGTCTAGTATTTCTTCTGGCGACAAATCTGTTTGCGTTTCTCGATCCTGAGACATAAACTTATTTTTTTGCTTTTTTAGTGCTCAACTTTTCTGCTAATTTGGTTTTTTGTTCTGCTTCATCCACCTTTTTCACCGGTTTCAATTGCATCTTCATTTTCGCTACCACCTTAGCCTTATGCAACGGCACTTTTGCCACTTTTAAGCTACGAGTCACTACTGGTGTATTGCCACGACGACGTTTGCCTCGTTCTGCTCGTGTAATCTTATTTTTTGGTAACGGAGTCATAAAATTCCTTCCTTATTCTTTTTTCAGATTTTAATTATACTATTTATCATTACAATTAACAAGACTAAAAACTAACTATTCCACTTTGTCCAGCTTCTGCACTCAGAGCTTGTGCCTGAGCATCACTTACGATTGTTATTGATAAGCCATCTGTTTTTGCTGTATCCGTGGCCAGCGCTGCCGCTCTCACTCGATAGAAAGCCACCGCTGCTACCGTTAGGCCAAAGATAAAAAGTAGTAAAAAACAACTACGTTGTGCAATAGTTTTTGTCACAAGTGCGCCATTGTATCATACAAGATATCACAAATCAAGACTTAAAAATAAATATTATGCGAATTTGGCAAGAAACATTTTCGCTCTTGACAATTTGTCACAAGTCTCTGCCAAATTTGATCACCTGAGCCACTTTAATTCACCTCTTGAGTTACACGAACTACATTGCGCATCCAAGCTGGGGTATTGGCGGTAAAATCTGGACGGTAAACAAAGGTAATAACGGGATTGAATTCATTGTAATCTGGATAGTCAACTACGACACGACCCTTACTGTTCGTATAGTAATCTTTGTAAGCTACTTCCATACCTTTCTCATCGTAATACTTAATTGTGTGATTACTACAGCCAGAAAAAGTTCTACTCATAACAATTCCATTCCAGCCCACATAAGTACCAGCGACCGTAAGTTTACGGTCACAAGGTTTATTGGTGAAAGCATTATTGACAGTTGAACCTTCAAATTTAATTTGGCCATCGGCAATAAAAACACCTTCAATTTGAGCCTTTTGATTATAACCATCATAATCACCTTTATCTGGTTCTGCAATTAAACTAATATTTAAAGTGTAGTCTTTACTATTAATAATTTCTTCGCCTAAGCTTGATTTGAAAATAATGTCTCCAGAAACGATAAAAGCTAAGAAACCGCCTTCTGCCACGCTAATCTTATCAGTTTTTGGTAAATCAATAATAAGATTACCATCAATAAAAACAACCTGCTTTTCACCAGCAGCAATTATGTAATTACTAGTCAACATTTGCGCATTATTTTCTTTACAGACTTTGATACCATTAATATCACTCCCGCCTTTATGATAGCTATTGCAGTAGCCTAAGCTTTCATAATGCAAAAGTTCTTGAAAATAACGAAATTTCTCTGGGCGCAAAGCACTATAACCAGCGGTGCCAACAACAGCAGTATTAGGAATGGTTCTTTGCGTTAGCGCCCCATCTTCATTGTCTACTTTACCAAAATATACTAGAGGAATCCCGCTACTATTGCCAATGATTTGAGTCTGAAAATCCCCTCTTTGACGAGCAAAATAAGCATTGACGAAATCTTCATTTTTATCTAGGGTGAGCTCGTGATTTGGTTGATTCTTAGGATCATTGGGATCGTCATAGCCGACTTTGCCACGAATGCTATTTTGGGCAAAAAGATTACCATTGACTGTTTGAAACCAAGGAGCAGCAATGCCAGTGCAGCAAGTACCGCAATAATGTTCAGTAGTGGTATCTTCACGACATTTATAGCCGTTGTAAGAGAAAACTTTAATGGTCGTCACGGTATTCTCTGTTATACAATCAGCATCTTTTTCATAACAAACTGTAGTTTCCAATTCATCACAACTATTTCTTTTCCAGCAAGAAGTAGTTTTTTGGCCGCCATTACATTTTACACTCACAGAATTTTTCGTACAAACATATTGAAAAATCTGACCATTAACAGTTGTTTTACCTTTACACTTATTTTCATCATTAAAATAACCCTGCGTCTCATCGCAAACTGGTTCTGGACAACTAGAGCATTTATAACAAACGGCATTATCGCAAGCTCGCTTATAAGAAGAAGCAATTTGATCAGTGCATTTTTCCGTGCCGTAACCGTCCAAACACTGGCACGCAGATTGATCATTTTCACATTTCCCACAAGTAGTGGTTTTACCACTGACATCAGTGTAAGTTTTAGTCATGAGCTTCTGCCCATTATTACAGCTGGTAGTAGTTACTTTGTAACCATCATTGCCATAAGCTTCTTCGCAATTGGCAAAACTGATATTTTCACATTTCCCACAAGTAGTGGTTTTACCACTGACATCAGTGTAAGTTTTAGTCATGAGCTTCTGCCCATTATTACAGCTGGTAGTAGTTACTTTGTAACCATCATTGCCATAAGCTTCTTCGCAAGAAGCAAAAGGAACACATTCTCCACAACTAATGCTTGCACTCACATTCTGGTAAGAATACTCAATATACTTTTGATTTTTTTGAGCACAAACTTCAGCAGTAATTTCCAGACTGCCTTTTTGACACTGGAGGCAGTTATAACAAGTTGGATTGCTGCCACCACAGCTCGCTCCAGCTCCAATATACACATTAACTAGACCATTGCTACATTGATCATTTGGAATAACGGTAGAATTATTACCAATATTGCAAGAACCATGGGCAGGAGCACAAGGGCTTATCGGATCAGGACAACCATTTCTACAAATACAACGACCGTTTTTATAATTAGGATTCGCGCTAATAAATCGAGTGGAAATCGTCAAGCTACAATTTACTAAAACTAAAATCAAAAAAATCTTTTTCATAAACTCAATATTCCAGCTAAATAAGCATTAATCATTACCGGAAACACAGCTCCATTATTTTCTGTATAGCCCATTTTCCAAATAGACTCTAAATCTTTATTTTTTTTGCTTGTTTTCAAGAAGTTTTTCAGTACTTGAGAATCATTGTTAACAAAGTAATCGCTTAAAGCGCAATTAAGCTGATCCGCAAAAGTTTGTTGTTGGCTGTTCAAAACCTTATTTTTAAATCCTTCAACTTCACTAGTGGTAAAACTTTGTGGATTCTGCCGTAAATATAAACTTAAATTGTTTTTTAATAAGCAAATATCTGCATTACTAAATAAGCTAGGGTCATTATTAAACCAAGCTAATGTTTCCTCTGTCAAAATCAAATTATGCAAGTGAGCAGCCTCTGAAGCAGAGATAGAATTTTTAAAAGCAACATTTTGATCAATTGCTGCAATTAACTCTCGATTCATAAAATTTACTTGATGCTCTTTAGACACTTCTCCACTGTAATTTTGCCTTTGTCCAGCAATTAACTTTTTTAAATTTTCATTAATTTGATTTTTTAAATTTACTACCTGAAATCTTTGAAAGACGGTATCACTAAAATCAAAATCTGGCACTGGAACCACCGCCAGAATAGAGCTATTTGCAGTTTTACTCACAGGCATCGCCGCAATTGCAGAATGGCGATGTTGATCAAAACTTACATTGCTCAAAGGCGCTCTCTCAAAGTCTGCTTCTAAGCAAATACGTCCAATATTATTTTTTATTTCTTCATTAACTTCATTTACCGCGATGATTTCTGATAGAAGTGCGCAGTTATAAGTATCAGTTTGCAAAATCCAATTGGGATCATCTAAAACTTTCACCACAATGTTCGACAAATCTTCTTGCATTAAGATAAATTCTTTTTCATCATGCGTTTTTTGCCAATACTTAAAACGTGCCCAAGCAACTGAAATACTATAACGATAAGAAGATACTTCTTGCACATCAGCATAAGTATAAGTTACTACATTACAATTTTCCCCATCAACATCGCAAAATTGTTCATCTCCATAAAAACCCTCTGTGCTCCGACCATTAGTAAATTGATCCAAGATTTGTTTGGCTAAAAGCAAATCTGAACTTATGATTGGTGTTGAAGACGGAGGAGTAATTTGATTTAAATTTTCAAGTTGATTTTGACCAAAAGAGGAAAAGTTTATCAAAGGTTTAAAAAAAAACCAAAATAAAAACCCTATTCCAAGCGCAATTAAAAACAAAACGAGCGTAATACTTTTCCTAGTTGACCAACTCCGAAAGAAACTTTTCTGCATAAAAACAACATTATAATAACATACTTTTGTTATCAATACAAGCTGCTTTTACACAAAAAAACGATTAATAATTTTTATTGCAAATACTCTCTTAACGCCATCACACTAGTTATTAATTGTTCTTGTTCTTTTTCATCTAGACTTGGTTTAATAATTTTTTCTACACCGTTACGTCCAATAATAACCGGCAAAGATAAAGAAACATTATTGACACCATAATAATCGCTTATCGGCACGCTTAAAGGCAAGACTGATTGCGCATTTCTTAAAATTGCTCGTACAATTGTTGTTACCGCTTCGCCAATACCATAATAGGTCGCGCCTTTACTATTAATAATCGCCGCAGCGGCATCGCGCGCTTTCAAATAAGCTTCTTCCGCCATTTCTCTGGAAAAGCCAGGGAAGGTGCTTAGACTTTGACCACCGATGCTGGCACTAGAAATCAGAGGAAAGCTGCTATCACCATGCTCACCTAGCACATAAGTATGGATACTTCGCGGATTTACTTCCAGGAATTCACTCAAATGAAAACGAAAGCGCGCTGTATCCAAAGTTGTACCAGAACCAAAAACTCTACCTTCAGGCAAACCCAAGATCTGATTTGCTTTATAAGTTAATACATCCACTGGGTTTGCCACCAACAAAAACACTGCTTTTGGCGCCACCGCTGCAATTGGCGGCAACATTTTTTCCATAATCGCCACATTTTTGTCTGCCAATTGTAATCTCGTTTCTCCAGGTAATTGCGGCACGCCAGCAGTGAATATCAGCACATCCGTATCTCGCAAATCATTGTAATCGTCGCTCGCCACGATTTTGGTCTTATGAGTCAGAGCCATAGCATGCTCCAAATCCAATTTATCACCCAACAATTTATTCGCATCTCGCCCAAATAAGACAATTTCATGCGCCATTCCGTCCAAAAGTAAAGCATAAGCCGCAGTCATACCCACTTTTCCCGCTCCTACTACTGCCACTTTATTATAGTCCTGTAATTTCCTTGACATAATTTATTTCACCTTTCTTTTTTTTAACTTTTTCTTCCTCCTAGAGTTAGGCTTTCCTCCAATATATTTATCACTGCGTCACGAAAACCTTCTTGTCTCGTCAAACGCCTGCCAGCATAACCCATATCCTCAGTCTTAAGATAAATATTTTTCGCTGCCTCCACTTGCGCTCGCAAATCAACTGCCGTATATTTTCCTCCAATTATTTTACCCTGTTCCTCCCAATTAGTTAACAATGAATCAATGTCTTGCCAATTTTTAATTTGAGCCACTTCCTTCACTCCAGACGTTTCATTTTCCATCGTTTGTTCTTCTGGTTTTGCCTGGACATTTCTTGTTTTAGTTTCGCGCGTGAACAATTCCATTCCTCGTGTACCATGTTCATAATAGATATCCGTCACTTGTTCACGCAATTTCTGGTTGGCAATAAAGCTAAAATCGTGACTTTTTAAAGCTTCAGCAATCGTCAGCCGCATTTCCTTCGTAAAAACCGTTGGTTCTTGATTAAAAAGATCGTTCATTTCCAACCAATTATGTAGACCATCGATTTTCTGCGTTATTTCCTCTTCGGTCATTTCCTGATCTTCTTTTTTTTCTGCCTCCAGCGTCGCTTTTGTCTCAGCCGCTTCTGTCACTTTTTTATGTTCTTGCTCTTCTTGCATCGCTGCTTGTGCTACTTCGATCGGTGTCCAACCTTCCATATGTGATCTTTCCTTTCTTCTCTCACCGCATTTCTTCAGTTGCCAACAAACTTTTTACTTTATCACGTAGTTGATAAACTCGAGGTAAAAAAAGAAATATGGATTGTCCTTGATCATCTACGTAATCTCCAGCTTGCACCTTTTCCTTAATCCACGTCAGAGTTCTCTCCAACTCTGCTGCTGTTACTGGCGAACCCGTAGTACTAGGGAAGTCAATCTTTCTTTTTTTACAGGCTCTCACAAACTTCTGTAAATCATGCCAGTTTTCACAAGCCAAAACTTTTTTTGTCATGCCGGCTTCAGAAAAAAAATCTCTTTCTTCGCTTTTGACTCCCTCTAGTTGCGGTCCATTTTCTACCAACGTATTTTGTCGTTCGTCAAGTTCTCTGTTTTGGCGAACTTCTCTGATTAAAGTCAATACTTTTTGTCTTAAACCATTCTCCGTTGACAATCCTCGACACAATTCACGCAATTCTTCTTCTCTCTCTTCCGCCGGTATGACGACTGATTTCTTCATTAACTCTTTAATTCTACCTATATCAGCAATTTGTTCTCCTATTTGCTCTTGATAACCAAAATCATGATCTTCTGTTTTTTTCGTCTGTTGCAAAAAAAATAAGGTTTCTTGCAATGTTTTCCAACTGCCAGCACGCAAAATCAGCCTTTTTTCTATTTGCTGACTAGATAAACCTTCCATCTTCATTTTTCTTTCCCAATTTTCTAGTTGAATTTGCGTTTGTTCGTCGTCAAGCCACTCCGTTGGCGTCTCTTTTTGACGCTTTTTCTTCTCTGGTGTGAATAATTTTTTCAATTTCTCCCCAAAACCAGGAGCGAAGGTTGACTTTCTAGCCTCATTTTGATTTTTTGAAGACGAAGGATTGTAATTGGAGTCAAAAATACTCTCTATCACATCCTCTGATTTTCCCAAACGTCTCCAGTTTTCTTTTTCTTCTCGATCGCTCGCTTGCCATCTTTCGTTCATCTTAATCCTTTTTATAGCTTTTTATCATTATTTCTAAGCCATCTTCAAAAGCTACTTTTGGCTCGTAATTCAATAGTTCTTTGGCTTTAGCGATATCTGGTTGTCTTCTCGTCGGATCATCTTTTGGTAAAGGCAAAAATTCGAGTTCTGTCTCCACCCGTCCCGTCTTTTGATTGAAAATTTTTGCCGTTTCCAAAACCGTTAGCTCCCTTGGATTACCCAAATTAATCGTTTCTCCTGCCAAACTTTCGTCTCCGCCAGCAAAAGTCAAAATTCCTCGCACTAAATCGCTGACGAAACAATAAGAACGCGTTTGCGAGCCATCACCATAAATCGTCAACTTTTCTCCCGCCAACCATTCTTTAATAAATTGAGGCAAAATCCTACCGTCATTTAAGTCCATTCTTGGACCATAAGTATTAAAAATTCTCACAATTCGAGTATCCATATTGAAATCGCGATTAAAAACCCCGCAAATTGTTTCTCCTAAGCGCTTGGCTTCATCATAACAACTCCGCACGCCATTGGGATTGACGTTCCCCCAATAAGTTTCTTTCTGCGGATGTTCCAATGGCGTGCCATAAGCTTCACTGGTTCCAGCAAAAAGTAGTCTTGCTTTTGGTTCTTCATCCCGTAAAAAAGTTAGCAAATTGTGCAAAGCTAAAGTATTAACTAAATAGGTTTGCGTCGGGTATTGTTGATAGACTGGGGGAGAGGCTGGCGAAGCGAAATGCAAGACCAAATCTATTTGTCCGTGTTTTTCTTTCACTTCTCGCAACACCCGTATTACCTCTTTTTGTTCATTCAGATCTATCTTGTAAAAATGAAAATTTTCTTCCGCTTGAGCTGCTTCCAAATTGCTCATCTGTCCAGTGATCAAATTGTCAATCCCGGTCACTTTTGCACCTAACATCAGCAATCTATCACAAAGATGCGATCCAATAAAACCAGCTGCACCAGTCACTATTACTACTTTTGAGCTAAAAAAATCTTCATTCATATTTCGCCTTTTTTTTCGTTACTTATTTCGTCTTTCTTTCGCTTTTTTATTTGTTTCTCACCTTTATTTATTACTCGCTTTTTTCTTATTCTACCATTTATAATTCCGCTCTAGTAGCAATTTCCGCTGCCACTGCGTCGCGATCCTTACCGTATTTCAATCGACTCAACTCTTTTACCGCCTTTGCCAACTCTGGATTCATTCGCGCCTCCACTTCTTTCATATCTTTTTCCAATGACATTGAAAAAGCTGGGACTGGCTCATTTTTCACGATCGTTTTGATATAAACGTGATACTTTTCAATATTCGCCAGATCTGTTTCCGTGAAAGTCGGCGCAAATTCATGTTGTAGATATTGAGCGTCATTTACTCCCACTCGAAAACTTACCATTGTTCCCACATTGCCAAAAACCGCTCCTCGCACTTGCTCATCAATCTGGCTAATATACTGATTAGCCACGATTAAATTCAAACGATATTTACGAGCTTCCGATAAAATTGTCGCAAAATCTTCAGTCGCATAATTCTGAAACTCGTCCACATACAAAAAGAAATCTTGTCGTTGATCCATTGGTATATCTTGCCGACTCATTGCCGCCGTTAACACTTTTGGCACCAAAATCAAACCCAAAAATTTCGCATCTTCCTCACCCAGAATTCCTTTCGACAAATTACACAAGATAATTTTCTTTTCATCCATCGCCTGTCGGAAATTAAAAGCACTCACCGGTTGACCGATGATATTACGCATTGTCTTATTGGTCACAAAACGACCAAATTTTGACACAATGTAATCCAGCACTTCAGACTTATGGAAATCAGAGGTTTGCGCCATTTGATCAGTCCAATAACGTCGCACCATTGGATCTTCCACTAGAGGCAGCAATTCTTCTACAAATTTATCGTCTGTCAGCGCCCGTACCAATTCAATAAAAGTCGTGCCTTTCCGATACATAATCGTTAACATCGCATTTCTAATTGCATGCTCAAAACGTGGACCAATGATACCAGTCCGATGAGGGTCATAAAGCTTATACATCAGTCCAATCACACTCCCGACCACGAAATGCCTTTGTTCTTCTGAATCTGCTTCCATCATATTCATACCCATTGGTCGCTCTAAATCGGAAGGATTAAAATAAATTACATCTTCCGCTCTTTCCGGTGGCAATAATTGCAAAATATCTTCCACAAACTCCCCGTGTGGATCAATAGCACACACACCATAACCATTGACGATATCTTGCAAAATCATTTCTTTCAAAAATTCTGACTTACCAGTCCCTGTTTTACCGATAATATACATATGACGACGGCGATCCGCTAGGTCCATATAAATATCTCGTGTCTCTCCACGATAGACAGATTTACCCAAAAGTAACCCTTGAGTTGGTATTTCTCTTGGTGCAGGGGCATTTTTTGCATAAAGAAAGCGAATATGATGCGTTTCCACGCTCTTATTTGGTAAATGGAAAATCGTCGCTAACTCTTCCGTATTCAGAACTAGCGTACCCACTTTTTCAAAAAAAGCCGGATAACGATAAATAAAATTAATCATAAAAGCGCGTTTCCAGATAATGAAACGCGCTTTGGTAAATTCCGCAAACAAGCTGTCAAATTGAGCAAAGCTAGTAAAAATATTGGTTAAATGTGATTCAGCAGCGATTTTGTCCGGGCTATTTACACAGATTCTAATACTCACTCGGAAAAGCGGCTTGCTCACTTTTTCCTCCATTGATTGTAATTCATTACTATCCGCTTCAAAATTTACATTTTGATCGCTAGTTTTATCCTTTTGTGTTTTTATCGATTTCAAACTCTTTTTTCGGAAATTATCTCCCTCCGGCTGAATTAAATACTGTATAATTGCGCCTTCATCTGTTTCCATTTTTGAAAGCGCTGAGGTAATAGCATTCAGTCCATCATTGGGTAAATTTTTGAAAGTTTGCAGGCTATAACGATCGCCATCTTTCAATTTTAGATAAGTAAAAGCAGTTTTCCCATTTTTTGTCCAAATATTCGGCTCTGCTGCTGGTGCAATATCGGCCTCAGGATAAGCCGCATGTAAGTTTTTTTCCACCAAATCGCGCAAATTCTTCGGCACATTCAGATAAAAGGCAATATCTTCTTTTTTTGCCACAATTTCAAAAGAAAATCGTGGCTCTCTTTGCGTTAAACTTTGAAAAGTAGACAATTTTAAGGCGTGTAAAGCCGCGAACATCTGCTCAGCTGCTTCTACTTTGACCTCATTTTCTTTCGGCAAACGGATGAGTAAGGTTACAAAACCGAGTGACTCTTGTTCTCTTTGTCTGTTTTTCCACCAAAAATAAGCTAGATAACCCACCAAAAAAATTATTGCCACGATTATCAACCACAAAAATACTAGCCAAAATATATCCACCGTTCTTAACCAAGCTTCATTCACCGCTGCCGTCGTTGCTGTCTCAGAAACTGTAACTGGCATATTATTGACCTTGATTTTCTATTTTTTTCTCCTGTGTTGCCTGAGTAACAGCAGTTGATTTTTCTTGACGAATCAATGTGCTCCACATATCGCGCAATTTTTTTGACAACCAAGCTCTCCAAGTCATGCCTACATCCGGACTTTTTTGCAAGTTTTCTTTCATCACCGCCTCAGTTTCCACTTGTTGTTTTAGTCCGTTGACCACAATTTCTGCCACTCCTGCTTCTTGATTTACTGCGCGCGCCGCCACTTTTTGCCCATTTTGCGCTTCAATCTGAGCGCGCGCTTTCTCCGTTTCCATTCTTTCTAAATATTCTTTTTGTAAATCCTGACTCACCGCAGCTACCGCCTCTGCATTCGTTGTTCCTTCTATTGTCACACCGTTAATTTCTTGTTTAACAGGCGCCGCCATTTCCACTTGCGCCGTCATCGGCATATCTAATTCTGGCGGCGCCTGTCCCGCTACCCGAGTCTGATCTATCCCTGCCAATTCTGTCTTTTCTTCTTTTCTCTCTGCTGCCAAAATTACCTCGCGCGCTTGCAACATTTCTTGCGCTTCTTTTTCTTCACGCGCCGCAGTCGTCACTGCTGCATCCAGATTTGAATTTTGCACCGTATTTGGATTTTGTACCGCTACCGGCGCCCCTTCTTTACTCCCGCCCATAACTGCATTTATATCTAGGTTTACACTATTTTGATCTGCCATAAGCCCATTATAGCACAAAGCTGCGTTCTACGCTAATCCGGACACTTCCTTTCTGATATGTATTGTAACTCATTTTGAAATGCTTCTGCTGATGATTCGCATTTTCCAGAAACGCGATTACTTATCAAGCGGCGGCGCAAAAAAATCGCGCCGCCGCCAACCAAAACAATTTCCTTTCTCAATTCTTTACGCAACGCACCGAAAACCCGCGGAACTTATCGAGAGAATTCTGTGGGTTGACGTTTCCGGTGTAGATGTGCACGCCGTAAGCGTGCGTCGTGCTAGCCTGAGACGATGACCAATAGTAGTCAAGCGTACCCTGATAGTCCAGCACTCCAGACGCGTCACAGCGACTAGAATAAGTCCCAAGAAAATTTCCTCCTGGCCGCCAAAAGGTAAACGAATTACCAGAGGTTTGGTTATTAGCACCCGTACCGCCAATGGCTTTATCCAAAGCCACTTGCTCGCCTGTTGGTCCGCCTGTCGGTACATGCCAGCCCTGTGGACACAGTCCTTGGACATTTTGTGTTGATCCAGTATACGTAGTATTGTAAAAAGCTGTGGAATTTTGCATTGCCGCTTGCCAGTTATAAAGATAAGTAGCATAGCCGGGATCATTTCTACAGTCACCATAAGTCCCTGCGCCAAATCTACCTGTTGGAGACGCACTCCCGTTACCAGAAAAAGCCGTTCTTGATAGACAAGCATCGGTGACACCGCCATAACGAAGATCTTGCACCATCCAGCATTTACCGTCAGCAAATTTACGAATTTCGTATTGTTTCCCGTCACGCAAGTCAGTCAAAAGAGTTTCCGAGCTGCCATTAAGGCCGCTCGCGTTCGAATAATTCATTGTTCCAGTTGCCGGTGTCACCCAACTTTCGCATTGATCAAAACACTGCATATCAGTGGCAGGATTACAATCAGAAAATGGCTCGATGGCCATAAATTTATTTGTAGCAGTGATTTTAATTAATTTAATCCCATTTATTACCACCACCGTTCCAAGCGGCATTTCGTCCACTGTTATTCCAGCGACCGCCTGAACAAGACTTGTAGATTGAAAAAATATGAAAGAGAAAAAAAGAAGAGGGGAGAGAAGAAATGAAAAATTAAGGCGTGCTCGAAAAGTAAAATGTGTTTTTATCAAAAATAGTATTAAGGTGATTATCGTAGTAACTATCGAAAAAGTTTTTGAAGAAATCAAAGAAACTCTGGAGTAAAACTTAGATAACCTAATTGTTGAAGCAAAATCGATCTTCAGTCCACACTTATCAATCTCACGCTCATTATCACTTAAAAATCTTTGTGTGTGTGTGTGTGTGTGTGTGTGT
>CAYVKW010000016.1:0-24624 GCA_964452285.1 uncultured Pseudomonadales bacterium | reverse complement strand
TCTGGTTCATTCATAAATATTTCGTCAACTGAGCGGTTTCCTGGTTCTCCTATAAATTCTAAAAGCTTTGTGCTAAAAACTGTTTTTGTTCGCTCTGGATCTTTTAAAACTTTAATTATTGTGTTTTTAGTGCGATCAAAACGAGCAAGATAATCGCGACCATAAGCGTCTATTAAACCTAATGAATTTTTTCTAACATTTCCACGAACGTTTAATAAAACTTTTTCAATGAAACTTGCATAGAGCGCGGTGGCAGAGTCAATAATAGGTTGAAAGCGATCTCCTTTACTAGAACTAGTTAAAGCAGAAAGAATTGAGCACTGAGTGCTAATTTGACCAATACGAGCCTCGAGACGGCTAGAATTCATCTCATCTGGTTCAATATCAGAAACACTTGCTTGAAAAATCTTCATATAAGCGCTAGCGGCATCAAGATAAACCTGAGGAGTGACGGCACCTTCTTTACCGCCATTATCAGCAGTGTTAATAGAGCAAGCAAACTCTGTATGAGACATAAACCCTTTGTCCCAACGAGCTGGGGTAAAAATTAGTTGTAAATTCTTTTTGCGTTCTTGAATTACTGGCTTCTGGGGAAAATCGACAAATTCTCTGGCAGCATAAAATTCTTGCCAAGTTGAAACTTTTTCAAAAAATTGTTTTTTAGATGGATTAGAGCCATTAGACACAGCTTTATAGGTATCATCTGAAGTTATGGCTTGACGGACATCAAAACTATCAGACAGTGCCAAATATCCGCCAATGTCTTGTTTATAAAGTGCTCTAACCTGGGCGCAATTCATTCCGAATGGAATAACAGATGGAGCGCAACTCGGATGGAGAGACTTGTCGGTGGTCCCCACCAACTTAATAAAGTTAAGAGATGTTAAATCATTGCGAGCGGCTAAAAATTTAATCGCTCTTTTATATGTTGCGATCACATCTTCATTGTCATATTGAAACAAATCAGAGAGATGACGTTCTACTAATAAATCAACTAGTTTACTAGCTGTGTGCCCAGCAATTATATTATCAACATTAAAAGCATTGGAGTTAATTCTTGTATCTACTACTCCGGCATGGCCCACTGGTCCATTAAAGCCATTTTTATAAAGGTAAGGCTTTCCCAAGAGATCATTTATCTCTAAGAGGATGGTTTGCAATTTATAATCAATACCTCCAGTTTCTCCGCCATCCGTGTTTCTCTGTTCTGTAGCATCAAAACCTTCGCGAATGCCAAGTATCTCCATATTCAGTCTTTGATTTGCTTTAAGACCTTCAACTTTTCTCCAATCTCCTTGTTCAGATCCGAAAGTTTTTGAATCAAAGTCTCCTAATAAGGCGTTATGATAAGTCTTTCCAATCTGAACATTTGCTTGAAAGGTGTCGGTGTCTGTAGTTCCAACTTTAAAATAACCAAATCCTGCTTGCAGAAAGATTGAATCTAAGAATTTAAGATAATATTCACCAGATTTCTTCATCTCTCTTCTTATTTTCTCTTTATCGATTTTTGTCATTTCATATTCTCTTATTTGCTTTTCATCTGGAGCGGATGCACCAGCTCTAATTGCTGCATCAATTGCGTCGTGAGTAGCCTTATCGACAACCGTATTAAAAGCAGATTCTACTGCCTGTTCGCTAGTATATCTCTCTGGAATAACAAAGTCTCTAACAAAACGAAGTTTAGCTTTAAAAACAGTATTATAATCTGCTTCAGAAATTCCATCATAATAAATAGTGTCGAGCAAGTCATCTATGTTGTCAGCCATAAGCAACTGTTCTAGTTTTCCAGCAGAGTCGATTCTACCCAGGACGGTGTCTTTGCTTGCGCACAGAATTGCTCTTTCCTCTTCGAGTTTCTTTGCTTGTTCAATATATTCTTTTTCCTCTGAGGTTAACTGGTTTTTATTTTTTTTACTAATGGCACGTATGCGCAACTTGACTGGTTCATATGCTTGGTCGATATCATCCCTGAGCTTTTTAATACCACTAACTCCATAACCTAGGTCGGAGTCTGCATTTGCTTGACCATACACTCGATAATTATCTTGAGCAAACTGAATGGATTCTTCCAGCTTTTGCAGTTCCTTATCCCATTTTTCTTTATCATAACCAATTTCTTTTAATTCTTTTTCAACTCTTCTTTCAGCAAAAACACCGTCTAACAAAGACTGTAAAAATGTTTTTTCTTTAAGAGAGAAAGTGCCAAATTTTGCATTAATAAAGGTATCAATTTCAGAGGGATTTAATGAATCTGAATACTCAAAGTTTTTTGAAAGCTGATCAACTATTTTAGTGTTAAGAATATCTTTGAGTTTACGAACTTGCTCTATTTCTTTACAAGGAGATTTTTCAAAAACATTTTTTATAAATAGAAGACGCTGAATAAAACTAATTGTGTTGTTCGACTTGTTTTCAAATGACTGGAGAAGAGAGGCTAGCTCTTGGATAAATTCTGATGATGATTTTTCTAAATGAGAAAAATTTTCTAATGCAGACGAACTTCGAAGTTCTTTTTCTAATTGTCGAGCAAGATTAAAATTTGCAGTATTTTCAGATTTTTTGTTATTTTCAATAAAGAGAGAAATCTCTTTAATTCTAGAAAGCAACTGGTTATTCTCTGCAATAGGACGAAGGACAGAAATAAAGAATTCTTTCAATTCTTCATTTGAAATATCTGATATTTTAATTGATCGAGATAATTCTCTTGCTTTCTCTAGGTTAATATTTTGCTGGTTTATTTTATCAATAACCTCCTTAATCTCCGTCAGTTCTTTATTTTCGGCTTCTAAGTTTCCTAGAACAGAACTAATTTGCTGTTCTTGCTGAAGATGACGTTTAGCAAAAATTTTAAGTGCCCTTTCTGAAAGATCTTGATCTATATCTAAATCATTAAAGACATCCATTAATTCGTCATAAAGCTCATTATAGAATTCATCCCTTGATCCTTGATCTAAAAATTGTTTTTGATCAAAAATTACATTATTGAAATCAAACTGAGAAAAGTCAAACGGTGAAGTGTTTATGTCTGAAGACGAACGCAAAGCCAGAAATGATCTCATGGCAATGAAAATGTCTTTATCTTCCGTGTCTTTAATTTGTTCATCGATTTCATCCAAAACATCTTCTTCAGCCGCCATTTCTTTTTGATTTTCTTGATCTAAATTTTGAGACACAGCAGCTGACTTACTCTCTGGTTGAAAATTATTATTGACAGTTTCTGTTTGTTCAGATAGTGCAAGATCTGTGCCTGCCACCTCTTGAAGTTCAGAACGCAAAAATTTCCAAGCTTGCTGTTCTTCTATCAAGGGACGAAGGTTGTCGCGCCAGTCTGGATTATCTTTCATAAAAGAAGGGAGTCGATTTTCTTTACTATTGGTATAATCCTCGACATCGTCTTGTAGTCTCAATCCCTTAACTCTTGCCCATTCAGAAAGGCTTTTAATTTTAAGATTGATTTGTTGTTCAAGTGTTTGAAGCTCAGCAGTTTTTTCCGATGAGTCAGGTTTTTTACTAACGATTCTTAATTGAGCTCTCAAACCTTCTAAGGTAAAAGCAATTTGTCCGTCAATTTTATATTCACTGTCAGCGTAATTTTTATAAAATTGACGTTGGCGTTTTTTTTCCGCAAATTTTTGCGCTTCGATCTGATTGTCAATGTTGCTGGGAATTTCTGCCATATAAACCTTTCGGTACTTAGCTGGGTTTATTATATCAAATTATTACTATTTGTCAAGATTTTCTTCCTTTTGAGAAGATGATTGCTCGGAGAGTAAAAGTTTGGCCAAACGAGCAATTTGGCTCTGGACAAGCGCCGGTTTAAGGCTTTTTTCTAGCTCTGGGTAAAGTCTAACATTGTTGTTTTTTATTTTAAGCAAAGCATTATTAATATGATTTAAAGCTTCTTGATCCATGCCGATTTTATGAAAGGCCTGGGCGAGTAAATAGCGATAAACATAGTTGTCGTCATAAAAGACAGCGAGTTGAAAGAGCTTAAGGAGGTTGTTGTCGTAATCATCGATTTGGTGTTGCTGACTGAGATAGTCATAAAAACCATAGAGATGAAAGGCTTTTGCTTGGGGATCAGAGATGTCTTTCAGGTCTGTCAGACCCAGATCCTCGACATAAAGAGCAGCCTGCTGAGGACTGGTCAAAGAAGAAAAGCGGATATTGTTTTGGTTTGAAGCCATAATGTCATCCAGAATAAACTGAACGCTAAAAGTTTCTTGCTGCAAAGCATTGATTTTTTCGGTGCGAGTTTGCTCTTGTTTTTGAAAAATGAGATTTTCTGGCATAATTTTCTATTCTAAAGCAGAAAGCAAGGTTTTCAAGTTACTAGTTAATTGCTGTTTGCGTTTCTGATCTGATAAAGCGGCAATAAGAGGAACAGAGGCTTTGACTAAAATATTGATTTTGGTTTTGTCTTCGCTAAATTGCCAAATGAGAAATAAAAAGAGATCTGGAGAACGAATAATTTGTTTGTCTAAAACAAAATTGAGAATAGAAGAAGACTCCGACGGTGGCCGCAAATCTACTAGTAAGCCCAAATAGAGAGCATAGAAATTTTCGGTAAAATGTGTGTCCTGAGACAAAGGCAAAAGCTGAGAAGGTAATTGTTGGCGGTCTCTAATTTGCTTAAGAGCCAATTCAATAAAATGTAGGGCGTTTTCGTCGTCACCTAAGTTGTAACGGGCGAGCGCGAGAAGATAATAGTAAAAGTAGTTGGGAGAAAGAATAGCGGCTAAAGCAAAGTAGTCACTGATAAGAGCGAGCCTGTCTAATGAGTCTGAAAGAGCAAGGGCGGCATCAAGTAAAGAAAGGGAGTGATTGAGATTAGCCGAAGCTTGTTGCTCCGCGGGAATTTGAAGATATTGTTGATAAAATTTCAAGCCCAAGCGATCCTCTTCCTGCTGAACAAAATCTGGAATTGACATACCTGGAGGAACAACAAGGAGAGGTGGAGGCGGAAAATCATAATCGTCACTCAGACTAAAATCGTCATTATTTTGATTTTCCGCCTGATAATCAAATTGTTGACTCATATCATCAGAAACGTCACCAGCGATGGAGTCGCGGAGAAAGTCACGAGCATTATATTGATTGTCTGCCATATTTCTTATTGTTTCCCCCACTCTTTTTTAAGGACGCGATTGAGAAGACCTTTGGCTTTGGAAAAGCCTGGTTCTGATTGATTGACATCGCCAGATTGATTGACTTGAACTGACTCGGTAACAGGAGTTGTTGGAGAATTGTCAAGACCGTCGCTGGAAGAAGTGGGAACGGCGAAGTCTGAGGGAGGAATAGGCAAAGGCAAGTCATTGCTAAACTCTGGAGTATCGGGAGTAGATAAATCACTGTCAAATCGAGAAGATGAAGGATTAGAAAAGCTTGAAATAGCAGGAGCTGGTAAAGTTTGCTCTAAATCAGATATGGGCAAATCTAATTCTGGTGAAGCGGCAGGAAGCTCTGAAGAAGGAGCTGAATTGGAAAAAACTGAAGATGGCAAAGAAGAGTTGGCGTTAGTATTCGCAGCAGCCACTTGATCAAGTGACGGTAAATCAGCTAAAGCATCGTCAACAGAAACATCGGAAGATGACGTGGGACTGCTGCCAGGATCTGGAAGATCATTAATGGGACCGTTGAAGGCATCAGGACCAGAATGATTAATATTAGTGGGCATTTTGAAACCAATGATGTCGGTATTGACCATGGTTTCCGGAGTATCTTGATTCTCGGAAAAAGCAGCTAAATCAACAGCGGGAACAGCGGCGGCGACATCAACAGCAGTAGAAGCGGCGGGCATAGTAAAATCTGGAGCAGCAAACGGTAATCCCGGGTCAGGAGAGACTGGATTATCATTGCTAAAAGAAAGAGAATCGGTAAGATTTTGATCAGAGTTTTCACCTTGTTGATCAGTGACTTGATTAGCAGAAAAAACACCCTCTTCGCTAAATGAGCGAGTTTCTTCTCCAGGGACAAGTTGTTCTTGACCAAGGCTGAGGTTGTTAACTGGATTACTATCTACTGCAGTGGGTTCTGGCATCGGCGGGACAGAAACAGAAGAGGTAGACATATGAGTAGTCTCCCCCACTATTGGAGTAGCACCAAGACTAATATCAGGATTAGAAACTTCTGAAGGAGAAGCGGTAAAACTAGTAGAAGTAGAAGGCAAAGAAGGAGAAACGACAGAATTGCTATCTTCAGTATCTAAAGCAGTAAACGAAGACGAAGAAGACTCAGGGACAGAGACAGGAGGAATAGAGTCGGGCGCAGTGTAAGCGTCGACGGAAAACTCAGCCGCAGTCGCCTGCGCCCCTGAAGTTCGAGAAGCGACTTCCGTTTGAACGTAATTTTCAATTTCGTTTTTGAGTTGTGCGAGCAAAGCGTCAATTTTATCGTTCATAATATCCTTAAATAATTATTGATTACTAGATAATTTTTAATGAGAAAAGTATAACATAAAAAGAAAGACAATGTCAAATAATCGGGCTTAAAAAAATGGAGGGGGCAGAATTTCGCGAACGTAAGAAAAAATAAAGAGGAGGTTTTTGGAACTAAAAGCGAGAGTCTAGAGAGCGTGATATAATAAGGGATTATGGATTCAAAATATCAGCATCAATTATACGAAGAAAAAATTAATGAATTGTGGGCGGCGGCGGGAGTTTTTACGCCGAGTGAAAAAAAACGAGGTCACTCCCCTTTTACAATTATTTTGCCGCCGCCTAATGCTAACGATCCCTTGCATATTGGTCATGCGATGTACACGGTGGAAGATGCATTAGTTCGTTTTCATCGCATGCTGGGCGACGATACATTGTGGTTGCCAGGAGCTGATCATGCTGGAATTGAAACGCAATTTGTATTTGAAAAAAAACTTCAAAAAGAGGGCAAGTCGCGCTTTCAATTTGACCGACAAACGCTTTATCAGATGATTTGGGATTATGTGCAAAAAAATAAAGATGTAGCCAAAGAGCAGTTGCAAAAGTTAGGCTTTTCTCTTGATTGGTCGCGATTTAAATTTACACTAGACGAAGATATTGTGGAAACAGTCTTGGGCACTTTTGAGCATCTAAATGAAAAAGGCTTGATTTATAGGGATTTAAAGCTAGTAAATTACTGTCCAAAATGTGGAACAGCTTTTTCTGATTTAGAAGTAAAGCATGTAACAAGAAAAACGCCTTTGTATTATATCAAGTATGGTCCGTTTGTGCTAGCAACGACGAGACCAGAAACTAAATTTGGCGATACAGCAGTAGCAGTGCATCCAGACGATGAAAGATATAAAGATTTAGTGGGAAAAGAAATAACGGTGGAAGGAGTAAATGGAGCTTTCAAAGTGAGAGTCGTTGCTGACGAGTATGTGGACAGGGAATTTGGAACAGGAGTGGTAAAAATAACTCCAGCCCACGATCACAACGATTACGAAGTCTGGCTAAGACATAAAGATGAAATGGCTGGACCGAAACAAGTCATTGGTTTTGACGGGAGAATGACAGAGTTGGCGGGCGAATTTGCGGGAATGAAAGTAGCAGTGGCCAGAGAAAAAATCGTGAAAAAAATGCAGACAATGGGATTAATTGATCACATTGACAATAATTATGAAACGCAATTGTCTTGTTGCTATCGCTGTGGCGCGACACTGGAGCCATTGCCTTTGGCGCAGTTTTTTATAAAAACTGCGCCCTTAACTAAACCAATTTTGGAAAAATTGGATAAAAAAGAAATTACAATTTACGGTCCTGGTTATGACAAAATTTTGCGTCACTGGCTAACAAACTTAAGAGATTGGAATATTTCTAGACAGATTGTGTGGGGAATTAGAATGCCAGTTTGGTATGAAGTAGAAAAAAATCCTAATTTACTGGTGACTTTTATTATCAACAATAAGGACAGTAAAAAAGCTAAGAAGGGTAATTATCAAAGAAAAGAGATTGCCGATGGAGAAAAATGTCTAATTACAGGACTAATTAAAGAAATAATGAGTGACTATCCCCTACTCTTAATAAAAGAAGGACTGCAAACGGTGGAGGCGCCGATTGAAGCCACTTTTATAGTGGCAAAAGAGGCGCCTGGAAAAAATTGGATTCAAGAAACCGACACTTTTGATACTTGGTTTTCTTCTAGTCAGTGGCCATTTGCAACTTTAAAAAATACTCAAGCGGGAGATTTTGAGAGATTCTATCCAACCGCGGTTATGGAAACCGGTTACGACATTCTACCTTTCTGGGTGATGAGAATGCTAATGATGGGGCAATTTGAGACAGAAAAACTGCCGTTTTCCAAGGTTTACCTGCATGGATTGGTGCGAGACGCTAAAGGTCAGAAAATGAGCAAGTCTAAGGGCAATGTTGTGAATCCGCTAGAAGTGGTAGAAAAATACGGAGCAGACGCGTTAAGATTTGCGTTATTGGTACGTTCTAGCGCTGGCTTAGACAAATCAGTGAGCGAAGGAGATTTTAAAGCAGCACGGAATTTAACCAATAAAATATGGAACGCGGCTAGATTTGTAAAGCAATTGAAGGAAAACGAGGGAAAAGAAGAAAAAACAGACAAAAAAGTGACTGAAGTGGAAAAAGAGAAAATAAATGGAAAATTTGTAGAAAAAATACAGACGATAATAGAGGAAATAACGCAAGCGCTTAATGACTACAAACCTGGATTGGCAGCAGATTTACTATATGATTATTTTTGGCATTTTTTCTGTGATCAAGCAATAGAAGATTGCAAAAATGGATTGCTCTCCCCTGCTCTATTGGAGCAAGGTTTGTTAATATTTTTAAAATTGTGGCAGCCATTTATCCCGTATATAAGTGAGCAAATTTGGCAAGAATTTGTTACAATAGTGGGAGATGAAAAACTCTTGGCAGGAGCCAGTTGGCCAAAAACTTTTACTACGACTCGAAACTAAAAAAGAGCAACAAAATAAATGTTTGCTTTGGCCTTTGATGTGGATTTATATTTGCACAGGTCAAGTGAAAGACATTTGTAGTTTTTGTTGCTATTCACTATTTCAAGGAAAAAGTGCTAAGAATGGCGCTAATTTAGTTGGAAGAAAAGAAAAACGGGAGGAAAAAGAGACTGAGATAAAAAAGTGCCGCACAAGAACAGGGGAGACGTTGAAGGAAGAAATAGAAGAAGATAAAAATAACAAAGAGAATGAAAAAAGTGCCGCACAAGAAGACTTAAAGAAAAGAAATTGGCTGATTAAACTGGAGAGTGGAAAGCAAATAAGAATAAGAAGAGAAGGGGAGATAAAAAAATGGTCTCCAGCATTGACAAGTCTAATTTTGAGCTTCATTATTATCGCACAATTACCGCTTCTAGAGAAGAATTGGACTAAAAAAAGATGGATTGAGGAAAATCCAATTATTAAAAATAACTATAAAGAAGAAATTTTGAAAATTCCAGCTAATATAAAGGTGAATGGGGGAAAGCTGATAAAGGTGAAGGAAAGTGAATTAAAAATGTTTGAGTGGAAAAGTGAAGCTTCAATTGAAGCCAGCTTAACTCAAGAAGACAAAATAAATTTATCTTTGATAGCAGCTTATAAAAATGACTGGGTGGATCATCAAGAATGGCTAGAAAAAGCAAGAGAGATGGATCCGAATGAATTTTTTTTCATAAAGAGCGAAAACTAAATAAAGAAAAAATAAGAGAGATTGTTTTTTAGAGATCTGATTTTTAGATGTCTGCTTTTCTTAGGTTGGGGAAATTTAAGAAGTTAAGAGAGAATTAACCAGAAAAAGAATGGCTGTTTTTTAGAAATAGAAAAATAAGAAATATAAGTAAGCGAATGGAGAAGCTTATAAATAATAGATGACAAAAACATCATCAAGAGAGCGGCAATAAAAACAATAAAAAAGATTAGTTGAAAAGAAGAAAAGAAAATAAGAAGGAAAAGAGTAGGGGAGAAAAAAATAGATTGGGCGAAACAAAAAAAACGGAAAAAATAAGTAGCGCTAATTGATAAACGGGGATGAGAAATGAAAAAAATTAGGCGATGAAAATCTATGATTTTCATCGCCTAATAATAAAAGAATAACAAAATAATTAAGCCGCAGTTTTTTCCGTTGATTCTGAAGCGGTGTTGTTAGAGGCAGTGTCAGTAGCAGCATCCTCTGAATTAGAAGTTTCTTCTACCTCTTCTTTGACCTCAGAAACGACCAAAATCGGCTCTTCTTCGTCTTCGACTAAGAGAGTAACCTTACTACGATCAAAGTCCAAATCCTTGTAAGTAATTTGCTCGCCAATAGTAGTAAATTTACTAATATCGAGAACGAATTCAGCTGGTAAATCAGCTGGTAAGGCTTCAACTTCAACGTCTTGATGAGCAAGAATAGTTAAAGCATCGTGAACGGCTAATTCGCCAGAAATAACAAATTCAACAGTGGCGCGAACTTTTTCTTTAAGATTGACTTTTTTCATGGCAATATGAATAATTTGGCCATTAATAGGATCAAGTTGAGTTTCTTGAAGTAGAGCAGGAATGTCTTGGCTACCATCATTAAAGTGAAGATAAAAAACACTGGACTCGCCAATTTGATTAAGAAGGTTGCGAGTTTCTTTGAAAGGCAGAATAAGAGCTTGACTGTCTCCATGTCCAGAAATATTACCCAGAACAAAACCATCTTGACGATATTTTTTGCCTTTAATAGCTAAATCTCTTTTTTGGACATTTAAAATATATTTCTCCGTCATAAAAACTTTCTATTTTACAAATGAGACGGGTATTATACCACGGAATGGGCTTAAAACGCGACGGCCCCTAAAAAGTTTTCGTCTTGATATGAGCCAAAGGTAACTTTTTTGCCCGTGATGATAGCGTTGGGAGCAATAATCTTAGGAGAATAGGGGAGAGAGTTTTTGAAAATAACAGTGGTTTCTTGATTATAGGCACCACTTTGTTTTTGTTCAGCGAAGCTGTAAACAAAATTGTTTTGAGAAATCGAGCGAGGAATAGTGTAATCAAGGACTGCAGTAATAGTTTGATGAGCTGGAATTAAAATAGTAAAAGAACCATCTGTATTAACAGTTTGTTCTTTGTTGTTAACGATAAAATTTGCAGTGGTAACTTGTTCTGGAAGTTGAAAAAAAATGGTTTCCAAGGAAGAAGTAGAATAAGGATTGGAAAAAGTGAGAGAGCGAGAGTGAAAAGTTTTTTGAGCATCAATAGTAACTGTATGTTCAATTTTAAGAAGCGTGAGATCTTCACCGATAATTAAAGAACGCAACTGGACAAAACTATCAAGATAACAGACGTCTCCACCTAAAGAAGAAGGACAAGAACGGCTATCTAATTGATGATCAAGCCTGAGTAAATTGATAAGATCGGAAAAAGAGGGTTGGCGGCTGCCAAAAAGGATTTCTTCTTGATTAATTTCATGAAGAAGAGTAAAAATAAAATTGAGGATTTTTTCTTGATCATTAAGAGATAGAAGAACTTGATCAAGATTATTGTAGAGTTGCAAGAAAAAATCTTCTTTAGATTCTAAATCCAAATTTTTAATTTGAGTTTTAATTTGCTCAAAAATTTCCGTTGCCGTTTGATCAGTGACGCTGGCAGCAAGGCGGGAAAAGCTATTGAGGTTAAAGCTGATAAGTAAATCAGCTTCACTAGTCGCAACTTGACTAGCTTGAGAGGCAATAGTGGCAAAAGAAGAAAAATCTTCTTGATAGGGAGCATTGTAAAGACCAGCAGCAGGAGTGGCAGAGGCGGCCAACTCAATAATTTGAGGATTGGAAAAAGTTAAAGAATCTTGGTCAGCAATCTGACTAACGGGAATAAAAGCAGAGTTGCTAGCTCTACCAGAATTTAAGGTAAAATTTTTCAAAGCTAAAAACTGGCCGCCTTGACTTAAAAGATGAGTATTGTCCAAAAGCAACAAACTTAGACTAACTTGTTCTGGTTGAGTTAAGGCAAGAATGAGTTCGTGATATTTCTGCCAAAGAAGGAGTTGGTTTTTATAGAGATTTAATTGTTCTTGAAACTGCTCCAAATTACCAGAAGGAATAAAAGTGGAAAGTTCAGTTTGGGCATTGTTAAAACTAGTATTCAAAGTGGTAAGAGCGATCAGGGTTTCAGCAAGGCGGCTATCAGTCAAACTTAGTTCAGAGGCAACATCTCCTGTCTCCAATTGAAGAATAGTGCGATATAAACGAGTGAGTTGTTGAGAGAAAAGATTTTTTTGATAAGAGAAAACTTTTAATTGTTGATGAAAATCGACAATTAAAGCGCTGGTTTGATTATTAGTTAAGTTTTGGTCAAAAAAATCGTTGTTTTCAAGTGTAAAACAACTTTCTCGATTCTGACAAGAGGAAAAATAGTTTTTAAAATTGGTTTCCGTCTGACTTAAATAAGTCGATGGCAAAACAAAAATATAAACTAAAATTAAAACTAACAAGATAGAAGAGACGATAATTAAATTAAGAGGAGTAAAAAAGGAAGGTTTAGTGGGAGTAGCAAGATAAATCTTACGAGGAGAAGTTTTTTTAATTGAACGATTGACTTTAAGGCGACGACTGTCAGCAGGAGTATTTTTTATAGCAGTAGTTGGCTTTTTTACCAGAGAAGTCGACGCAGATTGAGATTGAAGCGGTTTTTTTACAGCTGGAGAAAGAAGTGTCTGAGAAGTAACTGTATTAGTGGTTTTTTGCGGTTCAGTTTTTACTGACAAAGACGGTTTGCTTGAGTTTGAAACTAAAGAAGGAGGTTTTTGCAAACGAGATAGATGGCGAGAAACGGCAAAAGGAGGATTCACCGGTGGAACAAAAAGATAGTTTTGATGACTTAAAACAACTTGATTAAGTGGAGGAATTTTTAAAATGGGAGAAGAAATATTTTTGCAAACTAATTTGCCTTCTAAAAGATTGCATTGAGGAATATGAATGTAGATAGGCGAAGAGCAAGTGTTTTGATAATTAGCCAAAATTTGTTGTTCTTTTGCAGCAATTTGAGATTGGAATTCAACTAGTGTTTTTTGATCAAGAATTTTTTGGGAAAATCTAGACTTTTTTTTAACCAAATCTGAAGATGTAGTTAATTGAGGTTTCTGAATAGTCCAAGTTTCTTCCAATTGAGTGACAAAGTAACGTTTAAAAAAATCTTGAGTTAAAAATTGAAGATCAGTGGAGCCGCTTAAAATAAGAGGAGAAAAAGAAAAATCAAATTGATTGGAAATAAAAGGCTGAGAAATAATAGTGGTTGGTTGATTGCTAAAACTAGACAGTCTCTGAAGAAGCTTATCGCTAGAAATAGATTGAGCTTGAAAAAGAAACTTTTCTCCAGTGTAAGGAGAAAAAATAGTGGGTAAAATTTGAGAAATGAAATGAGGAAAATAGGTAAAACCGAAGTTGATTTCTGGATCAGTTAAGCGATTATGACTTAAAAATTGACGACAGATATAGCTTAAACTTAAAGGCATTACTTCTGGGACGACAACGTCTTGGCCAATTAGAAGAGTCGCTTTAGGGAGAGAAAGGGCAAAATTGTTAATATTTTCTAGCTGTGAAGTTTGGAGTTGGCGCAATTTTGCATGTGCTCTTTGACCAAAAGCGGGCAAAGAATCTAAGCGAGAAATAATAAGCGTTGGCTCATAGCGACGATTAAGAAATTGAACAATTTTTTGCGAATCAACTGGTTTTTTCTCCCAACCACTAAGAGTAATAATCTTATAAAAGTTTTGATGGGTAAGTTTATCTGTAAAATCGCGTTGGAGAAGTTGATCAAAGGTAATAAAACGGACATTGAAGCCGTGTTTTTCTAATTCTTCTTGTAAGCCATTGGCAAATTTACCAGCAGAGGCCAAAAGAAGAATCTGAGATAAAGAGTTGCTAAACTGCACGACTAAACGTTGATACATGACTTATCATTATGACATAAAGCGACGAAAAAATCAAAAGAAATAAAAGGCAGTTTTTCCAGATTATGCGGAAATAATGCGTTAATTATGCGGGAATTACTTTTGGTCAAGAGTTTGATTAACCAAAGCATCCGCTAGGCTGTTTTCTTCTCTGGGAATATGGTGAAATTCAATGGGAAAACTTAATTCAGAGATTAAGCTTCGACATTCTTGAAAAAGAATGCGCATGCGAGGATCTTTAATTTTCCAACGGCCAGAGAGCTGTTCTACCACAAGTTTAGAGTCTAAACGATAAATTACCCGAGTTGGCAATTCAGATTGGTTTTTGAGCCATTTTAAACTGCTTAAGACCCCTAAATACTCCGCTTCGTTATTGGTTTTAACGCCTAAATATAAACCTTGTTGAAAAAACGGATCACAATTGAAATCAGAATCAAGATTGTCGGTTTTACAAACAACGAAAGCGCAGGCACTATGTCCAGGATTACCGCGAGAACCACCATCAGTATTGAAATAATAAACCATAAGTTAGAGAGGCTTCTTTTCTATAATTAGAACTCGTCCTTCTGGATCATCTTCTGAATGACTGGTAAATTCGCTATATTCAGCGCTGTCATTAATGAAATTGTGGGCAAAAAATCTTTCAGCAGAATTAAGACGGTAAAGATGATAATTGCCGCCGTATTGATAGATTTTTTGCACACCTTTATCAATCATAGCTTTAATTTTTTCTTCTCTAGAATCGCGATAATCATTGATATTAACTACCAAGCGCTTTTCTCCGAGCTCATCGTTGTAAGTGGTATGAAGTAGGCGCTGAAGAGAGGAGATGGTTTCGCCATGATAGCCGATTAAAATGCCAGAATCTTCTTCGGCGAGAGAAATATTTAAGGTTAAAGCTTGATCTGTTTCTTCTTTTTCAATTTCATAATTTTCCAAAAGCAATAAATTAAGAAGTTTTTCTAAATATTGTTCAATTTTCATATTTTGTGTTTGCTGGCAAAAGCCAGTCTCCTTTTTAATTATTAATATACAAATTAAGCTTGGCTTTTGCCTTGAAGACGATTTTTGAGCCGTTGAGCGTAGATGCTAATACCGCCCCAACCGCTAATAAAAACCTGTTGGCAAATACTAAAAATAGTACTAAAAACCCAATAAAGTCCAAGTCCAGAGGGAAGCTTGAGGGCGATAAAGCCAGTCATCAAAGGCAACATGAAAAGCATTTGTTTTTGCATCGTTGCAGCCATGCTAGCAGTATCGTTTTCTTTTTCATTAAGTTCTTGAATGGCTTTCTTTTTAGAATTGTTAGGAACAACGTCTCTAGTTTCTCCACCTGGAAGAGTCATAATAGAAAGGAAAAGTTGAGTCAGGGTGGCAAGAATGGGAATAATATATTTAGGATCTGGTTGAGTTAAATTAAGCCAAAGGAAATTAACATTTTGCAAATTTTCCATGCCAATAAGTTTGAGTAATACCTGATAAATAACAATAAGCATAAAAATTTGCAAAAGCTGAGGTAAACAACCTGAAAGAGGATTGACGTTGTATTTTTTATAAAGCTCCATTTGAGCTAATTGAAGAGCTTGAGGGTCTTTGGCATATTGTTTTTGCAAGGCTTTGATTTCTCCGCTCATAGCCTGAATTTTTTTCATTGATTTAAGTGATTTATAAGTAAAAGTCAAGATGAGACCGCGAAAAAGAAGAGTAAAAACAATAATAGATAAACCAAGATTGCCAAGTAAATCATTTATCCAAAGTAAAATTTGCAAAATAATATCAATGAGCCAAGACATAGGATAACATTATACCATTAAAAACAGGTAAAGAGACGGCGAATACCGCGAAAAAAACCTCGCCAACCATTTTTCTGAGTCTGCTGAACAAGATATTCACTGCAGGTAGGGGAGTGACGACATTGGCTAATAAAACCAAATTGAGAAACAAGCAAACTTTGGCGCAAAAAAGCAGTTCTTTTATGAAAGAACAACAAACAGCGGACAAAAAAGTTGAGCATGAAAAAAGTTAAATGCCTTTACGAACAACGGTTAATTTGTTCCGACCTTTAGAACGACGGCGTTTAAGGACCAAACGGCCTTTAGCACTCATCATTCTTTTCAAGAAACCATGCTTGCGCATTCTTTTATGTTTTTTTGGTTGCCAAGTTCTTTTCATAAAATCCTTGTTTAATTTATATTTTTGATAATAAGAAGTGGTATTATACCACAAAAAGTTAACCTTTAGGTTTGAAAGGCATAACTACATATTGCCAGGTTTCTTGGTCAGGGATTTTTAGTAAAGCTGGACGGTCAAAACCATTAAGGCCTAAAGCAACAGTGTCGCCCTGAGCAAGATTAAGAAAGTCGAGAAGATAGCGGATATTGAAAGCAATTTGTAAATCATCACCCTGAAAATTAAAAACCTCTTGACTACTTTCGAAGCTGCCGTCACCAAGAGAATTGGCAAGAAAATCAACAGAAGTGGAAGAAATTTTAAGTTTAACGATATTATTACTAGTACGGGAGAAAACAGCAGCTTTATTAAGATTTTTAATAAAATCGTGTACATCGAGAGTAATTTGAGTAGCAAATTCTAAAGGAATAATTTTTTCAAACGGAGGATAGTTGCTATTAATTAATTTAGTAAAATAGACGAAACAGTCAGTGAAGAAAAACACTTGAGAATTAATTTCGTCATAAGAAAAATTAACTTTGTCTTGATTGTAAATCTGGAGTAAACTAGTTAAGTCTCCAATCGCTTTAGCGCTAAGCAATAAAGACTGGCCGTGAAAAAAATTGGTGGGCATTTTTTGATCGAGAACAGCCAAACGAAAACCGTCAGTGCAGATAATTTGAAGGCATTCACCTTCACCGCGAAGAAGAATGCCAGTTAAAGCAGGACGAGTTTGGTCAGCACTGGCGGCAAAGCTGACTTTTTTAACCACTTGGGTCCAAAAGTCCAAAGTAGTTTCTTGGATAGTTTGATTTTTTATTAAAGAGAAATCTGGATATTCTTGGTTGAGTAGGGGAATAGAAACTTTATCTTTGCCGTTAGTGAGCAAAAGTTCTTTTTCTTTGAGTTGAAAAGAAGTATCTTCTTGATCAAAAAAAGCGATGGTTTCGAGAAAAATTTTACCGTTAACAACGGTTTCTCCAGCTTGGGTAATTTGAGCCGGCAAAGAAACTTTAATGCCAGAAATTAAATCTGTGGAAGTAAGTTCTAAAGCTGAAGAAGTGGTTTTAATGAAAATACCAGATAAAATAGGGAGATGGGGTTTACGACTCAAAGTCTTGCTAAGAGATTTACAAGCAAGGGAGAGTTCTTTTTGAGAAACAGTGAATTGCATATGAGTGATTATAGCATGAATTAAAAAATTAATTGTTTTTAAAAATGATTTTAATTAATTATATTAATATTAAATAAAATAGTTATAGTAGTAGGTAAGAAAAAGTCGGTGAGAAACGGGGTGGATGAGAAAGAATTTTTGAAAATTATGCTTGATGATCAGCGATTTTATAATTGGTGAGGAAAAAGAAGTGGGTGGTGCAAAACTCCAATGATGGAGGTGGAAAAGAAATGTGGAAAAGTGGAAGAATTAAAAGAGTTTTCCACGGAGGAGGAAAGTTTTACAGAAAAAACAACGAAGAAAAACACAGGTTTATAAACGGAGTTTTCCACCGAAAAGTGGAAAACTTAAAATAAACGGGAAAAGTTATAGATTGCCGCCGAGAACGGAAGTTTTAATGGCAGCAACCTCTTGAGCAAGAACGTCGTCTTTTTTTAAGTCTTCATTAATTTTTTGAACGGCGTGAAGAACACTGGTGTGATCGCGATTGGAGAAAATTTTACCAATTTCGCTATAACTGAGATCTAATTCGGCTTTGAGCAGAAACATAGCGACGTGACGAGCGCGAATGATGTCTTTTTGGCGCTTAGAACCCTTAATAACGGCTTGTTTAATGCGATAATGATTAGCAACCGCAGAAAGGACTTCTCCTGGCTGTAAACGGCGACTGAGACGCTCTTGCTGATGTTGGGTGCCAAGAACTTGAGTAACTAGCTCTTGGGTAAGAGGTAAGTGTTGAAGATCGGTATAGCTTTTAAGCTGCATAACGATGCCTTCGAGTTTGCGGGCACTGTCAATGCGTGAGGCGATTATTTGGGCTAATTCTATTGGTAAATCAAGGTTTTTTGCTTTGGCTTTGGCAAGAAGGATAGCACTTCTAAGTTCAAAGGAGGGTTGTTGAATGTCGACGTTGAGGCCGGCGGCAAAACGAGAACGAAGACGGTCTTCTAGAAGAGGAATTTCATAAGGAGGTTTATCGCTGGTAATGACGATCTGAGAATTTTGTTTGACGAGGGCATTAAAAGTGTGAAAAAATTCCTCTTGAACAGCTGTTTTGCCGCCAATAAATTGGATATCGTCTATGAGTAAAACTTTACAAGCACGAAATTTGTCGCGAAAACTATAAGTTTTTTTGCTCTGGATAGCGCGAATAATAGTATTGGTGAATTCTTCGCTGGTGCAGTAAATAATTTTGGTTTCGGGTGAACGAGCAAGAATATGATTACCGATTGCTTGCATTAAGTGAGTTTTGCCGACGCCAACGCCACCATAAAAGAAAAGAGGGTTGTAAGTGACTCCAGGGGCATTGGCGACGGAAAGAGCGGCGACGTGAGCCATTTCATTACTGCCGGAGACGGCAAAAGAATTAAAATTATAATCTGGGTTAAGGCCAATGCCTTTAGCAATGGTTTGAGCACGACTAATAAGAGTGTCTTTGACAACCGAGGATGAAAAAAGACCATCGTGAAAAGAAGAAGATCTGGAAGCGGTAAAAGTGGAAGAAGATGAAGAGTCTTTTTGGGTGGAAAAAATCGTTTGATTATCTGGAGGAACGGTTTCAGTGTCAGAATCTAAATCTAAATTTGAACTGAGAGAAGGAGTGGAGTTGGAAAAAGGATGATTTTGGAAATCTGGTTTTGCTTCTGGCGGAGAAGAAACCTGAATGGAAACAGAAGTAGGTGCAGAGATTGGTTCTTGAGGAGGTATGTAAGAAGAGGGGGCAGGAATTTGATTAAAAACAAACTTAAGCTCTATTGGACGACCAAGCTTTTGATTGAGAACGTTTTTGACAAGGGGAGAAAGATTTTTCTCAAATTGGAGAGCATTAAAAGAAGATGGACAGGCAAAAGTACAAAGCCATTTGCCGTCGGCGAAATCTTCTATCTGTTGCAAGCGGCTAGTCTTGGCCCAAGCATTAACTAGTAAAGGAGAAGAAAGAACAATAAGCTCTTGGCAAACTTCTAGCCAAAGGGAATCTAATTGATCTCCAGATAAAGAAAGTGAACTCTCGTTTTGCATAGAGTGCAGTTATACACATAGTTTTACACATTTGTCAAGTGGTAAATTAAGCGATAAATGATGAGCTATGAACTATTAAGAATTTGGTGGACGATAGCTATCGATGGAATAAGGATCAAGTTTCTCTTGAGGTGAAGGTAGATTTTGAGAGTTGACGCTAGAAGAAGCAGAAGGTAAACCCGCTTGATTAGAAGAAGGTGTATCTGAAGAAGATTGCTGTTCTAAATTATTAATTAACTGATAAAGTTCATCTAGATTGGCGCTCTCGTCTAAATTGGTATCAGTCGAAGAAGCCGTTGAAGCTTCATTAGAACCGAGAGCGTTTTTAGCGGCTTTAGCTGCCTCTTCTTGCTGTCTTCTAAGAACTTCAGCTGGATTGGTGGTAATAACCTCGTGTTCTTCTGGGGAAGCAATAACTCTCAAAGCAACGTGATTTTGTCCGGCAAAGAAAACACCTTCACCGACGTCAGCAGCGGTCAAAAGCTGTTGTTCTCCTTGAGAGAGATGGAAAGTATCGACGAGAACAGGCAAAGAGACACTCGATTGCTTCATTAAGAATTGAATGGAAGAGTTGGAAACAATAGCTTTGCCGTAATCATTAGCAAGAAAATCCTCGACGTCCTGTGAGATAGTAGTGACGCCTAAGAAGTATTTACGAGCTCTTTTTGCCATAGAATATAAGAAAGAGGCGCTGTCGCGATTTTTCATAAAATACCAAGCTTCATCAACGACTAGGACTCTTTTTTTGAATTTACGTTTGACTCTAGTCCAAATAAAATCAAGAATAACATACATGGCGATTGGACGTAATTCTTCTTCGATCTCTTTAACGGAAAAGATAATTAGAGGATTATCAAGATTGATGTTGGATTTTTGATCAAAAAGACCGCGGAAAGAGCCAGTAATGTATTTTTCCAGTCGAGTAGCAAGATCTAAAGCTGGCGGAATTTCCATACCAATTAAAGCTTTATAAAGATCTTCCATTAAAGGAGGTTCATTGGTTTGAGTGCCGGGGTCAGGAGTAATACCTTTAGCTCTATAAGCAGCGACGATGGCTTTGTCTAAAAGAGAATTTTGTTCAGAGCTCATATCTCCAAGCATAAGACGAAGAAGTCCGTGTAAAGAGAGAATTTTTTGTCCAAGCTCATTTTCGCCTTCTTCGTAAAGGTTGGAAAGATCGAAAGGATTGATTTTAGTGTTGGAATTAAATGAGAAATTAAGATATTGACCTTCCATTTTTTTTGCTAAAGGTTCATATTCATGTTCAGGATCGAGAACGACGACGTCAACACCAAACATGAGCTGACGAATAATCTCCAATTTAACAGTATACGATTTTCCTGAACCAGATTTGGCGAAAATAACCATATTGGCGTTTTCCATTTGAAAACGGTCAAAGATAACTAGAGAGTCATTATGTTCATTAATGCCATACATGATGCCTGTTTCCATGGAAAGTTCTGAAGAAGTGAAAGGGAAAGTAGTAGCAAGAGAAATTGTGTCCATGTTACGATTGATTTTGAAGTGGTCAATGCCCATAGGAAGAGTATTCTTAAAACCGTCGCCCATCTGCATGGTGGCTTGTTTAGCGATAATAAGCTGAGCACCGAGAGTGGAACGAACGGCTTTGCTAATACGATCAAGCTCATCGAGAGTATTAGCGTAAATAGTGAGATAAAGCCCAAATTGAAAGAATTTATAACTACCTTTGGCGAGTTCTTCTCGAAGAGAAACAGCATCTTCAAGTTTAACTTCAGTATCAATATTAGTGACTTTACCGGCTTTAAGATCTGATTGAAGCTCGGCTTCCATTTCAGTAATTTTACGCTTGAGTTTGTCTAAAATGTCAGCACTATCAACGGGATAAATAAACATGGAGATATCGATAGTAGCGGGGTAATTGATTAAAGGTGAAAGCCAATTGGCGAGAACTGAACGAGGATAACCGGAAACAAAAAAACTGCGAGTGTAAGTGGCATTAATTTTTTGTTCGGTAAAATCGAGTTCAATGGCTTCAGGAGAAATAATATCTTGAATGGTGACCAAACCTTGAGAATATTCTTTGATTTTTTCAAAAACAAGCTTTTCTTTTTGTGTCTGAGCTTGTTGAGCAATAGAATCGGTGTTTTTTTGATTAAATTTGAATAAATCGGTAATTGATGGCATTTTTTTAGACTTCTGTTTTTAACTGTTGACTGACAATACCAGCTGAAACAATAGGAGCAGAATATTCTTGACTATTAATCAGCTCAACACCTTCGTTGCTGTCAGGATTATAACTATTGTAAAAAAGCTTGGTGATTTCTTGAGTAGAAATTTGTCTGGCAGATAGACCAAGACGGCCAAATTGACTAATTAAATGATCTCGTTTTGGATCAAGAGAGTTTTTAGCTTTTTCGATAATTGGATTAAGTTCATAGTGGTCGAGATTAACTTGAGCAGAGCTGTTAAAAAGACCTTTGCTTGTAAGAAGTCCTAAGTCTTCTGGAGGAGCGGTAATACTGACAAAGAATTTTTTATCAAGAACATTACTGTTTTTGACCCAGTCTTTAATAAAATCGCGGTAGCGAGCAATCTGGGCTTTATGAGTTGGATTCTTCGCTTTTTCTTCTGCTTCAATAAGATGATTGACGTAATTAGTAATATCTTTAGTTTGGGTTTTAATGATAATTTGAATAGGAAAATTAAGAGAATTGAGAATGCCGGCATAAGCAAAAATGGCACTATCTTGCTCTTCTTCTGAAAGAAGACCAAAATTAATGGTGCCAACCTGAATAATTTCCGAGATGTGACCGCTGTTTAAAATAAGCAAGTCATTGGTAATCTCGAAGATATCGATGAATTTTTGGGTTGATGAGCTGATTTCAGACATATTTTTCTTTATAAATTATAACAAATTAATTGGCTTTTAGCAAAAAAGGAGGTAAGCCTTCGTCGGTGAGTTCAGCGAGCGTTTCTGGGAAAACGAAGCTATCTTTTTTAACGGTGATGGCATATTTGCCAAAATCAAGTGGTCTAGAGCTGATGAAATTGCCGTTTTCATCACTGCGAAGAATGAATTTAAGATTGCCATTCATGTCTTTAACACTAAGAATGGCGTCGGAAATAAGATGGTTTTGTGAATCAACAACTTTACCTTTAAGAAGAAAAGTTTTTTCTCCAGCTAGAGAAGAGTCTGAAATAATATTGGGAGCGGAAGAAGCAGTAACGGCGGCGGAGATGGGCGAAGTTATAGAGGAAGTTGATGAGTTAACGGGGTTAATGTTATTTAAAGAGCTGCTTTCGTGAGTGAAAAATGAAGAAGGAGAAGAAGAGTTTGTAAGTGGAGCGGAGACTGATGACGTAGTGGGGGGGCGCTTATTAGTAGGGATTGAAGTAGAAGTAGAGTTAGAAGCGAAAGGAGTGATATCGCCGACAATGTTGGTTTTAGTCGAAGAAATGGAAATATTGGGTGAAGTGGTGACATCGGAAATAGAACTGGTGATTGGAGCGGATGCCGCAGTAATCGTAGGGGAAATAGTAGCAGTTGAAGAAGTGTTAGAGACGACGGAAGAAGTGTTTTCGCTAGTGGAAGAGGAAGAAGTAACTGACGTGATTGGAGAAGAGGTGGCGGCGGGATCAGTGGATATGGGAGAAGTGGCGGTAGGAATTGAAGTAGAGGAAACGGAAGCAATATTAACAGTGGTGGGTGCAGAAGAAACTGGAGAAACGGTTTTTTGCGATTGATTATTAACGATAGTTGAATTGGGCCAACCAATGTTTTTGTCGCCGACACCGGTAATTTTAGTGGTAACTTTGGTAGGTTTGAAAAAACTAGCAGTGTTACTAAGAAAAGAATCGATGTTTTCTTGAGTAGGAGTGATAATCGGACGGATACGTAGAGATTGACCTTCTTGAACTGAGGGCTTAAGAATAACTTTTTTATGTGTAGCGGGTTTGGCTTTTGTTTCTGGAATAGTGGTAAATTGGTTCAGAACAGAATTGACGTTTTCTTGATCAAAAACTTCTAGATTGTCGCGCTCTGCTTCTTTTTCTAAACTAGTGAAATAGTCCAGAGCACGATGTTGTTTGACGAGAGCGGAATTAAATGTTTCTGGCTCAGAGAGGAGATTACTGTATTCGTTTTTTAATTCGTAAGTAAAATAGGCGGGGATAACATTAGAGCGCCGCCAATAAAATTTAGTGGGAGAATAAAGGAGTTTGAAAAAAACAGAAAGCCAGTGAGTTAAAGGTTGGTCGGCGATAGGAACAAGAGCGGCAATAAGACCAAGTCCAACACAAAGAATAACTATTGGCCAAGTAATAAAACCAGGCAAGCCGAGTTTGTACACCAAAAAACCGAGAACAACGCCAGCCATGATTTCTAAAAACTGTTTTAGGTCAAGCTCACCAATAAGATGAAAGCGATAATTACTGATGTCCTGAGGGATAAAGTGTTCTTGCATGATATAAGTAGGCTCTTTTTGAAAAGCCTGCGGTCATTATAACAAAAAGATAAATTGGAGTCAATGAAAAATGCTTTCAATCTATAGAATAGAAGATTCTTTGCAAATGCTTTTCACTGATGAAGTATATATTTTATTGATAGAAATTATTGTTTACATAGGATTTGATTAACAATAGTGGTAAGATTGTCTTTATTTTCTCTAGTAGCAGCAACTCCTTGAAAGAATAGCTCTGGGAAACGAGATTGTCCCTTATTGGCTGGAATAATAGCAAAATGAAGGTGATTACCAGAACTATTACCAGTGCTATTGACGACACCAATAGGATCGCCTTGATTATAATAATAAGTTCCAGTTTTACATTTACCTCCTGCCGCCCCAGGAGCAACATTATTCTCATAAGGCATATGAGCAAAGCGAAATTGTAATTCTTCACCATTGTATTCAAATTTAACAGTGGCATAACATCCAGGCATGCCATTATTATATTTCCAGGTTCCTACTTGCGGAGCAGTGCCAAAAGTATAATCACCACTCACTGGAGCATAAATAGTGGCACCGCCATTGCCATTAATATCAAAAGCATCGCCATTAGCATGCGAGCCAGTAGGATTAAAAGGAAATTGGCCAAGATTTCCTTCTACAGGCCAACAAAAAGAATTTGTTTGTCTTTTTGGGCAGTCGCCAACGCAAATCGAGGCAACAGTTTTTGCTGGACCTTTATCTAGAGGACAGGTTTGATAATTAATAGTTTCAGCAGAAATAAATTTAAGAGATTGAATTAATAAAAAAATTATTAAAAAAAAGTAGCTTAAAAGGTGCAAGAAAAATTTGGACTGACAAAAAAGTTGTTTTTGAAAATGAGAGAACGAAAACATTTGAAAGAAAAAGTTCTTAGCTATAGTCATTATTGTTATTATAGATGATTTTTTCTAAATTTATAAATAAATTTTTGGTAAAG
>CAYVKW010000015.1:0-25825 GCA_964452285.1 uncultured Pseudomonadales bacterium | reverse complement strand
CTTTTTCTGGGTATCTTCGCATTTATACTTATTTTAGGGTTATCTTGATCAGAAGACTAATTGTTCATTTTCTGCTCAGCGCGCGAGGTTAAAAACCTCGCGCGCTGATGAATTTGCTTTTCTCTAATTTAATTCTTGACGCAGCGTACTGATAATCCAGTCCACTTTTCAGTCGAGCGTTGCACATGGTTAGCATTGTAATAAACAAAAGCAAAATAAGCAGTTGTAGCGTTAGCTTCAGTTGAAGACCAATAACCGTTATATGCACCCTGATGTCCCAATGCTCCATAATCTGCCGTACAATAACCAGAATAAGTACCCAAGAAATTTCCCCCTGGCCGCCAAAAAGTATAGCCATTACCAGATGACTGACCATTAGCACCCGTCCCACCAATGGCTTTATCCAAAGCCACTTGTTCGCCCGCTGGTCCGCCAGTTGGCACATGCCAGCCTTGTGGACAAAGTCCTTGGACATTTTGTGTCGGTCCAGAATAGGTAGTATTATAATAAGCACTTACATTTTGCATAACTGCCTGCCAGTTATAAAGATAAGTCGCATATCCAGGAGAATTACGACAATCACCATAAGTGCCAGTCCCAAATCTACCCGTAGGCGTTGTCGAGCCATTACCTGAATAAGTAGTTCTTGATAGGCAAGCATCAGTCACACCGCCATACATTAAATCATTTGCCATCCAACATTTACCATCAGCAAATTTGCGAACTTCGTATTGTTTTCCATCACGAAGATCAGTTAAATAAGTTCTAGCGCTCGCATTTAGTCCATTTGCATTTGAATAACTCATCGTTCCATAAGTCGGTGTTTCCCAGCTCTCACACTGATCAAAACATTGCATATCAGTTTGTGGATTACAATCAGTAAAAGGTTCTATGGCCATAAATTTATTAGTAGAAGTTATTTTAATTAATTTAATCCCATTTATTACCACCACTGTTCCAAGAGGCATTTCATCTACTGTAATACCTGCGGCTGCAGAAGCTAAATTAGTAAATGGAGAAAATAAGAAAAAGAAAAGTAAAAGAGGGGAGAGTAGAAGTAAAAGACTTGCGCGTGATCTAAAAGTAAAAATTGAAAAAACTATGAAGTAAAACTTAGACAACCAAATTGCTAAACCAAAATTAATTTGCTGCCCGCACTTACCAATCGTGCATTCACTATCACTTAAAAATCGTTGTGTGTGTGTGTGTGTGTGTGTGTGTGTGTGTGTGTGTTACAACAATTTTGCTGATTTGTCAAGAAATTTTGCTGACCCATAACACTAATTTTGCTCTGATCGAAATTAAAACTTTTATTTACCTGCATTTTTATCCACTTTTTTCTTATTTTAGCCAAAATTATTATCAATTGATTAATAAAAATCTACATCAGTAAAACACAACGAAAGTGTAACATAAAAAGCAGCTGAATGCAATAAGAAAAATTTTAAACTTAAATTTTATTTTTAGATTAACCAGAATTTATTTTAGTGGTCGCACCGGGATTCGAACCTGGGACCTCACGAATGTGAATCGTGCGCTCTAACCAACTGAGCCATGCGACCAAAATTCATTCACTTTTTCTCGCAGAACATGTTATTATAACATAAAACAAATTAGAAAAACTTAGAAAGCAAAACTTTCATGCCCATTACCCCGCAAAAATATCAAGTCCGTTTAAGCGACCGCCTTGACTATAACGATCGCTACTCTCAATACCGCTTTGAGCTCGTCTCGCCATCAACTATGGACAATCAAGCCGGACAATATGTGCTCTTACAAATTGACCCCAAAACTGCTCGCGCCTATTCCATGTCTGATCGTCCAGACATCACTTCCAGTTTTGAGCTTTTAGTTGATCATCAACCGGGCGGGCCTGGCACCACTTTTTTACGTCAATTAGAATTCGGTCAAGAAATCAGCGCGATTTTGCCTTTGGGACATTTTGTGATTAAAAATGAACCTGCTGCCGATGAGCTGATTTTTCTCGCCACTGGCAGCGGCATTGCTCCTATCAAAAGCATGCTCACCGACCTCTTGCAAAATCGCGCTGAGACCCGCCCGCTCACCCTTCTCTGGGGCATGCGCCACGATCAAGATTTTTTTTGGCTTGATTTTTTTGCCGATCTCCAAAAACACTATACCAATTTTAATTTCGTCCCCGTTGTCTCTCAGCCTAGCCCCAATTGGCAGCTCGCCACTGGGCATATTACTGACTACCTAGAAAAACTTCCGCTCACATTACCCACTCAATTTTACCTTTGCGGCAATCAAAAAATGGTCACTTCCGTCAAGGAAATTCTCCAAAAAAAATCCATTGCTCCAGAATTCATTATTACTGAGCAGTTCTAACTTTCACTTCATCGCCAAATATGCTATAATTTAACCATGCTCAAAATGCCCAGCAAAAAAAAATCCGCCTTTACCCTTATTGAAATGCTCATCGTAGTTGCTATTGTCGGTTTAATGTTTGGCGTTGGCATTGCTCAATTTTTTAATTATCGCGACCGTCAAACTTTAGAACAGACTGCTGCCAATCTCCAAAGCTTTATCAATCAAGCCAAAAACTATGCCAAAACTGGTTATCGTGGCACCGCTTCTCCTTGTGGTATTCAAAACACCGCTCAAGGCAATCTTAGTATCAAGCTTCAATCATGGCAAATCACCTATGATAAAGCTAGTCGTACTTTTACTAGTTTTCCCACTTGCACCAAAAAAAATTCGCCAGAGCAGCCTGATTCTCAGGACATACCACAAGAGCCCAATTATAACGCCAGCCTCAAATTTATTCTTCCCGAAGCTTTCACTGCTGAAGTTACCACTTTTACTCCCACAATCGGTAGCAACAATGCCATCATCAATTTTAATAGCGTCTTTGGCAATGCTCAAATTGCCGGCGATAGTAATAAACTCAAAATTGTTCTTAAAGATGCCAAAGGCGGTGATGACGGTATCGCTTATCAATTTTTCGTCAGCACTGGCGGCATCATCAGCGATGGTTGTTTATGTGTTACTGACAATTGTGCAGGAGACAACGAATGCTAAAACAAACTCATTTCCGCTTGGACGCCACTCAATCCGCCTTTAGTCTCATCGAAATTATTGTCGCTGTCGCCTTTATCTCCGTCATTCTCACCGCTCTGAGCATGACTCTACTTTACACCAATCGCGCTCTCAAAGAAAACGAATATCGCTCTCAAGCCACTAATCAAGCTCAATCTTGTTTGGATGTTTTCCGCAACCTCCGCGACAGCAATTCTTGGGCTTTTTTCTGTCAAAGATTAACCACGCTTAATGCTAATAATGTTAATGGCATTAATCTGCCTAAAATCACTAGCGTTGTCAATGATGATCTATTAACTATTTGTCAAGCCAATTCCAGCCAAACAGGCAATACTTACGACTTTAATATCAGCAATATTGGCAACCCCACCAACAACTACACTTCTAGCAATATGTGCAGCGACAATCAAAGAGTTAGAATTTCTGTGACCGTAAATTACGACAATTTTCATGGCGACAGACAAAGTCTTACTCTTACTCAAGACTTCGCCAAAAGGGACACTGAGGCTGCCTATTAAACTTGTTTTCCCCTCTCCACTTATTTCATCTTTAAAAAAACCACTCACTTATTTTCCGTTTTTTGTCAGATTTTAATAATCAAAACGATTTCTCACTGCTGTTACTTTAGTAAAATGTTCATTTAGGTCGCTTTGATCACCTGCTTGCATCGACTGTCGCTGCACGGTCATATCAAAATTTGTTTCCACCACCAAGCCATTAGTAAAACTATCTTCCCGACATTCAAAAGTTAAATTTTCTACTATAATCGGTGCTTTGGCCGTTTCCACCTCACTCGCCGTTAGTGCAATCTCTTTAGTGTAGCCAGTTGCCGCACCATTTACCAGTGTCACATCATCGACTAATATAATTACACCCTCATTATTTAAATAAACTTTCTTTCGCACTTCCGTGCCGTCATTTTCCTTGATCTTGACTATAATACCTTGTTTTCCTACTGGTACACTCGTGACCGTGTTGGCAGAATTAGCCACTTGCCCCAAAGTCACTTCACCTGCACCCGCCGTCGTCCGACAAAGATCAGGGATCGTCAATCCGTTACGAATAAGGTAATCTATTCTATCCAAAACATAAGTCGCTTCATTCCTCATCCTCTGTCTAGCCTCTGAATTAAATTTCAAATTCAAAAAATTAGTCAGAAATTGCAGTAGCGATGCCATTACTAAGCTAAAAATACCCAACACCACCAGCAGCTCTACCAGAGTAAAACCAGTTTGTTGATTATTTTTTTGTCTTTTCATGTTCACTTTTCTTAATTATTATTGATTTTCTACACAGTAATAGACGCAAGCATTACCTTCTGCATTATCATCATTAGCACAAGTGGTTAATTTATCATTTGTACTAGAATTAGCATTGCCTCTTGGATATTCCAAGGATTCTGTGCAAATAATGAATTTTTTACATAAATTATTTCCTGTATTATCACAAGCGCCATTATCTTTATTAGTCACTTTATAGGTATAATTTACCTGTCCATCATCATTTGTTGCGTCTGGCACCGTTGCCAAATATTTTTTCGTTGCCAGATCTCCTAAACTCACAGGATATTCTCTTTCGTCTCCTCGATACAGAGTTAAAGCCGTAGCAATCGTCTGAATATCGGCTTTCTTTTTTCCATCACGCGCTTTTTTCACCGCATTAGAGTAGCTGCTGATTCCCATAGTCGCCAAAAGCGCGATAATTGCCACCACTATCATTAATTCAATCAAAGTAAAAGCTTGATTTTTTTTCATCATGATTTTCTTATTTCCTTTACCTTTCATAATAGCACAATTTTGTCTTCAACGCAAGTTTTTATATGTAGTGCCGCCGATACTTAAAATCATTGACTTTAAAAACTTGCGCCAATAACTCCTGACTTGTTATCTATCATTCATACAAGATTTGTCTCTCTTGATGCAAAAGTAAAGCCTTTGCAAGCTTGTGATTCTGATATAAAAAGAGTAAAATAACAGTTTAGCAGTCGAGCATTTTTAGTGCTTGACAAATTAGCAGAAGAGTGCTAGAATTGCTAAATGAGGTTTGATAACCTCAAGTAAATTATTAAAAATAAAAAAAGAAAGGTACATTTTATGTCCAAAATTATTGGTATTGATTTAGGGACTACTAATAGTGCTGTTGCTGTCATGGAAGGCGGCGCTCCCAAAGTAATTCCTACTGCCGAAGGTCGCAATACTTTTCCATCTATTGTTAGTTTCAAAGGTGATGATGTGGCCGTGGGCGACACCGCTAAACGGCAGATGGTTCTTAATCCTAAAAACACCGTTAATTCTATTAAACGTTTCATGGGTCAAAAATTCAATTCTCCTGCCGTTCAAAACGCTATTAAACACGTTTCTTACACCGTAGAAGCCGGTAAAGACGGCATGGCTGTCGTTGAAATTAATGGCAAAAAAATGACTCCTCAAGAAATTAGCGCCAAAATCTTGCAAAAAGCTAAAGCGGATGCGGAAAGTTATTTAGGCGGCAGCGTTGACAAAGCCGTCATCACTGTTCCCGCTTACTTTGACGATAGTCAGCGCCAAGCAACTAAACAAGCTGGCGAAATCGCCGGCTTAAAAGTGGAACGGATCGTTAATGAGCCAACTGCTGCCGCCTTAGCTTATGGTCTTGATAAAAAAGGCAATCGCACTATCGCCGTTTACGATCTCGGCGGTGGTACTTTTGATATTTCCATTTTGGAAATTGGCGACGGCGTTTTTGAAGTCAAATCAACCAATGGTGACACTTTCCTTGGTGGTGATGATTTCGATGCCAAAATCATCGACTGGATTATCGCTGAATTCAAAAAAGAAAATGGCAAAGATTTAAGCAAAGATCCTCAAGCCTTGCAACGGGTCAAGGATGCCGCTGAAAAAGCCAAAATTGAGCTCAGTAGCGTCATGCAAACTGAAATCAATTTGCCCTTTATCACTCAAGGCGACGACGGTCAACCATTACATTTAACCATGAGTCTGACTCGCGCCAAACTCGAAGAACTTACCGACGATCTTATCGCTCGTACTTTCGTTCCAGTGAAAAAAGCCCTCAAAGACGCCAATATTAAAATCGGTGATATCGGTGATATTGTCATGGTCGGTGGTATGACTAGAATGCCAAAAGTGGTTAGTGAAGTAGAGAAGTTTTTTGACAAAAAGCCACATCAAGGCGTTAATCCTGATGAAGTGGTCGCCATTGGCGCCGCCATTCAAGCCGGTGTTATCGCTGGCGATGTTCAAGATGTCGTTTTACTTGACGTCACTCCTTTGACTTTGGGTGTAGAGACTTTGGGCGGTATTCGCACTCCAATTATCAATCGCAATACCACTATTCCTACCAGCGGTAATCAGGTCTTTTCCACTGCTGCCGATAATCAAACCAGTGTCGAGATTAACGTTCTCCAAGGAGAGAGAGAAATGGCTATCGACAACAAATCTCTCGGTCGCTTTATTCTCGACGGTATTCCTCCAGCGCCCCGAGGCATTCCTCAAGTTGAAGTCAAATTTGACATTGATTCCAACGGTATCTTGAAAGTTAGCGCCAAAGATAAAACTTCCGGCAAAGAAGCCAATATCACTATCGCTAATTCTACCAACTTATCAGATGAAGAAATCGATAAAATGAAGAAGGATGCCGAAATGAATGCTGAAGCTGACAAAGAGAAAAAAGAATTGGTAGAAGCCAAAAATCAAGCTAGCAGTGTCGTTTTTGAAATGGAAAAACAACTTCATGATTATGGTGATAAGCTCGAAAACGCTGACGATAAAAAGAAGATTGAGGATAATATCGCTGAATTGAAAAAGCTCATTGACGCTCCAGACGCGACTAAAGCCGATTTAGACAAAGCGACTCAAGAAACTTTGACCAGCGCTCAGAAGCTCGGCGAAGCGATGCAAAAGGCTCAACAAGCAGACAATAAAACCGAAACAGCTCCACCAACTGGTGAAAATGCTCCTGGAGAAGCAGCCAAAGAAGAAAAGGCTGCCGCTCAAGAAGGGGAAGTGGTGGAAGGGGAAGTGGTTGAGTAAAGCTACTAGTAAAAAAGTCAGCAGCCCTATTTGCTGTTTACTATTTACTAATTACTGGAAACTCTCAATTTCCTAAAAAACTTTCAATCAGGCGCTTGGCTCTCACAGCCAAGCGCCTGATTTTTAACTTTTCAACTCTAAGCCATCAATTTAAATTTAACCTCTTTTTATTAATTTAGAAACATAATTCTTTTGCCAGACTACTCTCATCAATATTGTGGCAAGAAAATTTTCGCATTATCTTTAGTGACCCAAATCTCATTAAAACCACGCTCTACCATAATCCGCACCGCTTTCCGCACCAGATTATCCAAATTCCGCTCCAAAGTCCGGATACCCATGTCATAGCCCAAAGGCCGAATAATCTGCGGCCATAAATCATCAGCAATATGAATTTGTTCAGGCTTTAAGCCAGCATTAGTAAACAACTTCGGCAAAGTATAATTCTTAGCAATCATTTCTTTTTCATGGTCAGAATAAGAAGGCATAGAAATTTTTTCCATCCGGTCCATTACCGCAGTAGCAATATTATTCGTATTATTTGCCGTCGCCAAGAAAATCGCATGCGACAAATCTACTGGATAATCAACATAATTATCCACAAAAGCTTTGTTCTGCGCCGGATCCAGAAGTTCCACTAGCACACCCATAATATCCATTCGCGCGTCTTCAGTACACCGATCAATTTCATCCAGCAATATTACTGGGTTGCGCACTCCCGCTTCAGCGATACCTTTAATCACCCGTCCAGGTTCAGCCTCCAAATGCAAGCGTGACCAACCACGCAATTCTCGCGCACTATTCATACCGCCAAAAGGAATCCGTACAATATAACGTCCTAAAGCCTCCGCCAAAGAATAAGCGAAAGTAGTTTTACCCGTACCCACCAAACCAACTAAAAGCAAAATCGGCGCCCGAAAAACTTTATCCGGGTCTTGTCTCTTTTGCAAATTCAGAATCGAAACATATTCCAAAAACCGATTCTTTACTTCTTGCATGCCATAGTGATGCTGATCAAAAATCTTCTGCGTCTCTTGGATGTCCAGCCTGTCTTTAGTTTCTTTATTCCAAGGAATTTTAGTCAACCAATCCACATAACGAGTGACGATTTCATATTTCTCATCATAATTACCAAATTGAATTGACCGTTCGAGACCAAAAATATCCCGTTGCGCTTTTTCTCGCACCGCTTCAGGCATTGTCGCCGCTGCCAACCTTTCCCGCAAACCATTAATTTCCCGCAACAAAAGTTGATTCGGATCAGTATTTGTCGTTATCTCTTGCATCAGTCACTATTATACTCAAATCACGTTTAACTTGCAAATAGAGGAAAGTTTTTCGTTAATTCCTTCACCTCGCCAAAAATCTCCAGCAACTCTGGATTAGTCTCATAACTTTTCTTCATTGACTTTACAAAAGCTTTTCTTTCTGTTTTTTCTGCTGGCAGTTTTACTTTTCCTACAATCGCACTCACTCTCGCAATCCATTGAGCAATTTGTCGCATTTCCTTTTCTTTCATCCCGCGTGTCGTCACCAACGGCGTTCCTAAACGCACTCCCGAAGGATAAACTGGTGAGCCTTGTTCCCCAGGCACCGTATTTTTATTAGCATAAATTCCAGCCACATCTAAAGCATAAGCCGCTAATGCCCCCATTCCTGGCATTGTTTCAGTATAATCAATAATTAATAAATGTGTTTGTGTACCATCACCCACCAACTTTAAGCCCTCTTTTTTCAAAGCCTCTGCTAAAGCTTGAGCATTTTTCTTGATTTGTTGACCATATTTTTTATAAGCTACTGTACTTGCTTCAGCTGCCGCCACTGCAATCGCTGCCGTTGTCGCATTATGCGGTCCACCTTGTAAAGCAGGAAATACCGCTTTATCAATCTTTTTTCCTAAGTCAGGATCTTTTTGCAAACCTCTCTCCGTCACCATAATCATCGCTCCTCGCGGCCCACGAAAACTTTTATGTGTCGTCGTCATCACTACATCGGCATAGGGAATAGGGGAGAGATGCTCTCCAGCCACAATCAAAGCCGTAATGTGCGAAACATCAGCGAGCAAATAAGCTCCTACTTCATCTGCAATTTCTCTAAATTTAGCAAAATCTAATTCAAACGGATAAGCTGTATTACCAGCAATAATCAATTTTGGTCTGCACTCTTTCGCTAATCGTCTTACTTCATCAAAATCGATATGCGCCGTTTCATCCACTCCATATTGCACTGTCTTAAAAAATCTTCCCGAAAAAGTCACCTTAGGATGTCCATGTGTCAAATGACCACCACAAGACAATTTTAAGCCCATAAGTGTATCACCGTCTTCCATAATTGCAAACTCCACGGCACTATTTGCTGGCGAACCAGAATAAGGCTGGACATTTACATAAGGAACGCCAAATAATTTTTTGATTCTCTCGCGCGCTTCTGTTTCGATTTTATCAATCACCTGACTACCTTCATAGAAGCGCGCGCCTGGATAACCTTCACTATATTTATTGCTGAGACAACTTCCCAAAGCTTCTGCCACCGCCGGTGAAATAATATTTTCCGATGGAATCAACCCAATCTTTTCTTTTTGGCGCTTTTCTTCTTCTTTAATTAAATCAAAAATTTTGTCTGTCATTAATCCGCCTTCCCTTTTACTTTTGCTTATGGCTATTTTATCATAGTTTTACTTTTCCGCTCGTCCAAATTAGGCGAAAAATATAAAAATATTTTTCGCCTCATATCTCTCATTCAAAGTTCCTCTTATTTTTCTTTTTTCTATTTTTTTCCCAGCCAGTGTCCCACTCGGAAATTTAATTTTCCATCCAAATCATTTACATCTATCTGCTCTTTTAACAACTCAGCCGCTTGACTACTTTCACTCGTCAAAATCTGCCAGTCGGCTTCACTTAAAACCACCACTTGTTCCCGATTTGCATTCATTGGTCCACCAAAAGCCGACTCTTGCTCATTCCAAGTCATAAATTCACTTTGTAGCATTTTTTCATTTTTTGCTCTCTGCACTTGCTCTGGCTCTATCCCCGCGTAAAGGAAATAATAAATACTTGGCCGTCCAAAGTCATCAGTAATATAAAAAGGTAAATTGGGATATTTTTCTTGCAAAGTTTTCAGCGCCTTCATGGCTTGCTTGTAACCATTTTGCCAATCACGACTTGATTGCTCTCTGTAAGTCGTTCCATAATAACGCAGAAAGATAGCCACAAACATCAAATACCACGTCGATAAAAGCATGAAGAATAACCTCTGCCAATCTCTAATTAGTTTTTTGTCATTTAAGCAAGGCAACAGACCTTCATCTAATTGTCTGATTCCCAAAGTAAAAATCATTAACCAAACTGGTAAACCAGCTAGATTTCGCAGTAAATGTGGGTTGTCATAAGTTAGTAAACTTGGTATTAAACTTACTAACAACCAAAAACCCCAGAATATAAACACAGGGCGATTTTTTTTCCAATTTTTCACTAGAAAAAAAATCGCCCCACCTAAAAACACCAATTCAAACGGATAAAAAAATCCCCATGGTCCCGGACTATGACGCAATTGTCCATCACCTTGCCAAAATAATGCTTGCGGGTTCAAAACTCTGCCCACACTTTCGCCAATGAATCCAGCAAAATAGACATAACGATGACAATAAAATTTTGCCAAAAAATCTTCATGAGTTGCTCTGCATTCATTACTTTTTATAATCAAATCCAAATTTCCAAAAATCGTGGTATCCTGAAAACGACTCGTCAAAGCTTCGTTATTTCCACCTCCAATAAGAGGCAAAACGCAAACTCCAGTCAATATCGCCGCACCCAGCCATAAACGCCAACAACTCTGCCACTCTTTTCTTTTCTGCCAAACAAATCTTATTCCTAAATACAATCCCACAAGCGGCGCCACAATCCGATAAGCATGATAAGTGTAGAAACTCAACCATAAACACACTTCTCCTCCCCAGAATTGCCAAGTCATCACCCGACGATTCTCTTTTATTGTCCACAAACACCAAATTCCCAACATTAAAAATGCCAAGCCTAAATTGGTTTCAAAACCAACATGACTTAAATGAATCAAACTTGGATTACAAGCTACGAGCAACATTATTACTAAGCTCCAGCAATTAGTTTTCGTCTTTCCCTTTTTTGAAAAAAAACTTTGCCACAATTTACCACTCATAAAAATAATAAAAATACCCGCCAATAAACTTGGCATTTTCACCACCCAATCTTGAACCCCAAAAATTTTTATCAGCGGTACTAGAGCATAAAAATATCCGCTCGGCTTATTATCACCAAAACTCTCCACCGCTAGAATCGGCAGAAAATTTCCATGCATATCATGTCCAGTTTCGCTCAAACTATAAGCATCATAAAGCAAAGCTGCTTCTTCCCAATATAAAGCTGCTGGCACCAAATTAAATTGATATAGTCGAAATAAAATTCCCAAAAACAAAATCACTATTTCCAATAAACCAAACCAATGTTGACGACAGAATTTAGTTAAAGCTTTCATAAATAATAATATTCGGCTCTCCATTTAAATCATAAAAAACCTTGAGCGGCTTTATTTCTTTGAAGTGTTCGTTATCTTTGATTTTGTTTGGACTCACCATAATTAATGAATTTTTTCTCTCCAATTCTCCAGCATTAATTTCTGGCAAAAATAAATATTTTGCGCTTAGACTTCCTCCTTGCCATGCCTCCGGTTTCGTTTTTCTTGCCAGCAAAGCATAAATATAAGTCTGCTCAAAATCTACTGCGACCACAATTTGCTGATATTGTTTTTCCCGCTCATGTGTATAAGTAAAAGCTTCCCTGAGATTTTGCGCAAATAATCGACTGACGATTTTATGTTGATTATTATATTTATCGCTTGTCATCAATACTTTTGAGTTATTAGGCGGCGACATCATTTTTTCGTTAGCAGCAAAAATTTGATAATAATTTCTTTGATAGCTCAGAAAGCTCACTCCGACCAAAATCAAAATTAATAAAGCAAAACTTTGATAAAATTCATGATGTCGCCGCCACCATTTTTCCCACACCATGATTCCTACCGTTGCCAAAATTACAAATCCCGGCAAAGCCAAAAAACCTTGGTTATTATGTGGCACTTGTGTCGTCATTGCTGCCGGCAAAAACCCCAAAACACAGAATATCATTCCCCAACCATAAATTTCCGCCTCATCTCTCCGCACCACTTTCCATCTTATCCAACTAGCTCCTGCCACAATTAGTAAAAATAACATCGGCCAATTCAAAACTCCATCAACCCCATCTCCGTGCCGCAAATTAGACTCTCCTTCAGTTCCAACCGCACCTAGCTGACCCAAAAATAAAAATTGTGGCGTCCAATGAGCTAAAAAACTTTTGCCTAATAACTGAAATTTTTCTCCCAGCGTCAATTCGGCATCAGTAAAATAAGAACTATTAGCTCTCGTCAACCCCTCCCCGTAGAAACTGTCTTTTAGTAATGGCAGCAGCATTACGCCTGCGATAATCACTGGCAAAATTAGCAGCCGCCAATTTTGCCTCCAATACCGTCCATACGCCACCAATATCGCGATTAGAAAAAACGGCAGAAAAACTTTAGTACTATGATAACTATACAATGACAATGCTAGAGCTATGCCACTGACCAATAAACGCCAAGAAAACCATTTTTTTGTCATCAATTCGCCTTTGACATTTCGCTCTGTTTTTATTTGCGCTAATAAAAAATAAGCACCCATTAGCACCAATAATAAAGCAAAATTATTTTCAAAACCCAACCGCCCAAAATGTATATGCCATGGCGTCGCGCTCATTAAAAAACCCGCTATTGCCGCATAAAAAATGCTTTTACTCGTTTTGTCCCGCCACAATCTTTCCACTAAAAGCATCAAAAACAACACCGATAGAACACTTGCCACAGCAAACGGCGCTCGAATACCCCAAGGCGTCAGACCGAAAATCGCGGTTGAAACCGCATTAACATAAATCGCCAGCGGTGCTTTATAATCGCCAAAAGAACGAAAAGAAACTGGCAAGCGATTTAGCCATTCATCTCTTCTTTGTGTCCAAATACCATAACCATTATAAGCAATTGCTGCTTCGTCCACAGTCAAACCTGACGGCACTTGTCCCAAAGCAATAAAACGCGTTAAAAAAGCAAAAACCAACACTAACGGCCACCATTTAAGCGCTGGAAATTGTTTTATCAGCCAATAAGGATAAGTAATTAAAAAACTCAATTTTTGTTTGGTCGTGCCATTTTTCCAAGTAAAACGCGAGCCATTGTGCCAACTAATCCTCGCCATTTTTTCTTGCCCAAAGACACTTTCATTAGTCGTTTCGTGAGCATGAATCACTTCTGCTTTATGCGAATAAAGCACCTTGTATCCAGCTTTTTTTGCCGCCGAAGAAATATCTATATCCTCCCAATAAGCCGGATAATAGCGCTTATCCAAACCTCCAAGTTTTCTCCATACACTCGTCCGATACAAACTGCTCCCACCACAAGCCCAAGCTGTCTCTCCACTTTCATTTAATTTTTCATCTCGACTGTGCCAAAACCGTCCTTTTTCAAACCAGAGTTTATTTCTACCGCCAATTTGACCAGTTTTGGCTTCAATTTCTTTCGCCGTCACCGCAAAAACTCTTTCATCTTGAATCATCATGGACAGCAATTTTTCTCGTGCTCCTTTTTGCACTTGGACATCATTATTTAGTAAAAAGAAAAATTCGTGTTTCACTCTTTCTACTGCTTTATTGACATTAACTGCAAATCTACCATTTTCTTTTGCTGGCAAAAAAAGCCAGTCGACTTTTTTTGCCACAGCCATCTCCTTCAACTTCTCCAACCCCATTTGATGCTCTTTGATATTTTCTTCCTCTTCTGGACCGTCCTCAGCAATAATAATCTGATCACCTGCCTCTGCTTCAGCAATAATTAAAGGCAAATTTTCCTGCAATAATTTCAATCCTCGGTAACTTGGAATCACAAAACTAATTTTTATTTTAGTTTCTGTCGTCATATTATTGTCCCGTTTTGCCTTTTTTATGTTTAGTTTCCAATTGTTGCCAACACTTTCTTTCAAAAACTTTTAAGTTAAATTTTTCTGCTCTTTCTTTCGCCAATTCGCTCGTCACTTTTAGTAATTCCGGGTGTCTGATTAAATTCATCGTTTTCCTTAGGCATTCATTTTCAGTTAACCAGGCTAAATGTTGTAAATCTCGTCCAAGAATTTCCAATTGCCCACCTTTAGCAATTACCACCGGTGCACAGCCAGCCGCCATTGCTTCCACCGTACTAATTCCGAAATGTTCCATTTTTTCTGGATTTTTAATTGGATCATCATAGAAACCAGTAGCGTGCCAATAAATTGCCGCTTGCCAATAATTCTTTTGCAAAGTTTCAAAACTCGCATCAGTAATAATTTCTACTGGCAGACCTTTAGCTAGTTTTTTCACTTGATTGACGTAAGATTTACTTTCCACTTGTCCAATCAAAACTAGTTTCCAACCCTGCATTTCCTGTGGAAATTTTTGTATCAAAGTTCGAAAAAACTCCACCATTACTAATTGATTTTTACAGTGTAATTGATCAAAAAAACGCCCGACATTCAAAATTACTTTTTCTTTTTTTTGACCGACTGGTAAATTGAAATTACTAGTTTCCACTCCTGGCTGACAGACTAAATTGACTTTAATTCCCCAATATTTTTCCACCACTTTTTTGGTAAATTGCGAATTAGCATTAATGACAGAAAAAGTTTTAAATTTGCTTTTTTCCCACACACTTTTCTTTTTCATTGCTAGGGGCACTTGAATATGCATAATGCTTTTTTTTGCTAAAGAAAAAAAAGCGCTTCCATCAGTCACAAAATAAACACTATCAAATTTAGCTGTCCAAAAAATTTTTTGCCACCGTTTATTATTACTCCCAAAAGGACTAACAATAAATTTCAAGCTGCTAATATCTCGATGCAAAAACTGTTGATATTTTTCTTGAATTTCCGGAATTCTTTTTTCGTCAATATTTGCCGGCAAAGCAATAAAAACTCGATGTTTTTGCGCATAAGTCAAAGCAACGCTAAAAAAATATTGTTCTCCGCCGCCGAAGTGATCGGGCACATAAGGAGAATAAAAAACAATTTTCATAAACTTGATTTCACTTATTTTTCTTTTTGCCAAGCTTGGTCAAGATATTTTTCTTGCTTGGCATATTTATCAGCGATAGTTGGTTTTTGTTGTAATTCCCAGACTTGAATATACACAAACATTCGATTCATGGCTTGCACTAGACTTTCCACAAAACCAGTCATACCGTCTTTGCGGCCATTGTCACGATAATAACGACGATAAAACTCCATTAGTCCTTTGCGCCAAATTGTTTTCTTCGTCACTAGTGGTGTTGTTTTTGCCGCCGCTAGTAATTTGGCTTCTTTAATTGTCCAAGCTGCGCTTTTGCGTAAATTGCTTGCCGTATCCTTATGAGTAAAATGCAAAAGCGCTTCCGATAAGAAACACGTCTCACCTTTATAATTTGGTGACTCATGAATTTCTCCTCGCCACGATTTGAAATTATCTAGGCGAAAAACTCGCGTCACTTTATCATTTTCCCAACCTCCATGCATCAGTTTTTCGCCATAACAAAAATTTTCCCGTCTCATTTGCAACGCCGCACACTGGTTTTCCTTCATTTTCTCTGCTATTTCTTTTGCCAACGCTGGCGTTACTCTCTCATCCGCATCTAGATAAAAAATCCACTTTGTCTTGACGTAACCCAAAGCATAATCTCTCACTTTGGCAAAAGAAGTTTCTTCACACAAAAAATAGCTCGCTTTCGCCGCTTGCGTTACTGCTTTCGTCTCATCGGTCGAATTATTGTCAATCACTATCACCCGTCCTGCAAACTCCAAAAGCGGTAACAATTGCCGCAAATTATTCGCTTCATCATGCGCAATCACTACTACCGTTAAATCCTTTAGTTTTTCCATAAGTTAATTATATCAAATAATGATTTATTAGACCACTACTTCCTTACCAAATTTACGCACAAAAAAATTCCAAGCTGCTTTTTTTTCTACTTTGTCACCTTTTCTCCATAACTGCCAGGCTAAACGCCAAGTTCTGAGTTTATTTTTCCAAGTGCCGTGACGATAAAAAAAGAGTAGGCGATTGCGAGTCAGATAATAATTTTGCAGCGGTGAGCCAGAACCTTGCGTCGAACCGCCATTCTTATGCCAAATCACCGCTCGCGGACAGAATCTCAGTTCCCAACCATTTTCTCTTAAACGCAAACTTAAATCGGTATCTTCGTAATAAAGAAAGAAGTCATCATCAAAAATTCCCGTCGCTGCCAACGCCTCTCTTTTAATCAACACACAACAACCGCTAGCATAATCAAAAGTTTGCAAATTATCAAATTGTTCTCTGTCCACTTCGTCCACCCCAAGATGAAAAGTTTGTAAATTCCGCCAGTCAATCACTCCGCCCGCAAACCAAATTACTTTCCCCAGTTGATTTTTCTTGTAACTTGCCAAATGAAACTCATTGCCTGGCGCAAAATAAATTTTCGGACTTACTAAACCCGCCTGTGGATTTTCCTGCAGACATTGATGTAATTGCACTAAAAAATCTTTTTTTACTAAAGTGTCTGAATTAAGTAATAAAAAATAATCTGGATTATAATGTTCCACCGCATATCGAAAACCCAAATTGTTCCCACCGGTGAAACCCAAGTTGGTATCGCTGCGAATCAGCTCCACATTTTTGTATTTTTTTGGCAAGTTGAAATGCTCTTTGGACGCATTGTCGACCACAATCGTTTGCAGCTGAAAATTCGTTTCTTCTATTTGGCTCAAACTTTCCAAACAAGCTTTAGTATCTTCATCAGTATTGTAATGGACGATAATAGCAGCGATTTTATCCATAATAAACTTATTATACCGCTAAATCTTCCATTTTCGGCGCAGCTGCCAATAAATACGACTGATTCCCGTAGTTTGTTCCACCATCAGCTGCGCCCACCAATAGTGACTTTCTGCTTGAAATTTCCGGCGCAAAAGTCGCAACTGTTTTGTCGTCAACAGTCGCACCGGGAATTTTTGCGCCTGCCACACTTTCGCCTGTACCAAAAGCTCATTTTCCGCCTGTAACAAAGACAACAGTAAACCGTGATTGCCTTCCAGTATTCCTTTCGTCTCAAAAGCTCGATGCCAAAATTCGCCAAAGAAAACTTGCCACATTTCTTCCGGTCCCACGTCTTTCTTTTTGCCAGCTTTCAGCTGCGTTTCCGCTTGTACGCTCGAATAACGATTACTGCGCTCGATAAATTGTTCTATAGTCTGATAATTGTGATGGACAATCGCTAAATTTCGATCTTCTTTGGGGAAATAAGCCGATTTACCAATTATTTTCGGCACACTGTGAATTGTTGGCAGCCATCGAATTGCCCCCTTACGCCACAAGCGCAGCTGATAATCTGGATACCAACCAGTGTCAGTCATCGCTCGATCAAAAACAATATTACTTCGAGCGATAAAATACGCCTCCGCAATTTCCACTTGAGTATGATCGCCTTCCACCACTTGTCTAATCAAATGAGCCAATTCCGGCTTGATATCTTCATCACTATCAAGCAAGAAAATCCATTCTCCACGGGCTTTTTCAAAAGCGAATTCTCGAGCCGGTTCGACAAAACCAATGTCTGCTTCAGGAAACTGAAACACTCTCGCGCCAAACTTCTCCGCAATCGTCAAGGTTTTATCCGTACTCTTCATATCCACAATCACAATCTCATCCGCAATTCCCTTGACGCTAGTGAGAGTTTGGCGCAAATACTTCTCACTATTTTTAGTGTTAATCACCACCGATAGCTGTATCATTTCCCCTCCGTCCCTTCTCTTCTGCTTAAGTCCCAAAAAGTCCTAAAAAGTCCCTTTTAGTCCCAGAAAGTCCTTGTTACTAATTTTTCTTCGCTTTGACTCTGGCTTTAATATTGTATTCCCACTGATCACCGTCTGCGGTATCAAAACTCGTGCTACCAGTCAATTGATAATAGTTTACCAGATGATCAGATAGAGTTTCTTCCACTTCTTTTTTATTTTGCGACAATTCCGCCAATTGTAATTTCAAAGACACCGTCGCTGGATCAGCTGCGATTTTCGCTTTCTTTTCTTTCAATTCATCTGTCGCCGCCTTCACTTTCGCTTCTACTTCACCAATTTGCGAATTATTATCAATCATGCTTTTCAGCATTTCTCGTTTTTCTCGCATAGTTTTTTCCAGCTCTTGCAATTCGCGCGCATTTCGCTCGATCACTCCTTGCAGCGCATTCAGTGTTTCCGCAATTTTATTAGACGCTTCCACCTCCGCTTTATCAGAATCATTTACCTGATCCAAAGCTTGGTTTGCTAGTTCTTCACTTGTATTTGCCATAATGTTACTTTCTATCTCTTAAATTTCTTTGACCGCTTGTTCCACCAAGCGATTACAATAACCCCATTCATTGTCATACCAAGCCACTACTCTTACCAAATCACCTTCCACTACATTGGTCAAACCTAAATCCACAATGCAAGAATCGCTTCGGCCGACAATGTCGCTACTCACAATTGGCTCGTCCGTCGTCGCGATAATCCCGCTAAACTCCGGACTTTGGCTCGCCGCAAACAAAATTTCGTTTACTTCTTCGATTGTCGTTGGTCGATTACTAACAAAAACAATATCTGACAAGCTCCCAGTCTTCACTGGTACTCTAATTGCCACTCCATCAAATTTACCCTTCACAGCAGGATAAATTGTTCCAACCGCTTTTGCCGCACCTGTGCTGGTCGGCACAATATTAATCGCTGCTGCGCGCGCTCGGCGCAAATCTTTATGAGAATTATCTTGTAAGTTTTGATCATCGGTATAAGCGTGAATCGTATTCAATAAAGCTTTTTGAATCCCCAATTTTTCATTCAAAACTTTAATTAAAGGCGCCACGCAATTAGTGGTGCAAGAAGCATTGGACACAATTGGATTACTACCATCATAGTCCTTGACGCTAATCACCGACATATCCACGCCCTCACCCTTAGCAGGGGCAGTGATAATGACTCTTTTCGCTCCTGCTTGCAAATGCAAAGCCGCTTTTTCTGCTGTCGTAAAAACACCAGTTGACTCAATGACTGTCTCCACTCCATATTTGCCCCACGGAATTAAAGTTGGATCTCTTTGTGCCGTTACTGCCACTTTATGACCACCAACGTGAAGATAACCAATCAAAGGATTTTCTGCCGTCGCCGCCTTCGCATCTTGGACTTTTTCCGCTGTGATTTCTGTTTCTAATGTTCCATAATTGCTGTCATATTTGAGCAAATGCGCCCAACCACCTACATCCATAGAACCAGAAGTATTCACTACCGCCAATTCTGCTTCTTGCGTGTGTTTTTTTAGCCAAACTTTAAAAGCGGTTCTACCAATTCTACCAAAACCATTGATACCAATCACGGTCATAATTTCTTCTTTCTTTTTACTACCAATATTTATATTTTCTTATTATTAAACCAAAATCACCATTTTGTCAATCACTAATCAGCGTCAATTAGGCAAATTTTGTTTCCACTTCATTAGCAATTTTTGTTCCCACTATTTCGCCGGCAATTACTCGCGCTAAGTTATCATCTTCAAATAAATTAAAAACGTGGATAATAAGGTCATTTTCCATCGCCATAGACATCGCCGCGCTATCCATTACTTCCAAACGTTGTGCCAGCGCGTCTTTGAAAGAAATACTTTCATAACGTTTAGCCTCTGGATATTTAGTTGGATCTTTGTCATACACGCCGTCCACTTTAGTTGCTTTCATTAAGACTTGACAATGTAATTCCAAAGCATGCAAAGAAGCCCCTGTGTCCGTAGTCACATAAGGATTACCTGTCCCGGCCGACAAAATGACCACCCGACCTTTTTCCAAGTGATGAATCGCGCGTTTGCGCAAAAATGACTCCGCTACGCTCGGCATACTCAAAGCTGACTGCAAACGCGTCGGCACACCCATTCGTGTTAACGCATCTTCTAACGCCATGCCATTCATAATTGTCGCCAACATCCCCATATAATCAGCGGTCGCCCGATCAACGCCGTTTTTAGCCGCACTCGCACCCCGAAAAATATTCCCACCGCCAATTACCACTGCAATTTCCACTCCCGTTTCTTTAATCGTTTTAATTTTCTTCGCCAATTCCAAAACCGCTGGAAAATCAATCCCAAAATCTCTCTCACCCAAAAGAGACTCTCCCGTCACCTTGAGCATAATTCTTTTGTATTGGGCAGTCATAAACAGACCTTTCTAAATTAGAAACTCAACATTTTTTTCAATCGCAAGCCACTCCAACGCAATGCATTAGCTAAATTGAAAACTTTATACATTGCCGGATTATAAACCATATCATAAGTATCAAAGTTCTTCATCAATTTCCCACCGTAACCTTCTTTAAAATGATGAAAGCCATACCACGGATCATTCGGATTTGGATCTGGACCCAAAGCCCCCCACATATCAAAAGATTTAGCTCCATGTTCGTGACCATATTTGATCACTTCCCACATCATTAAATTCGACGCCATCACTTCTCGATGCAAACTCGATGAAGCCCCGTAAGGATAGTAGAGCCGACCATTGAAAAGAAAAACAATCCAAGAAACCAAAACCGTCTGATCGTAAACCGCGTGAAAAACATGCATGATGTCAGTATTCTTCATCATTTTCCATAGATCTCGATAATATTGATCGTCGTGTGCATAAAAACTCTGTCTGGTTGTCGTTTCTCGCAACAAACGTAAAAAAGTTTCCAAACCGCCCTCGCTACTATCATCGATAATCGTCACTCCCTTTTTCACCGCCAATCGGATATTATAGCGCGTCTTGCTATGCAGACGCGCAAAAAGCTCCTCTTCCGTACAATTTAAATCCAACAAAAAAGTATAAGGTGTAAACAATGGTTTTCCTTTGACCCCGTTCCTACTGGTCAAGAATTTATCGATAGTCGCAAAAGCCGAATTTTTGCTATCCGCCGGAATCATCACATTTGGTTCCATTTTTACAAAAATCGCTTGATGTTTCTTGGCAATTTGCGCTACAGCCTTGATTTGTTCCTCATCCGGCATCGGCCCTTTTGGCAAATATCCCACCGTATAACCACCTGGAGCTTGATGAAAAGTTACTTGAATTGCACTCACCAATTTCCCATTATCAAAAAAGCCCACTCTCTCCAATCTCTGTCCAGTTAGTTTCTTAAATTCTCCCCATTCCCAAGATTGCAAAGGATGCGTCACTGCCTGATTATAAATATCTTTTTCTTCCAAAGTAATACTGCGTGCTAACATGAGTAAATATTATACCTGATTTTGGACAATTGTCTAGTTTAGAAAGTTTTGCGAATCACGCCCATTAATTTTCCCATAAGCCTGACTTTGCCCGCATAAATTGGCATCGCTTCTTGGTCATAAAGCGGCTCTAAACGCAATCTTGTCGCTTCTCTAAAATAACGTCTAATCACTGCCACTCCATTATCCAAAACTGCTACTACTGTTTGTCCAGGCAGAATCTCCGTTTCCTCTTCCAAAATCAGATAATCATTGTCCACCAATAAATCTTCTTTAAGGTCGTCTCCTTGCACTTGCAAAATAAAGGCTCTTTTTTTGCCCGTGATTAATTCTGGCGACACCCGAAAAGTTTGGTCTTGTCGCACATTGGGCGTAATCGGCGCATTTAAACTGATAAAACCAGTGATTGGCAAATCCACACCTTCCGTTAAACGCACAAAAGTACGATTTACCAATTCAATGGACCGATTTTTCCCTTTATTGCGCCGAATTAAATTTTTCTCTTCTAAAGTATGCAGATGTTCATGAATCGTCGCCACCGAGCTAACATTCATAGCACCGGCAATCTCTTTTAGCGTGGGTGCAAATTCATTTTTTTGAATATATTGACAAATATAATCATAAATTTGTTTTTGCTTTTTATACAAAGTGATAGCCATGTTTTATCTTTCTATATTAAAAACTAACAATAAATATAGATAAATATATAAATGATTCACACTTAAATGTCAAGGGTCAATTTTCGGGTGACTTTCATAGAGTAGGGGAGAGAAAACGAAAAATAAAACAGGAACATAAAACGAAAAACACAAGCGGCGGTTGATTTTAATCAACCGCCGCTTATTACTCTCCGCCCTTCCAATCTTTAATTTCTCATTGCTGGCTGAGTCATTTTATCCTGTTTATCCACATTATTCATCGGCAATGTTGTCGCTTCTTCTCTTTGCATATCAGTCATCGGCACTTTCGTCGCGTTTTTTCCCTGCGTGTCCATCATTTGCGCCCCTTTGCTCGCATCGCCACCATTCTGCATCATTTTCCAATTTTCCATTTCCGTTGTTTGTCTTTTATCCATATCCCTCATATCTTTATCCATTGTCTTCATTGAGTCTTCCAAATTATTCAACCGTCCATGAGTATAAGTCCGGTTGTCCAAATTATCATAATGTTTGGAAATTACAAACACACTCAAAAAAATCATCGCTATCGCCATTATTGCCACTACAATTGTCAAAATCAGCAGCCAGCTTCTTAATTCATGATGTGCTTCCATTAGAGTCAAGTGTTCTTCTTTAGGCATAGAATTATCTGTCATAGGTCTTTCTTTTACTTTATAAACTTGATTTTATTTTAAAACAAGAAAGCCTTTCTCTCGCTTGCAAGAAAACCGCAGAAAATCACTCTCAAAACCCTCTCAAGCTGATTAATTTTTATTTTACTTTTTCTCTTCCGCTTCTTTTAGAAATCTTCGCAAAGCCAAGCCAATTTTGGTTAGGCGAGCGCTCACTACCAGCTGATTCTCAGGAAACCGACTTTCTTTCTGCAGTTCGTCAATTTGCGGAATCAGAGCTTGTACCAATTTTGATTCACTCTTCTTGTTGTTCCAATCTTCTTCATTCGCTTTATTTTTTTCTCTAGTCAATAATTCATTTTGTTGTTTTTCCGCATATAAATTGTAATAGGTAATTTTTTCTCGTTCCAATTTTAGCTCTTCTTGATCCCGCACGAATCTGACATAATATTTCTGCGCAAAAAAAGCAATCGGCACAAACACTACAATTGATAAAATCGCACCATAATTATCCGCTCCAAAATTTCCAGTTTGCGCATACAAAAAAAATATCATCAAACCAGTCGTTATGATCGTCGGTAACCAACCGTTCACTAGACTCAGAAATAGTAAATAAACAAAAACCAAGGGTAAAAGCCAGCTCGCCAAGCCGCCGGTTCCACCGATCATTAGCAAAATGGCCGCTCCCGCAAAGAATAATTGCCAAGACCAAGTCAGACTCCTTTTTTCCAAAATGACTCTATAATCCAAGCTTTGTTTTCTAGTCAAGCGATTCACTAAGACAAAACCAATTAAAAACACGGCAAAAAACTGCAATCTGTATTGACTCAAAATTGGTGTTGCCAAAACCACTCCTGCCGCTATGACACTTAAACTCGAAATCAGCACTTGTAATAAGGTTGTTATCATCACTTTCCATTATAACAAATCTTTTTCAAAAGAGCCAACTCACATTCTCAAAGTGTTCGATTTTCTGGCTACTTTGAGTCACTGTAATAATATCAAACCGATAATCTTTTTTTATCTGTTTTTTATGCATATAATCAGCCGCAATTCTTGCTTGAGCGTGCAATTTTCGTCGATCCACCGCTTCGCTCGCTGTACCATATTCCACATCTTGTCTCGTTTTCACTTCCACAAACACCACTTCTTCGTTCTCCTGATCCCAAGCGATAATATCGACTTCATCGTTTTTGCAACGAAAATTGCGCGCCAAAATAAAATAGCCTTTCTTCATCAGAAAGGCTACTGCTTGATTTTCTCCCCATTTACCAATGATTATCTTATGCTGCGCGTTTTTGTCTGCTAGCCACACTGGCTTCTTTGATCTTAGTTGCACTCTTACCCAATTTCTCGCGCAAGTAATAAAGTTTACTTCGGCGCACATCACCTTGACGTTTCACTTCCACTTTTTTAATTGTTGGCAAAGCCACTGGAAAAATTTTCTCCACTGGCACATTATGAGCCGAAATTTTTCTCACTACGAAAGTCTTGCCCGTACCCATACCTGCTACAGCAATTAAAATACCCTCAAAAACCTGTGTTCTTTTTTTATTTCCTTCCACGATTTCTTGATGGACCGCAATGGTGTCACCCACGCTTATTTTTGTATTTTGATAGTTTAAATATTGTGCCATAATTTGCTCCTCACTTCTGCAATAAAATCAGAACTGCTATTATAACATAAAAATCTTTTTTCTGACATACTAATTCTCTGGTTAATTTTTATCATTTTAAATTTCCATTAATCTTTTTACTATTATTAGAAAAATATTTAAGTTTAAAACTTTTTATCTGTTATAATATTAGCTTCAATCTTATGTCATCTCGCCTCAAGTGGATTATTTTAGCTGCTAGTCTTTTTTTAGTTAGTTTAACTTCTTTTTTAGTTTATGGTTTTTGGCGTTATCAAAAATTTTCTCAAACAAAGGCTAATGATTCAACATCTTTTGCTATCCCTGTGGCGACTCAAAGCGCCACACCGGCGCCACCAGATCCTCTCGCTCCTGTTAACGTTCTTTTAATCGGTTATGGCGGCGCTAATCATGCCGGTGGCGGCCTTGCCGATACGATTATTTTAGCCCATATTGTCCCGCGCGCGAAAAAAGTTCATCTACTTTCTATTCCTCGTGACCTTTGGATCAAACTACCTTTTTCGCGCCAAGCCGATCAAAATAGCGATTTTTACAGTAAAATTAACAGCACTTTCTCGATCGGCAATAGTACTAAACAATACACTTGGCGCCCTGAAGATTTTCAGGGCGCGGACGGCGGCGGCACCCTGACCAAAAACGTCGTTGCTCAAATCATTGGCCAACCAGTCGATTATTATCTAGCGGTTGACTTTACGGGATTTATCAACCTTATTGATTTATTAACCCACAAAGAAGGTCTCACCGTCGACGTGCCTTATGCTTTCACCGACGATCTTTATCCTCTCAAAGGTGAAGAAAACAATCTTTGTGGTTTTACCGAAGAAGACGTCGCCACTTTTTCCGCCTCGCTCACTAGTTCCGAACTCGAAAAAGTTTTCACCTGTCGTTATGAAACTATTTCTTTTGACGCCGGTCCGCAAATCATTGCCAGTGAACAGTTGCTCAAATTTGTCCGTTCCCGTCATTCTGGTGTCGGCGGTGGCGACTTTGGTCGCAGCCAACGTCAAGAAGCCGTTCTTACGGCTTTAAAAGATACTTTGTTGCGACCAAGCACTCTACCCAAATTACCCAGTTTAATCAAAGAAGCCTTGACAACTATTAAGACAGACCTCAATCTTTCTTTCGTCACTCAAGCTCTTGCCAATTACGGCGACTTGTCCGACTTTGAATTTGAAACCGATATTCTTAATAACAAAAATTATTTACAAGATAGCCGCAGCAACGACCGTCAATATATTCTTATTCCCAAGCTCGGTCAAGATAATTACAGTGACATTCAGCTTTTTGTCGCTAGCATGAGCGCTCAAATCCAACCCTAGTTCGGCTTTACAATGAAATTTTTCTCCAGTGTACTCTGAACTACACCTTGATCATACTGCGGAGGTACCGTTCGAAAACGGTCACCTATTTTAATTAAAAACGTCATATCTATCAAAC
>CAYVKW010000014.1:0-26210 GCA_964452285.1 uncultured Pseudomonadales bacterium | reverse complement strand
CCATTTTTCATGTCATTTTTGAAAATCAAATTTGGTATACTTCCTCCACAAAAAATCTCACATGTTTTTCAACTTTCACCTTTCACCATTATAAACTTCGCCAGTCGCATCTTACACTTTTATATAAAAATAGCTATGTTATCACCTGCACAGAATGTTTATGTAACACTAGTGATTTTGGGCACAATAAAACTTTTTATCTATCTTGTGATAGCAAAACCTGCACTTGTTTTTTCAACTCTTCTTGATCACCGTTGTTTTCCAGTACTTGCTGCACCCAAGCTGATTTTTTCTCATCTGGTATTTGCGTTTGCAAGCGTCTTTGCGCTTCTTCGTAATCAATTTTTTCCCGCACTTGCAAACGCATTAATATTTCTTCTCTCGGCGCTGTCACTAGCCACACTTCGTCAAACATTTTCTGCCAACCAGCTTCAAAAAGCAAAGGCACAATTACAAACACGCGCGTTTTTTGGCGACATTCCTGTTTGTAAAACCACAATTCTACCATTTGTCTTAACCGTGGCCAAAAAACGCGCTCCAAAAACTTTCTTTCTTCTTCCTCGGCAAAAATCACTTCTGCCAATTTTCTTTTCTTGACGCTTCCATCATTATTAAAATACGTCAAACCAAATCGGTCTTGGATAATTATTCTAATTTCATCTTGTTCGTACAGCTTTGCTGTCAGCTTATCTATTTCCAGAACTGTTTCGCCTGCTTCCGATAGCCAATTTCCCACCGTTGTTTTTCCGCTACCCATATTCCCAGTGATCGCTATTTTTTTCATTATTTTTATTATACCTCAAAAGCCCGATAAACACGACTAAATTTATCAGCTTTAAATTCGTTAAAACACCTATTTACCGCCACTTTTTTGATGTTTTTTCCACCGTTATTTTCTTTATAATTCTATTTTAACTACACACAAGTGCGAATAAAAAATGATTAAGAAAAAAATTCTTCCACGCCAAAAACAGTTATTAGGCAGAAACGCTACCAGACTAGATTTTTACAAAATCTTTTGGATTTTTGTTTTTGGCGGTTTTTTTGGTTACCTTTATGAAGGCTGTTTATCTTTCTTTGGTCGCAATCAAAGTTGGTCTGGCAACACTGGCGTTATTTACATCGCTTTTAATCAAATTTATGGTTTTGGCGCCGCCATTATGATCATCGTTCTTTATCAATTCAAAAATCAACCCACTTGGTTGATTTTTCTCGTCAGCGCCTTACTTGGCGGCGCCTACGAATTTATCGCCAGTTACTTCCAAGAGCTTGTCTGGGGTTATACATCCTGGAATTATGATTATCTTTCTTTCAATATTGCTGGTCGCACTACTATTCCCTTTATGCTTCTCTGGGGCGCCGCCGGTCTTTTTTTGATCAAAATTGTTTACCCGCTTTTTCACCATTTTTGGCATCGTTTGTCTCCAGCGACAATTAGATTTTTTACTGCCGCCACTCTTTTCATTCTCGCTCTTGATTTTACCGTCTCTTCACTTGCCGTTTATCGCATGCAAGAACGCGCCCAACACCAGCCCGCCCTTTCTCCTTGGCAGCGTTTTCTCGATCAGCAATATCCAGACGCTCGTTTGTCTCGCATTTATCCGCATCTACAACCAGCACGCACAAGTAGAAGAAAAAAATAACTTACTTTTGTGCTATAATAAGTCATCTTTCGCCTCGGTGGTGGAATGGTAGACACAGCAGACTTAAAATCTGCCGACCGCGAGGTCATGGGAGTTCGACTCTCCCCCGAGGCACTAGACAATTTTAATCATTTTGGCATTAGCGCCAAGCATATGATTAAAACTGTTTCATCTCAATTAAAGGAGGTGTTAAAAAGTGAAGACTAAGTGTTGCAAAGCCGAAGACTGCGAAGTTCTTTGCTGCCCGCTCAATCGCAAGGTGGTCAAAAAAAACACCACCGACAAAAACCAGCCGGCAGGACATTGGATTATCGTTGGTCATCCCAATTGTTATCCTGGAGAATGCGGTCCAGCTTGTCAAGTAGTTTCTTGCGGTATCCAACAAGGCTGGGAAAAGCCAGAAATTAAATTCGTCCCCGACGCTTAACGCTTACCTTTTCTTCAGCGCCTTGAATGATTACATTCAAGGCGCTTTTACTATTTTTTCATGATATAATTTACCCACTTAACAAAAGTTGGTGGCTGTAGCTCAGTTGGCTAGAGCGCTGGGTTGTGGTCCCAGATGTCGCGGGTTCGAGTCCCGTCAGCTACCCCGATGGACCAGACAAGCTTGCTCATCAAGGCTTTCGCGCTCTTCGGCTTTACATTGAAGAAAAGCAGCCTAAGTACTTAATTCATGGTCACACTTATCCCACTGCAGACAATATAGTTACGCATCTAGGTAATACTCAAATTATTTACGTTTATCAAGATCAAATCTTAAACTTAACCAATCTGTAGCTGATTTAAATCAATTATAATAGTGGAAACCACCGAAGCTAGACAATTTTGTTTTTATGTTATAATGATGCTATGAAAAAATTTAAATTCTCCACTTCCACTAAAAAAGTGCTCATTATCGTCGGTCTTCTGCTTATTATTGGCGGTGGTATCGGCATTTATTCTTTCCTTCGCTATACTCAAAGTCAAGCCGCTGTCAATATTCCCAACGCTGGCGACGGTAGCTTTGCCGATCAACAAACTTTAGAGATTGCACTGGAAAGTAATCCCACTACTGGCTATAGTTGGGAATACACTGTTGATGGCGACGCTTTAATTATGATTTCAAAAAGCCATCGTTCAGACTGCACTGAGACAGCAAACGTAGAGGGTTGTGGCGGTCAAGATATTTTTACTGTCGTCGCCCTCGGTTCTGGACAAAGCGATATCACCTTTAATTATTTCCAACCTTGGGAACAAAATACTGTTCCGAGTCAATCCGTTATTTATCATCTTACCGTCAGCGAGGATCTCCGTATTACTGCCACTCACGAAGATATCGCCAATCCTAGTCCAGTTTCTTCTCAATTGAGTGAGCCTGAGCCAATCATCGATGAACCAGTCATCATTGAGCCGGCCATCGCCACTAAAGAAGCCACCCTTCTTCCCGTTTCTACCACTGTCAACCTTAACGCTAGTGACGCTGCCATCACTTCGCCATCGCGTTAATTTGCTCTTAATCTAGCGACTCCAAGCCAAAAAGGTTTCGCCGATCTTGGCAAAAACTATTTTTAATCGATCATTTACTGTCTCTTCATCAGAGGTTTTGTTTTGATTGGCTTCCTCGGTATTTTTTGTTTTGCTAATTTCTTGTGTGCGCAAAATAATCTGCACGCTTCTTAATGCGGCTTCGTCATCTCCAGTCAGAGATTCTTTTTCTGCTCCCGTATCGACATTAATAATATTTAATTCTTCATCCAATCTTTTCCATTCATCTTTAGTTACCCGAGAAATGGTGTTCTTATTTTTTTGTAGATCTGCTGTCTTACTCATCGCTGCCGACATATTAGTCATCATTGTCGTTACTCCTTGCAAAGTTTGCTTTGTCCCTTCATTTAAATTATCGCCATTAGCATCGACTGTTTTTTTCATCGCATTCGCGAAAGTACTCATATTATTTACCATCCCTTTTCCACTATCACCCACTGCCAACACTTGATTTGACCGTTTCATCCATATATTTTCGCCAAAAGTTTCGTTAATTATTTGATAAGCCTGGTCATCTTGCAAATTATCCATTTCATTTACCTTGTCCGTCAAATCATTAATCGAGCTTACCATAGAATTTGTCGCTTTCTTATTTTCCTCTTTTGCCTGATCAATCACCGTTCTTGTTTCCTCCAACTGTGACAGGCCATTAATTGTCTGATCAATTCCTCCTGTCATTGCCGTCATGATTGTAAAGATATCGTCAAAAGTCCGGTCAATTGCTCGGCCAGCATCTTCGATATTTTCTTTATGATCTCTCACTTCTCTCATCTGATCCAATTGTGACAATGTTGCCGGCATCATCGCTAATATTACGCCATTAGTTTCCAAATCGTCACTTCCAATCGTAAAATGAAAAGTTGTTTCTTCCTCTGGCATCGCGACAAAAAATGCCACTTGATAATTGCCTAGAGTTTGCAGTTGCGCTCCTGGCGCCGAAAAACTATAATTATCATCATTATCAACCAACATGCCAGCAGTTAAAATGAAATTGTCTGCCATATAACTGCTCACTTTAGTATTAGGCGTTACTGCCACTTCAATTTCTAATAGACCAGCTTGTCCAGCAATCTTTTCTGCTTGCATTGGTACGCCGTTAAGTTTATAGCTCACGTCAATAGTCCACGGCAAATTAAAAGTCTGCTCTCGTGGTATGACTTGATAATAAAAGCGTCGCGGCAATTCTTCTGCTTTCAAATTCCAAGTCACTCCATCTGTCGTGATTATTGGTTCATCCAATGTAGTCATATTCGTCACACTTTGGTAATTACCACGATCTTGAATTTGAGTATTGCCATACAAATCGCAAGCTTTCACTACTGTTAGGTTTTTCTCTTTTCCATAATAATCCAGAAGTACATATGCAGTTTCGTCAACTGTTACTTCTGGCGCCGCTGCCAACGCCAGCGGCGCCAGACTTTTTCCTAGGACAAAGATCGTCAAGGCAGTTATTAGGCGACTGCCTAATAACTGCCACAAACTTAATTTTTGATTTTTATTTTTCATTTTTCACTTTCTGTTCTCGTTTTGTTAAAATTTTCTTCTTGAAAATATTTATAAAATATAAATTCTTCCACCAAATACAAATTTTTTGTTTACATTTTTGATTCATTTTTTGTTCTCGCAAAATCAAACTATCAATCAAGGTTAACAACAACGGTAATAAACTCAATACCATCATCATGCTAATAAAAGCTCCACGACCAATCAGCCGTCCCAAATCGCCAATTGTCGTCACTGAAGAAACAAAGTAAATCGTGTAACCAACTGCCGTCAACACTGTTCCAGAAGTCAAAATTGACAAAGTACTTTTCTTAATTGCCGCAATCGCTGCTGTCTGTTTATCGAGACCCGCTTTCCTCTGATCTAAATAATTATTTGTTAATAAAATAGAATAATCAACCGTTGCACCCAATTGCATGCTACTCACCATTAAATAACCTAAAAACGATAAGGAGTCACCATATAAATAGGGGAGAGCGGTATTTAAAATCACCGCTATCTCAATTGGTATTACTACTGCCACCGCCATCGATAAAGATTTAAAAGTTAACAAAATAATTAAGCCTACTCCTAGTAAAGAAATCAGATTGACTTCGTTATAATCAGTCGTGATTGTTGTCTTGATGTCAGCAGTCGCTGGCGTCTCGCCGATCACATAGATATCTTTTTCACCATAAATTTCTTTGGTCAGGGCTTCTATTTTTTTCACCGTCGAGAAAGTCTCTTCCGTTTCACCATCTACTTTCAAATCCAATAAAACGCGAGTATAATTTTCCGTTTGCAGCTGCTCAGTTAAGTTATTAGGCAGAAAATCGATTGGTAATCCAGTAGGCAAAACTTCAGCTAATGTTGTTACCGTTCTCACTTGATCCAAGTTTTTAAGATTTTGACTTAATTGTCTTTCCTTTACTTCTCCTTGATTGGGTATCATAATCAGTAAAGTGTTGCTTTTCCCAAAGCTTTCTTCTATCTCCATCTTTTCTGCATATGCCTGGCTGCCTTTGCTTGCACCCATTGTCGCCGTCCCGTACATAAAATTATTCATACCTTGAGCTATCCATGCCGGTAAAAGTAAAAATGCCACTAATCCAGCTAAAACGAACCGACTTCGAAAATTTGCTTGCGCAAATTTATCCAGCGCTGGCACAAATGATTTATGAGCAGTTTTTTCAATCCATTTGTGCCAGCGCACAATCAGAGCCGGCATTAAAAATATCACCGTTAATAAACTCCATACAATACTTTTTGCCAACACCAAACCCATATCTGCTCCAATTTTAAATTGCATTAATGACAAAGCTAAAAAACCAATAATTGTCGTCAGTGCACTAGCCAAAATCGAAGGAATAGCGATAATAAGGGCTTTTTTTATCGCCATTTTTGCCGATAGCCCCTTGCTCTTTTCTCTGGTAAAAGTATGCAATAAGAAGATTGAGTAATCCATTGCCACTGCTAATTGCAACACCGCTGCCACACTAGAAGACAAAAAAGAAATCTCACCAAAAATAATATTGCTGCCCATATTTAAGATAATTGCCACTCCCATAGTCAGCATAAACAGCAATGGTTCCAGCCAAGAGTTAGTTGTCAAAAGCAAAATCAATAAAATTACTATCACTGCGCAAATCATAATTTTGGGCATTTCGCCACTCACATTTTCATTTAGAGTTTTATTGTTTACCGCCGGTCCTGTCATTGCCACTTTTTCACCTAATAACTCTTTTATGTCCGTCAAAGCTGTCGCAGTTCTTTTGTCAGTGTCCCCATAATCAAAAATAATAGTCATTAACGCTTGCTTGTCATGATACGCATCGTTGATACCATCGCCTTGATTCAAAAAGTCCATTGCTGCGTAGGTAGATTTTCCGCTACTTAAAAACGTCACGCTATCTACGCCATTAATTTGAGCAATTTGGTCTCGATACGCTTCAGCTTCATATAAAGAAACATCTTTGAGCATAATCCTTGCCGTCCCCGGATAACCAAACTCTTTTTTCATCACTTCTATTCCTTGTTTGGACGCAACAGTATCTGGCAAATATTTAGTTAGATCATAATTAATCCCCACTAGTCCTTGAAGCGCAATTGCTATCACCACTAAAATCACAAACACTCTCTCAATAATTTGATTATGAGCAATTAACCATTCCGATAGTTTTTCTAGCCAAGTTGTATCTTTCATCTCTACATTTGTTGATTTCTACACCAATGAGGTGTATAATTGCGCTATTATATGCAAACAACGCCATTCTGCAATGGTCAAATAAACCACAAATGATGAATAATACACAAATAGGTAATAATAGTCCAATAAAAACGCCAGATAGAAGGGTCCGCCGCACTGATTATGCTATCAAAATGGCATTTTTAGATTTAATGCAAAGCAAAGCTCTTAATCAAATCAATATCAGCGAATTAGCCCAACTTGCCGATATTGATCGCAAAACTTTTTACAATCACTATCAAGATATTTACCAAGTTTTAGGTAGCATTGAGGACGATTATGCTGACATGGTTATTTCCTTTCTTGATCAAGCACAATTTGAACAAACCCTTAGCAATCCTTATCCTTTTTTTCATCAGCTCACTCAAGAAATCCAAAATAACGGTGCCATTTATCAGCTTTTAATGAAAAACAATGAGCACGCCCGTCTGAGCAAAAAAATTAAAACTAAACTCAAGCAGCACTTACAAACTTGTGACTCTCATCTCATCAAGTTTTCACAAATTCAGCTCGACTTTCTTCTTGATTTTATTCTCGCCGGCGTGATGTCTGCTTACGAACAATGGTTTAGTCAAAACCAAAATCTCAATAGCGAGCAGCTATCTGCCCTTATTTGTCAGATTGTCGCTGGTGCCTTCAAAGAATTCCAGCTTCTCAATAAGTAGCCTATAAATTTGCAAAAATACACTTTTGTGATATAATAAGCTTTCTTGTGATCGTCTAGGTTAGCTTTATTGCAGCAAAACCATAGCCAATTATGAGTTCTTTAACATGATTTTACGATTTATTAGGCGAGATTAAAAACATACTTTTACCAAAGTTATGAGTTTATTATCAGCATGCTTTTAATCTCGCCTAAACTGTTTACAGTGTTACGCGAGAAATTTAACGAGAGGGGAGATATTCCCATGGCTACCAACAATCCTTTGGTAATCATTACTCACGGACCGCCCCTTTCGGGCAAGTCATGTTTAGCCAAATTTTTGGCTGAAGAATGTGATCTGCCATTCTTTGAGTCGGGGCCATTTCTTAAAGCCAGACTCGGGGCGGAAAAACTAAAGCGAGTCAACTCTGGCGAGTTGGCCCAAACCGGCGATTTTACAAAAATCGTCATTCCTCATCTCGAGGAACTCATTTTTATCAATGGCGGCTATGTTGCCGCCGGCACTGGCCGCATGTTGAGCGAAGCAAAAGCCCTTATAGAACAAGTTTTGTTCTACACCGGGCTTGAAAGCTTCATCGTTTTTCAACTCTGTTGTTCATCCAAAACCCTCGAAAATCGACGTCTCAAACGTCAGGTCATCGAAGGTCGGTTAGACGATGACCAACAATCCTTTGTTCATAGACTCCGTGTCTATGAAGAACAAACGTTGGATGTGCTCGATTTCTATCGCAGCTTTGGCTGTTTAGTAGAAATCGATGCCAACCACAGCATGGAGAAAGTCAGAGCGCAAGCTCTAGATTGCCTTCACAATCGTAAACTCATTAAAAGCCCCGCTTAGTCAAGCGGGGCTTTCTTTTTCCTCTTTATTATTCCAGTTCACAATTCAAATTTATATCTTAAAAAATCGCCATAAAAAAGGGACAGATTTTACTCTGCCCCAAATTGGTTCTCAATGTCTTTTTAATAGTTCTCCGGAAACCACAACTTCAGAGGCGTCTCGCCGATATAAAGCGCGCCATCGTAGTTTGTTACTTGCCACACTGACAAGTAATCACCGATCAGATGCTCGCGCTTTAAAACAAGAAGTTTTTCCAATGTCACATTTTCACATGTGACGATTTCTGTCTCCATATCCCAAAGCGACCGGCCGTTGCGGCTCGGCGCTTCGTCGATTTCACCAATTAACTGCGCCAATGTTACGACTCTTTGGTAATCTCTCTTCATGATTGCCTTCACCTCATCGGGCACCGGCGACACAAAGATTGGAATAACCTTGTTTTTCCTTTCAGCTAGAGCCTCCACTAGAAATTTCATTACTTTTCCTCCTCCATTTTTTCCATTTTGGTAAAGAACATAGAACCAGCGCTTATTATATCACACTTATATAAAATATACTATCGGATATTAACCAAACTCAAAAAGCTACTCTCCACCCAAGCTTCGCACTTTTTCTATCAATAAGCGTCGATGACAAAACTCATCATCTTCTTCATGACAAAGCAAAGTCACCACCGTATTTTGACTCAATGAACGTAAAGCTTGAAAGTAAGGCATTTTCTCGCTATTATTCAAAACTTCTCCTTCAAATCTAGGTAAGTATTTTTCCCACGTCACTTCACCGGCATTATAAGCATTTAGTAATTCAGTTGACGGCGCCAAAGCTGGCCACCACATATCAAAGTCAAAATCATCTTTTATGCGCCGCATTACGCAAATCCTGATGCCATCTTCTCGTTCTCGCGGCGCATGTATTGATTTACTCAGTAATGTCATCATAGTCCTTTCATCATCTTGTAATGTGTTGCCTGGTGACTACCACCGTTGTTTCCTTGAAATACTCCTTCACTTGTCAATTTTGTTTCAATTAAAATAAAACCATGTTTTTTAAACCAAGAAAAAGAATCTCCGCTCGCATTCACTGCTAAAAATGAAAATTTACCTTCTTTTGCCAATTCCTCTACTTCTCTCAACAAAGCCGAACCGACGCCTTTTTGCGCTTGATCCAAATGCACATGAAAACGTCTAATTTGCACCGTCGGTTCTTTTTCTTCTTCTTTCGGCCGCAACACCACATAACCAATGACTTTCTTTTCCGCGTCATTACTTCTCATCACTAAAGCAGCAAAATTGCTTGCATTCTCACAAGTACTTTTCACTCCTTCATAGCCATTGGCTTTTTTATACAAAGCTTTCTGTTCCGGCGACAAATCCTGATAATTTTTTGCTTCATCAAAGTTTTTGTGCACCATTTGCGCGATTTCTTCATAATCCTCTGCTCGCGCATAATCGAGGAAGAAATCGCGCAAAAACTTCTCATCTTCCGCTTCTTTTGCCCATTCCTTCTTCACTTCCACTCGCGCCTCTTTCACATCTAGACCGTTCTCCATTTTCCCCCGCAAAGAAGCATATTTATAGAAATTTCGATTCATTTTTCGAGCCATAATTTTGGTCACCGACAAATTATTTTCATTTGCCAAGACCGTCAAATCGTGCAAATATTGCACCAATTTCTTCTTCAAAAGAATCTTGTTTACCACCTTATTACTCATGCACGAAAGAACTTCTTCTCCGCTCGTCAGGCAACTTCGGTCGCTTTCTGTCGTATTCTTGGCATAATCTGAAAAACTAAATTCATCTTTATTTAGTCCCTCTTCTTCAATCAGAGTATTCTCTATATCTATCTCACTATAACTAGCCAGAGACAGAATATAAATCAAATTATCAGCAATTTCTGACGCTAGAGCCAAAGAATTAATTTTCTCCATCTCTATTTCCGTACGCAATTCGAACAATTCTTCTTGAAAAGCTGCTAATAAACCCTCTTTTTGCAAATCAAAGCCAGAATTCACCGCAAATTCTCTCTCAATCCTCTGAAAATCTATCAAGCTTTCTACTTCTGGCGACTGATAACGCTCTGGTTGTAGCATCTTGCTCCCGATTATACCATAGGTTGCCACAAAAAATCAGGCACCCGCCGCAAAAGTTTCAGCACTCTTTCTACTTCTTCTTCAGTATTGTAATGTGCCAGAGATAAACGAATTGAACTTTGATAGCCCAAAGTTTCATGCAGCGGTTGACAACAATGTAAACCCTCGCGCGCCAAAATATTCTTGCTAGTCAGATAAGCCATCACGTCCACACTGGCAAAAGGTGAATAGACAAAACTTACCAAATGCCCCTTATTTGGCGCGCCTAACAACTTAATGCCGTTAATTTCGCTCAGTCCAGACACTAATTTCTTTGTCAGTTGCCGCAAATACATTTCTTTTTCCTGCCAGTCTGTCTCCAGCCATTCGCAAGCTGCCGCCCAACCAACTAAACCAACCACGTCACTCACCCCAGGACGCCATCTTTGCTCTTGACTGGCCGCCAAAACTATTTCTTTGGCCAAATTCAAACTTTTAAGCATGCCTCCACCGTAAAATACTGGCGCAAAATCACCGCTTAATAATAAATCTTGTTTTACTAACACACCGGCTATCGCTGGTCCATACATTTTATGACCAGAGACTATCATCACATCTGCTCTGATTTTGCGCCAATTAATTTTTTCTTCTATCATTGCCGCTGCTGCATCTACCACCAAAAAGATCTTTCTTTCTCTCTCTTGGTTGGCTTTTTCTATCATTTCTTCAATTTGAGTTAGATTTTCTTTCACCCCTAAGACATTACTCACCAAAGTTAAACTCACTACTCGCACTTTTTCATTACCTAATAACTGTTTCAGCGCCTTTTGATCAATTTTCCCGTCTTCATTCAATCCCAGCCACGTCACCGCCGCCTTTTTCCATTTTATCCACGGCGCAATATTACTATGATGATTAGCCACGCTTAAGACAATTTTTTCATCCTCAGCGACTAATTTAGTCAAATTTTCTACTACCACATTCAAGGCTTGAGTTGCGCTTGCTGCAATAATTAATTCTTCTGTTTGAGCCCCAAAAAAACGCGCCACTTTTGTTTGCGCGCGCTCGAGCAATTCACTTTGCTCTCGCGCCAATTTCCCGCTCGAACGTCCAACTGCCGTCACTCCGTTCTGCCACAATGTCGTCATGCAATCAATGGCTGACGCCACTTTTTGAGTGGTCGCCGCATTATCAAAAAAAATTATTTCTTCATGACCTTTAACTGCTGGAAAATCTTCTCGCCAACGATTTTTTGTCATAAATTTTTATTAAAATTGTGCCAAAAAATCCAAATTGCCATTATAAAAATTGCGAATGTCATCAATATTCAATCCTGGTCGCAAAGTATAAGTTCGCTCGATTCCCCAGCCAAAAGCAAAACCAGTATATTCTTCTGGATCAATGCCTGCCGCTCGCAATACATTAGGATGGACCATACCTGCTCCTCCAACTTCATGCCAACCAGATTTACAAAACTTACATTTTTCTCCATTAGCCAATTTCCCAGTTCCTCCGCATAAATGGCAAGAAAAATCAATTTCAAAACTTGGTTCTGTAAATTGGAAATGAAACGGTCTAATTCGGCTCTTGGTCCCAAGGCCATAAAACTCCTGCGCAAAATAATCCAGTACTCCTTTAAGATGACTAATATTCACTTTTTTATCAATCATCAAACCTTCAAACTGGTGAAACATTTGCGTATGTGTAGCATCTTGTTGGCGTCGATAACATCGACTAATATTAATCATTCTTATCGGCGGTTTTCCAGCCAACCGCGCCATTTCGTGCACTTGTCCATTGCTGGTGTGAGGCGTCAAAACCCATTTTGGTGATTGTCCACTTTTTTCTCCTGGATGAGCCACAAAAAAAGTTTCCCATTCATCTCTTGCTGGATGATTCGCTTCCATATTCAGGCGCGTAAAAACATTATCGTCCAAATCCACTTCCGGATGACGAACTCGGATAAAACCAAGCTGAGCAAAAATTGCCGTAATTTCTTCAATCGCCTGAGTAATCGGATGTAAATGTCCCTCGGTTTCTTTATCATCTGCGGGCAAAGTTAAGTCAATTTTTGCCTGATTCAAAGACGCCTTATTGTCAATCTTTTGTTTAATTTTTGTAAATTCCTCTAGTTCAGATTTCAATTTATTTAATTCTTCTCCCGCTTCTTTCTTATCTTCCACTGCTTTTATCTCACTTGCCAATTGTTTAAATAATCCCTTCTTACCAAGATATTTTACTTGCCAATTATCATCTTCATCTTTTTTTGCTTGCGCTAATAACTCGGCTATTTTTTGCTTAAATTCGTTCATCTGCATATGTGCTATTATAGCACACCTATAACCAAGACATTGCGGTCATAATCAAAGGTAAAGTCACAGCTGACAACATCGTACTCACCAAGACAATTTCGCTCGCTTCCACGGGATCTCCATGATACTTTTCCGCAAACAAAGCCAAAGACGTCGCCGTCGGCAAAGCTTGAATCATCGTGAAAATCTGTCTAATGTCTTCCGGCATTTGCAAAAGCCATAAAACAATGTAAGTCAAAACCGGCATCAAAGTTAATTGTAAAATTGCCGTTGTCAACACTATTTTTTTCCGAAAGATATACCATAAGTTTTTTACTTGCGACAGCATTAATCCCACTGCTAACAAAGATAGAGGAGTGGTTAAAGCTGCTAGTTGCTTAATTGTCTGATTCATAAAATTGGGCAAACTTGCCGACTCTAAAAAGAAAAATAGACCTAAGAACACCGCTATGATATTGGGATTCAGAAAAATTTCTCTAATATATTTGAGAGTAATCTTTTTTTCAAACAACCAAATTCCATAACTAAACAAAGCTAAATTAAAAACAATCATTAAACCAGAATAAATGACCATTGATTCTGGACCAAAAACTGCCAAGGTTAGCGGATAACCCAAAAAACTGGCATTATTAAAAATTAAAGCAAACTGTTGTTGATAATAAGTTTTAGCATTTTTTGCCTCTGGAAAAAGAATTTTCGCCAAAACAATTCCCATCAACATCATCACTACTCCCGCTGTCACCGCTTTTAGAAAAACTTCGAATAAAGTCTGATCAAATTGGTTTGGAAAAGCGGAAAACAGCGCGCACGGCATTGCTACATCTAGCAGTAAATTGGAAAAAGTTTTCGCTGCCTGCGCGCTAATCACGTGCTTATAGCCCAAAATCGCGCCCAAAACAATAATTGCTATCACCGACATCAAGCTCGTATAAAAAATTCCCAGACTTTCCATGAATCCATTATAAACAATTTTCCGTTATTTTGATAGATTTAATTATGCTATAATACCATCCATGGAGAAAACTCAATTCCAAAAACAAGCCTATTTTCTACTAATTAGTGTTATCATTTTTGCTTTGATTTGTGGTCTCGCTTTTTGGCCTCAAAGTCAAACTCTTAAAACCGAAAAAAAAGTTCTTGGCACTACTACCGCCACTACTAACAGTGCCGCTACCACAAACACAGAAAAAACGACCGAAGTTGATGCGCAAGATAATAGTACAAACAATTTAGCAACAGAAGGGACATCTCCTATGTCTGAAGAATTAATCATCACTGATACTCAAGTGGGAACCGGCGCCGAAGTCAAAGCTGGCGACATGGTTCGCATTCATTATACTGGCACTTTGGAAGACGGTACCATTTTTGACAGTTCTGTTAATCGCGGTCAACCCTTTGAAACCCAAATCGGCGTCGGTATGCTCATCCAAGGTTGGGATCAAGGTATTCCCGGCATGAAAGTCGGTGGCAAACGTCATCTTATCATCCCTGCAGAATTAGGCTATGGCGCTCAAGCAGTGGGCAGTATTCCTGCCAACAGCACCTTAATTTTTGACGTTGAATTATTAGAGATTCTTTAATTTCGCCATGAAATTTACGCCAGATTTTGTCAAAAAGATTGCCTCTCTCGCTCATTTAGATTTAAGTGAAAAACAGACTCAAGAGCTAACTCAAAGTTTTGATGAGTCTTTAGTTTATGTAGAAAAATTAAGTCAAATTGACACTCATAATCTTAAACCAACTTATCAAGTCAATAACTTAGTTAATGTTACTCGTGCCGATGAAGTCAACACTGTTAACCAATTAAGTCAAGAAGATGCTTTAAGCAATGCTAAACGCACTTATCAAGGTTATTTCGTCGTGCCAAGGATTATCGATCATGAAGCTTAATCAACTCACTTTAACTCAAGCTTTGGCCGGAATTAAAACCAAAAAGTTCTCCGCTTTAGAAATTTGGCAAGCCTGCCAAACAGCGATTAAAGAAAACAATCCTGCTTGGAATGTTTATTTAGAAACTCAAGAAAAATTTTCATCTCCAGCAGAAAAAACTGGCGCTCTTGCTGGTGCGCCAATTGCCCTCAAAGACAATTTTTGTCTTCGTGGCACTACGACTACCGCTAGCAGCAATGTTTTGCGTCATTTCCGTCCGCCTTACACAGCCACTGTCGTGGAACGTTTACAAAAAGCCGGCGCCAGTTTTTTAGGCAAGACCAATCTTGATGCTTGGGCTCATGGCAGTAGCACTATTACTTCAGATTTTGGACCTACTCACAATCCTCGCAATCCGGATCATTTTCCAGGCGGAAGTAGCGGCGGCTCCGCCGCCGCCGTTGCCGGCAACCTTTGCCTTGCGGCTTTAGGTAGCGAGACCGCTGGTAGTGTTCGTCAGCCAGCCGCTTGGTGCGGCTGCGTTGGTTTCCGCCCCAGTTATGGTCGCGCTAGCCGTTATGGCGTTGTCGCCATGGCCTCCAGTCTCGATCAACCTGGATTTTTAACCAAAACTGTTGCTGACAGCGCTTTACTTTTACCTTTGATTTGCGGTCAAGATCCGCTTGATGCCACTACTTCACCAGAAACCTTTCCCGATCTAAGCGCTCATTTACGCACCGATTTAAAAGGTAAAAAGATTGGCTTTGCTTATCTTGATGTACCAGGATTATCAGCCAGTGTCCGTGCTGTTTACGATCAAGTCTGGCAAGAATTTATCGCTCTCGGTGCCACCGTAGAAAAAGTTACCGCTCGCGATCCTCATGAAGCCATTGGTGTCTATACTGTAGTCCAACGTAGTGAAGTTAGTAGTAACCTTGGTCGCTATGACGGCGTGCGCTACGGCGAAGATCGTTCTTTTTTCGGTCACGAAGCCAAAAATCGCGCTATTTTAGGTACTTTTCTCCTTTCCACTGGTTACGCCGACAAATATTATTGGCAAGCTCAAAAAGTTAGGACTCTTTTTGTCCAAGATTTTGCCCGAATTTTTTCTCAATATGATGTCATTATTTGCCCGACTTCACCCACTTTTGCCAAAAAAATTGGTTCTGCTGGTGCCGACGACGCCATTGTCGGTGAACTTGAAGATATTTTCACCGAACCGTCAGCTATTTGCGGTTTACCCAGCGCTAGCGTACCCTGTTTTCATGACCCCTTAACCAATCTTTACTTAGGTCTCAATATTATTGCCCCAATGCATCGCGAAGATTTGGTTACCGAAATTGCTAGCGCCTACGAAGCCCATACTCACTGGAATCCTTGGTTAGAAAGTCAAAATTCATGAACTCTGCTCATTCTTCTCCTTATCATTTGGTTTGTGGTCTAGAAATTCACACTGAACTTAAAACAGCTAGCAAAATGTTCTGCGGCTGCAAAAACGATCCTTTTGGCGCCGTGCAACCAAATACTCACACTTGTCCCGTTTGTCTTGGTATGCCGGGAGCTTTACCCGTTGCCAACGCTAAAGCTATCGAGTGGACCATTAAGCTCGGCCTTTTTTTGCATTGCAAAATTAATCTCACTTCCAAATTTGATCGCAAAAATTACTTTTATCCTGATTTAGCCAAAGGCTATCAGATCAGTCAGTACGATTTACCTTTTTGTTACGATGGGGTAGTAGAGACCAGTTTTGGTCCAGTTCGCATTACTCGTATCCATTTAGAAGAAGACACCGCCAAACTTCAACACACCACTATCGATGGCGAGAAAGTCACTTTGATCGATTTTAATCGCAGTAGTGTGCCTCTGGTAGAAATTGTCAGCGAACCAGATATTAAATCAGCAGCTCAAGCTATGGAATACGCCCACAAAATTCGTGCTGCTGTTCGTTACCTTGGTATTGGTGATGCTGATATGGAAAAAGGCGGTATGCGCCTCGAAGCCAATATTTCTTTGCAAACCACTGCTCAGCAGAGTCAAAACCAATTACCAAATTACAAAGTGGAAGTCAAAAATATCAATTCCTTCAATTTCATGGGTCAAGCCATTGATTACGAGATTAAGCGCCAAAGCAAACTTCTTGATCAAGGCACAACTATTCCTCAGCAAACTCTTGGCTTCGACAGCAGCACTGGCAAAACTTTCTTGCAACGTTCTAAAGAAGACGCTGCCGATTATCGTTATTTCCCAGACCCAGATTTGCCAACTATTCAGTTTACCAATGAACAAATAGAAGCTTGGCGGCAAGAATTACCGCCTGCTCCGGCGGATATTCTTGCCGCCTGGCAACAAAATTACGCTCTTGATCCTAAATATGGTCAAACTTTTTTGGAAACTCCTGAGCAATTTCACTGGGCTCAAAAACTCTGGCAAACCACTCAAAAAGCTCACTGCGATGTCAATCAACTTGCCAATTTTATGGTCAATAAAAAACTTTCTTGGCATTTTGGTCTCAGTACCTCTACGCTTGTTGCCGATTTTCAAAAATTAACTGCGCTTGACAGTGTCGCTGACGAAGAAATTCTTGCCGCTATTCAAGCAGTTTTTGCCGACAATCCTCAAGAAGTAGCTCGTTTTCAAGCCGGTGAGCAAAAACTGCAAGGCTTTTTTATGGGACAAGTAATGAAAAAAATCGGCAAAAAAATTGATCCCAAAATAGTCAGTAAATTACTCCAAACAGTTAAAAGTTCTTAATTTTTATTATTAATATGTCTCCAGAATCGCCTTTCTCTCCTTCTAATTACAATTCTCCAGAAAACAAAGAATTTTTCCGTCCTCAAGAACTTTTTCGTATCAATTCCAATACCACCGATCTTATTTGTTGTATCCATGGCGAAATTGCTAGCCCCTCTCTTACCTACGCTTGCAGGCAAAAAGGTCTAGATTCTGTCAGCTGTATCGCTGGTGGCGTCACTGGTTTAGCCTATTATTTCAAGCACACTTTAGACGCCGAAAGTGTCAGCGAGCTTCTAGAAATCTGTCACCCTCAATATCAACTTCCCAATTTCAAGAATGAGCTCGATAAACACGTTTTTGATGATACTGGCTATAATTTTCATGATTATTATGATTCTCTTTTTCGTCAAAATAACTTAACTCGTCTCACTGTCATTCTCCATGATCCCAGCGTCGTGACCAAATATTATAGCTCTGGTATCAATGGTTTCTTTACCACTATCTTCCCCGATCTTCAATCGACAGTTTTCAGTGATCTAAATCAAGCTGCTTTGCAGCAATATCGAGTTTCCACGTCAGAGTTAGACCAAGCCCGTCAAAAAATCACCGCTCAAGCTGTCCTCGTTCAAAATCATCGTTATTAAAAATTTTAATACCTTCAATCAAAGTAATCCATTGTCTGACCGATTGTCAGTAATAGTTGAGCGCCTGTTTCCATATTTTTTAGTGTCACTTTTTTCGCTGCAATCTCATCATCACCAATAATAACGCAATAGGGGACACCTAAATCATTTACATATTTCATTTTTTTCTTCATCCCCGCTGCCTGCAAATATACTTCTGTCGCTATCCCAGCCGCTCTTAATTGTGCTGCTACTTGCCAGACATAATCCCAATTTTCAGTCATAGGCACGATTATCGTTTGACTAATAGTTTTGCGTTTAAACTCAAACCAGCCTTTCTCTTTTAAAGCAAAAAACAATCTTGTCAAACCAATTGACATACCTACCCCAGGCATTTTTGTTTGCGAAAAATTACCGACTAAATTGTCATAACGACCTCCAGAGCAAACCGAACCTAATTCAGGCGCATCTAGCAATTGCGTTTCGAAAATCGTCCCCGTATAATAATCAAGACCGCGAATAATCGAGCAATCAAATTGGTAATGTTTTGCGTCCACTCCCAAACCAACCAGCGCTTGGGCTACTTGCTCCAATTCCTCTATGCCTTCATTTAAATCCTGATTTTCCAAATCCAAACGTAATAAATCCTGTACCACTGTTTTAATGTCTCCGCGGATTTTAGCAAATTGCAAAATCTTGCGAATTTCTAAACCATCGAGTCTCAAGATTTCCAACTCCGCTCTCATTCTTTTTTCTCCAATTTTCTCCGCTTTGTCCAAAATTGCTAACACTTCACCTTGATCCATAATTTTCATCGCCATCAAAAAGCCAGTCACTATTTTTCGATTATTAATTCGAATTACAAATTCTCCCAAATTCAATTTTTCAAAAGTTGCACTCACTAGACTTAATATTTCCGCATCGTAACGCCAATCCAAACTCTCTCTGCCAATAATATCGGCATCTGCTTGATAAAATTCACGAAAGCGACCATGTTGCGCTCTCTCACCACGATAAACTTTGCCTATTGCTTGGCGGCGAAACGGAAAAACCAAAGCGTTTTGATAGTTGGCCACATAGCGCGCCAATGGCACCGTCAAATCAAAACGCAAAGCCAACTCCGTATTTCCTTTAGTAAAATTATAAATTTGTTTTTCCGTTTCGCCGCCCGCTTTTGCCACTATTACCTCTTGTCTCTCAAGCACTGGCGTTTCAATGGGCGAAAAACCATAGAGTGCGTACGTTTCACTCACCAAAGTTTTCCATTTTTCAAATTCTAATTGCTCACTCGGCAACCATTCCGCCATTCCTGCTAGAGGCGTCAAATTGATATTTTTTCTTATCGTCATGAGCCTTATTATAACTCAAAAACTTTGATCTGAAAATCTTTTTATTATTGTTGGTTTTGCACACAAAACCAACAAGCCTCACCACCGTCTACACAGGGATTAGTATTTAAGTTGGTAGCAGATAATCCAGGAGCAGTCACGCCCAACCAATTGCCCACACTACCCCAATTAGCCACTTTCTCCAACTTAGCACATAAAATAAAAGCTTGCGGTGCATTTTCTTGACAAGTAGCGGTATAAGGAAAATCTTGAGCCATATCAGAAATTATTTGTTCATTTAAACAACCAGCTTCATTTAAATTTTTCACAATATTCTTGAAACCATCAGCCGTATTAACTCCGCCAGCGGCACAAGTCGTATTGCCGCCAGTTTGCACTGACAGTCCAGTATAAGTAGCAGAAGAAACATCATAACAAGTTTCCATCGCTTTCGCCACTGCTTGGATATCCGCTTGCCGCCCGGCATTTCTCGTCCTTTTGATGGCAGCGCTAAAACTCGTCACTGACAGAGTAGCTAGGATAGCAATCACTGCTACTACTACCATTAACTCAATCAGAGTAAAACCGACTTTTTTTTGTTGCATCTTGTTCTTTCTTATACATCAGTTATAACAGAAAAATCGTCATTTGTAAATGACGATTTTTCTTTCGCTTTTTTTCTAAAAGAAAATTATTGTTGATTAGTAACGCAAAAATAGCAAGTATTACTGCCACTTGGATCCCCACAGTCAGCTCCCATTACCACTGCATCATTAGCAATCGTTGGCAATGTTGCCGTATTACCAATACTTCCCCAATTGGTCACTTGCTCCAATTGCGCGCAAATGGTGAATATTTGCGGCACATCAGCTTGATAGACCACTGTATAATTAAAACCGCTCAATGTGGGGACAATATCTGTCACTAAACAATTATTGGTCGCAGCTGCAAAAATAGTTCCTGCCGTTGTCGTCGTGTCTGTTGTTACCGTTTGACTAGTCCCTGTGGTCGGTAAACCTCCATACAAACCGCTCATACTATCATAACAAGTTTCCATTGCTTTTGCCACCGCCTCTACATCTGACTGCCTGGTTGCATTACGACTTCTTCTAATTGCCACTACAAAGCTTGTCACTCCCAATGTTGCTAAGATAGCAATTACTGCCACTACTACCATCAACTCAATCAGAGTAAAACCGACTCTTTTTGTTCCAACTTCTTGTCCCTTTTTGATATATTTATTATTTTTAAGCAAATTCTTCAACATGATTAGCTCTCCTTCTTTCTTTCTATTGTAAAAGAAGAATTTGCCAGCATACTCTCGTCATTCCCTCATTATTTATAGCGCAAAAGATTTGCGTTTCCAGCCTTCTTATCTTATTTTTTGCAAAAAAAACACCTCTCTTATTAATAACGTATGTTAATAACACAATGCGCCTGCTTGTATTCCAAGCAGGCGCATTTCAATTCTATCTACAATCTTTTTATTGTTGATTTCTGGCGCAGAAATAGCAAGAAGTTGTATTATCCGTAGGATCGCAGGCTTCACCAAACGTTGTACTAGTCGGCAATGTTTGAGTATTACCTACGCTGTCCCAATTAGCCACGTATTCCAAATCTGCACAAATCATAAAACCTTGTGCTCCATCAGTCGTCGTCGTCCATGCAGTATAGTCCTTTCCTTCCATTCCTGGTTTAATTGTCTCATTTAAACAACCGGCAGTAACAAGTGAGTTTACAATGGTATCAAAATTACCAGAATTATTTTCAGCAGTATTAGTACCATCTAAACCTAAGTAGGTACCAGAAGGCACGTCATAACAAGTTTCAAGTGCTTTAGTCACTGCTTGAATATCTGATTGCCGTCCTGCGTTTCTTGTTCTTTTAATAGCGGCACTGAAACTTGTCACTGACAAAGTCGCCAAAATAGCAATCACTGCTACCACCACCATTAACTCAATAAGGGTAAAACCTGATTTCTTCATTCTTTTCCTTTCCTATTTTCACTCAAAAAATAGTTACTATTAACTCTCACTCACTCATTAAACCACACCCTGATTTATTTGTCAAGTTTGAGTTTTTTTAATTTCAATTTTTAATCAAAAATCAAGCAAAACTTCTCCCCAAATTAAGTTTTTTTCGCTATAATGTACCAATGGCAAAAAAAGCTATACCCTCAGCCCGTTTTCTCAAAATCACTCTTAATGGTCAAACTCAGTTGATTGCCCTTCCGCATTCTTTAATCAATAACCTTAATCAAAAAAGCAAATTTTTCGTTTTCTGGAGAAACATGGCGAAAAACCAGCCTTGGTTTTTCGCCTTCAACTGCCTCGTTTATCTTCTCGCCGGTGTCGGTGGCGTTTTTCTTTGTGTTTTGTTAGCCGTAAAAATGCGCTGGACCAATGTTGAGGGCGAAATTGATCAATTTGATAGCAATTTCGCCCAAACTCAAAACGCTCTCTTTCATCAAGCCCAAGTTTTGGGCGCTGCCACCACTTCTGCCACTCTCACCGCTTCTTCCTCTACCACTGTTGCCACCACTTCTGCCCTTCTCACCGCCCAAAATCAGCTTCAGCAGCTTCAACAAGCCCTTGACAATCAAGAAGAAGCCATTAGACTCCAAAAAAAACTACTTTGTACTTTATCCATTTTTAGCCACGACTATCCTCAAAATATCTTACCCATTCTTAAAAACTATCAACGCAGTCAAAATTTAGCTCTAGCGACTCGCATGCTCACCGCTTTCCAAAATAACCTTATCATTGATCAAAATCAATTTAATACTCAATTGCAGTCTTGTCTCGATACTTTTGATGCCCAAACCCTCAATGAAAGCATTCTCATGTCTCAGCTTGCCAGTTCTTCTACCTCTGCTAATGCTTTTATTTGGCTTGATCAAGAACGTTGGCCCATTCTTGAAGAAGCTATTCTCAAAGATGAAGCTCTCATTCATCAAGCTGCTGACCTCGCCCATATCGATGCTCGTTTATTAGTCGCTTGTCTGAGTGGAGAACAAGTCCGTCTTTTCAATTCTCAACGTGAACTTTTCAAACAATTTTTCTCCCCAATGAAAATTCTTGCCAATTCTAATACTATTTCTTTAGGCGTCATGGGTATGAAACCCAGCACCGGTGAACAAATCGAGCAACATCTAAAAGACTCTAATTCTCCATATTATCTGGGCGCTAGTTACGAAAATTTGCTCGATTTCAAAACCAATGATCACGGCAATGAGCGCTATGCTCGTTTGACTGATACCAAAAATCAGTTTTATTCTTATCTTTACGCCGCTCTTTATCTCAAACAATTTATTGTCCAATGGGAAAAAGCTGGCTTTCCTATCACCGATCGTCCGGAAATTTTAATCACCCTTTACAATGTTGGTTTCCCTCAATCAGAGCCAAATGCTAATCCTAAAGTCGGTGGTAGCAAAATCAGCCTCGGCGACCAAAATTATACTTTTGGTCGCCTCGGCTCAGAATTCTATTATTCTGGTGAACTCGACGACGCCTTTCCACTACACTAATATTTCTCATCCATTTATTTAATAACAAATAATAACTTCATCATGATCTAATTCTTAATGCATCGCACTGCAAATCCATCGTACTTTGGGTAAGACTGCTGTAGCCAAACCCAATCAACATAGGTGTCCACTGCGTAAGCATTTGAAGCACTCACTTGAGAAGATGACCAATAATAGCCACTTATTCCTTGATTTCTTATTTCTGCAGATGTAGTATTACAAAAACCAGAATAAGTCCCCAGAAAGTTTCCACCTGGACGCCAAAAAATACAAGAGCTGCCAGTAGATTGTTTACCAGTGCCAGAGCCACCAATGACCTTATCTAAAGCTACTTGTTCTTCTGTTCGCGGCACATACCAACTGTTTGGACAAATTCCTTGAGCTCCAGAAGATCCAGTATAAGTAGTATTGTAGTATGCAGTCGAACTTTGCATGGCGGCTTGCCAGTTGTAAAGATAGCCATAAGAGGTATTACCAGCATCACGACAATCACCATAGGTACCAGTACCAAATCTATTGGTAGCAGTAGCTGAACCATTACCAGAAAAAGAGGTTTTGCCAGCACAGGCATCATTGGAACCACCATAGCGGAGATTGTCAATCATCCAACACCTGCCATCAGGAAATTTACGAACACGATAGGTTTTATTGTCACGAGAGTCAGTGAGAGTGATAGTTGCTGAAGAAGGACAGCTACTATTAGTACAAATAGTCATAGTAGAACAGTTTTCGCTACTAAAATTCTGCATAGTTTTAGCTAAGGTAGTCATAGCATAAGTTCTAGTTGTGCTGTTATAATTGACAGTACTGGCTGGAGTAAAGGTGACAGTAATGACGGAAGAACCAACGGCTACTCCAGTGACAATTACAGTTTTGGCAGTATTGGCAGCAATGGAGGAATATGAGGAAGGAGAGAGGGTAGCAATGGAGGTGGTAGAGGAAGTATGAGAAAAGTTACCAGCAATAGAAGATGTTTCGGTGAAGGTAGTAGTAAAGCCAGCCATCACTGTCCCCGAGGTAGCAGAGAGGGTGAGGGTGGGAGTGGCTTTGGTAAGAGAACAGGAGAAGGTTTTGGTGGTAGTGGTGTTATCACTCCAACGATAACCGCTAGTTAGGGTGGCAGTAATGGTATATGTTCCAGCATTGGTTTGAGAATAATTGGAGAGGGTGTAACCAGTACCTGAAGTGGAAGAGGTTAATTGTTGTGCTGAACCAGTATAGGTACGAGAGACACATAAAGAGTTGGTGGGAATAGTGGCAGAAGCTGTAATGGTAGAGGTATAGGTAGCAGTCTTGCTATTGTAATTGGTGGTATCAGTGGGAGTAAAGGTAACAGTGATGGCAGAGGTACCAGCAGAGACTCCAGTAATGGTGACTGTTTTGGCAGTATTGGCAGCAATGGAGGAATATGAGGAAGGAGAGAGGGTTGCAATGGAGGTGGTAGAGGAAGTATGAGAGAAGTTACCAGCAATAGAAGATGTTTCAGTGAAGGTTAAGGTTTGACCTGTCACTACAGTACCCGAGGTAGCGGAGAGAGTCAAAGTTGGAATAGCTTTGGCTATAGAACAAGAAAGAGTAGTTTGAGTATTGCCGTCGGCAAAGATATAACCTTCATTAGCGGTTGCCGTTACAGTGTATGTTCCAGCATTGATGGCAGTATTATTAGAATAGGTTACATTTTCTCCTCCGGAGATTAATGTTTGAGCTGAACCAGTATAAATAAGGCCACTATTACATAGTCCAGTATTAGCAAAGAGGGAATTATTGTAAGCACTCACTCTTTTGCCACTGGCAGTTTCTACTTCTGTATTGGCAATAACATTAGTCCAAGTAGAATTATCAGTGGAAACAGAAGTGACATTGTCATAGTATGTTCTACCATCTAGCCAATAATGCCAAACAGCGATTTCATCTAGATTATAAACTTGACCAAGGTCTACGGTTAAACAGACATTTCCTCCTCCCAAGCCCAAATAGTTATCATTCATTAAACCGTTAGTAAGAGTATTTAAGTCACTACTACCATGTAGACCAGTTAAAGAACTGGCGGTAACATTTTTGTTCTTTGCTATATTAATACCATTGATAATTGCTTGTAATTCAAGCCAATGATTGGCTGTATTAGCAGTACTACCATTGATACAATCCTTAATATATCTGACGTTATTAAGTTTAATATTGACTCTTGCTGGTTTAACATTGGATAGGTAGGTAATTTTAGCTTGGCCATTGCCTTCTCTGACTCCTGCTTGCATTTTACCGTCAATAAAGTATTTGTTAGAATAATGAAGAGTTTAATTAGTGGGAGTAAGAGAAGAAGAAGTGATAGCATTGACACCGGCGTAGCCAGAGATGAAGGAAGAGCCGTCAGCGCCAGGTTGCCAAACTCCTGAAGCTCCACCGTAATATCCTCCGCCGCCACCGGAATAAGAATTGCCTCCCGTAGCACCAGTACCAAAAGAACCAGCATAAGTAGTAGAGTAGTCAGTAGAAGTCCAATTATCTAAACTTTTACCCCCATCTGTTTGAGTACCACCCGTAGGATTTAAAGTAGAAAAGCCAGATCTCGATTGATAAATAGCGGTACCACCTACTAAAGAACCACCAGCGCCGCCAATGATAGCTGCATTATCACCATCGCCGCAATATTCTGAAAAAGCTCCACCGCCGGCAGCAGCAGTTAAAATTCTTGATTTTAAAGAACTAGCGTTATCCCAATCTCCGCTTGAAAGACGAATGTCAGTTGCTCCTCCTCCAGAAGCCGCAGTTTGAGAGCAAGAGGTCCGGTTAACATAGCCATTTCCACCTCCGTTGTATCCACCATCGTACGTTGCTATTACTGCCTGAGTACCACTAATACCTGCTCCTCCAACTTGGATATACAACTGTTCTCCTTGATTTAGATATATTTTTCCAGCTGAATAAGCACCTTTCCCTCCAGCATGAGTAGCATTGTAATAGCTAGAAGTCACTGAACCTCCCTGAGCTCCCCACGCTTCAATTTGGTACCAGCCAGAATAGGGAGCGGTAAAGGTTTGAGGGGAACCGGTATATGAGAAGGTGGAAGAGTAAGAGTAATTGTAAGGTTGAAGAGAAAGGAGAAGACCGGTAGTATTAGCTTTAACAAAGAAAAGGTTATTAACTTTAATGACAGTACCAATGGGAGCTTTGGATAAAGAAATGGTATTGGAAGAAGTAGTAATAATGATAGAGGAAGTATAGGTAGAAGTATTACCAGCAGTATCAGAGACAGACCAAGAGTATTTGTAACATTTATCAATATTAAAATTAGTATTGGTAATATTGGGATAAGTACCAGTATATGGAACTGGATAGTAATTGGAGAAGGTAC
>CAYVKW010000013.1:20980-26958 GCA_964452285.1 uncultured Pseudomonadales bacterium | reverse complement strand
TTTTTGCTCTTTTTGCTCTCTTCTCGGCGCGCCTCTGCGCGCGCCGCCCGCGCCCGTATTTGATATTTTACAAAAATATGATATAATTCATATGAAATTATAAGTGAAAAAGAATGTGTTTTTATGTTACAAACAATCCAGTCCAGAGATATTACTACCAATTTTGCTCACATTGCCAATCAAGCTATTCATGGCACCACTTTCGTGGTCTCTAGACCGCGCAATCTTAATCTGGTCGTGATGAGTGAGGCTCAGCATCACCATCTTTTAAGTCTGATTAATAATACTTGTCTTGATTCCAAACTTGATAAAGGTATCCAAGAAATAGAAGCTGGGCAAGGAGTGGAAATCCCATTCAAAGACTTGGGCATCGATCTTTGATATGTCACAACAACATTGGCGCACTGACTTACCACCAATCTGGTCTAAAATCGCCGCTAGTGAATGGAACGCCACAACCAGCGAAAAAACCAAAAACAGACTCCGTCAATTAATTAAATCGATTTATCAAGATGGTTTGACATCAGGTTTAGGTAAGCCAGAACCTCTCAAACACCGCCCCGGATTTTCTCGCCGTTTGACTCAAAAAGATCGTTTAATTTACTTAGTTGATAAAAACAAAAGATTGAATATCTTGTCTCTCCTCGGTCACTATCAGTAAGCTCATTTTCCCTCTTGACCAAATCCACCTCCCGTGATATAATCGCCCTTCTTATTAACAAAACAAAAAAACTTAGTCTGGTTTGGCAGCGTTCTCTCGCCGCTTTTTCAGCTCAAGGAATATCGGTCTCGCCGCCGGAAAAGGATTAATTATGGCTACAAAAAATGACAAAAACAGTGCGTACAAAATCAGAGTCCGCCTTAAATCTTACGACCATCGTGTCATTGATGAAGCATCCAACAAAGTTTTGGACACTGCTTTGACCACCGGTGCTCGCGTCATCGGCCCCGTGCCTTTGCCCACTGAAAAAAAATGGTTTACTGTCTTGGCTTCCCCTCATACCGACAAAAACGCTCAAGAACATTACGTCATCCGCACTCACAAACGTGTCATTGACATCATCGATCCTACCAACAAAACTATTGACAATTTAATCCATCTGGAGTTACCAGCTGGTGTTGATATTCAAGTAAAGATGTAAACTGATTAGAAATTATTGTTATGATTAAGACTCTCTTTGCTACCAAAAAATCCATGACTCAAGCTTGGAACGACCAAGGTCGTCGCTTGTGCATTACTACTTTGGTAGTTGAACCAAACTATGTGGTCGGGGACAAGACCGCTATTATTAAAACTGATAAAAAATTGGCTTCTGCCACTGCCGAGCAACGTATCGTTGAAATCGGCTACGGTCAGAAAAAACTCAAAAACGTCAGCAAACCTTTACGCACCCGTTTTGCCGCCGCCGGTCTCAAGTCCGGTTTGCGCCAAATCGTCGGTGTCCGTGAAAACGCCGCTGACGGTGAAGCTTTGGTCGTTGGCCAGACATTAGACGCCGCCTCCATTTTGTCAGTCGGCGCTTTGGTCAAAGTCCAAGGTACCACTAAAGGTCGCGGTTTCGCCGGCGGCGTCAAACGCTACGGTTTCCACGGCGGTCCTAAGACTCACGGTCAATCAGATCGTTGGCGTGCTACCGGTTCTATCGGTAACCGCACCACTCCTGGTCGTGTCTGGCTCGGCAAACGTATGCCTGGTCACTATGGTGTCGATGCTCAAACCGTTTCCGGCTTGACTGTCGCTCATTTTGATCCTAGTACTGGTATGCTTTGGCTCGTTGGCACTGTTCCTGGATCCTTTAATTCTATTGTAAAAATTACTGTCACCGGCAAAACCAAACACGCTTTTGCTCTTGACAAGACAGCCTCTGGTGTTCCAGAAACAGTCGTTTCTGAGTCTCAATCCACTCCTGATGCTGCTCCAGTCAGTCCAGAAACTGCCGCTGAAGTTGCTCCTACTACCGAGTCTACTGAGGAAGGTGAGAAAGCTTAATTACTATGCAAAATGCTTCAGAATTCAATCAATCTCTTTTCGCCGGTGAAGTCAAAACCGAACTTGTCTCTCAAGCTGTTCGTGTCTTTTTGAGCAACCAACGTCAAGCGACTGCCAAAACCAAAACTCGTAGCGAAATCAATCGCACCAAGAAAAAATGGTTCAAGCAGAAGGGGACAGGTAATGCTCGTCACGGCGCTCGCACTGCCAATATTTTTGTCGGCGGCGGCACTGGTCACGGTCCTACTGGCACCCAAAATTACACTCTCAAATTAACTGTCAAAATGAGAAAACAAGCTTTGCTTTCCGCTTTGGCCATGCAACAAGACTTAATTTTTGTCGATGATGCTTTCACCAAAGTTGATGGCAAGACCAAAACCGGCATTGCCGCTTTGGGTCAAGCTCTGGACAATGATGCTCGCGTCCTCTTGGTCGTCGATAAAAAAACTCCAGAATTGGTTCGCACTTATAGCAATCCAACTCAAGTTTTCTTGATCACTGCTCGTTATCTCAATTTATTACACGTTGTCAATGCTGACAAAATCATTTTCAGCACTGCTGGCGCTCAGGCTTTAGCCACTCGTTTGCTCGGGGAGGAAAAATAATATGAACAACGCTTTTATTATCAAAAAACCACTCGTCACCGAGAAGACTTTGCTCTTAGCCGAAAAAGAAAACACTTATGTTTTCGAAGTCGCCGCTAGTGCGGAGAAAAATCAAATTAAGAAAATGATTGCCGATCTTTTTCACGTTGAAGCTGAATCCGTTAATACGGTTTTGGGCTATCGCGCCAATAAAAAGACTGGTCGCAAGCGGTTAATGGTTACCGCAGAACGTCGCAAAAAAGCTCTTGTCAAACTTAAACCAGGCCAAAAAATTGAGCTTTTTGACTTAGAAGGTAAATCGGAGTAATTTTATGTTAAAGCAAGTCAAACCCACTACTGCTGGTACTCGCAATCGTGTTGACGTCAAAGTCGCCGATGTTTATACCGGTCGTCCAGAAAAATCTTTATTGAAAAAAGGTCATTTGAAACGTCAAGGCCGTGGTTATCAAGGACATATCACTGTCCGTCATCGCGGCGGCGGCGTCAAACGCCTTTTGCGCAAAATTGATTTCAAACGCGACAAAATTAACGTCGAGGGTGTCATCAAACAAATCGAATACGATCCTAATCGTAGCGCCTTGATCGCTTTGGTTTTCTATACCGATGGTGAAAAGCGTTACATTTTAGCTCCAGAAGGTTTGTCCGTTGGTGACCGTATCGTCAATCACGAAAAAGCGGAAGCTCACGCCGGCAATACTTTGGCCCTGCGCCACATCCCACTCGGGGTGCCGATTCACAATTTAGAGCTTGAGCCGGGACGTGGCGCCAAATTAGTCCGTAGCGCCGGCGTCGGTGCCGTCATCCAATCCAAAGATGACACTTTCGCTACTGTTCTTTTACCTTCCAAAGAAGTTCGTCTTTTCAAACTTGATTGTTTGGCCACCGTTGGTCAGTTGAGCAATCAAGATCATAAGAATGAGAAATTGGGCAAAGCTGGTCGTCGTCGTTTAATGGGCATTCGTCCAGGTGTCCGCGGTACTGCTCAACATCCGGGTAGCCATCCACATGGCGGCGGTGAGGGTAGAAGCGGTATCGGTATGTCACATCCTAAGACTCCTTGGGGTAAGCCAGCCTTGGGTCACAAGACTCGCCGCCATAGTAAAAACAGTAAAATGATCGTTAAGGACAGAAGGATTAAATAATGAGCAGAAGTATTAAAAAAGGTCCCTACGTGGACGAAAAATTACTGAAAAAAGTTCTCGCTCAAAAACAGAGCGGTAACAAGACAGCTATCAAAACCTGGGCTCGTCAAAGTGTTATTCCACCAGAGTTCATCGGTTTTACCTTTTCTGTCCATCAAGGTAGAAAATTTATTGATGTCTTTGTCAGCGAAACTATGGTCGGTCACAAACTCGGTGAGTTTGCGCCCACACGCACCTTCAAGGGCCATGGTCGCATCGTTAAACGGGTGCTCACCAAAACTTAAACTATTGTTGAAGAGGATTATTTATGATTATTACAGCACAACAAAAAAACCTTCGCCAATCTTCACGCAAAGTGCGTTTAGTGGCTAATCAGGTAAAAAAACTCGGTCTTAGCCAAGCCATTGATCAACTCGCTTTGATTCAAAGACGTAGCTCTTTAGCTATTTTGAAAGTTATCAATCAAGCTGTCGCTAATGCCACCAACAATAGTAAAATCGCTATTGATCAACTTGAATTGACAGACATTATTGTCAGTGACGGTCCTATTCTCAAAAGAATGCGCGCCGTCAGCCGTGGTCGCGGACATTCTATCGAAAAACGTACCTGCCACGTCAAAGTCACTTTGACTACCAAAACCGATGCTGAACAAGCACCAGTTCAAGGTGAAGTTCAAGAAGTAAAAGCAGCGGTCGTTCAGGAAGCGAAACCAGTTACCGCCTCCGCTCCCGCCAAAAAAGCGCCAGCAGCAGCCAAAAAAACTGCCGCCGCTAAAAAAACGACAGAAAAGGGTAAATAAATATGGGACAAAAAGTTAATCCAGTCGGCTATCGCGTCGGCATCACACAACCAGCTAGCTCTAAATGGTTTGCTCCCAAAGGGCAATACGGCCAGATTTTGTTGCAAGACAAAAAACTCCGTCAGCTTTTGGAGTCAGAATTACACAATGCTGGTTTAGTCAAAGCTGAGCTTGAACGTTCAGTTAATGCTCTTAAAGTGACAATTTTCGTTTCTCGTCCTGGTGTCGTCATCGGTAAAGGTGGCAGCTCTTTGGAAGCTTTAAAAAAGAAAATTGATGCCTTGGTTTCTGACACTCAAAGTGAAAAAACTAAAATTGATGTCAAAGTCGAAGAAGTGAAAAAACCTGATTTATCAGCTAAATTAGTTGGAGAACGTATTGCCGATCAAATCGTTAAACGCTTTCCACATCGTCGGGCGATTTCGCAAGCTTTGGAAAAAGCCACGGCGGCCGGTGCCAAAGGTATCCGGATTCAACTTTCTGGTCGTATCGGCGGTGCTGAAATCGCCCGCACTGAAAAATACTTCCAGGGTTCCATTCCGACGCAAACTTTACGCGCCAATATTGATTATTACGAATCACCGATTCACACCAAATCTGGTTACGTCGGTATTAAAGTTTGGATTTATAAGGGAGAACTTTTTTAAGGATTAAAATTATGTTACAGCCCAGAAAAAGAAAATACAGAAAATGCTTTCGCGGTAAGAACCGCGGTACCGCTTTGCGCGGCAATACCATTGCTTTTGGCGATTATGGGCTGAAAGTTTTGGAACACGGCAGTTTGAGCGATCGAGAAATCGAGTCTGCTCGTAAAAAAATTACTTTCGCTACCAAAAAAGTTGGTAAATATTGGATTCGCGTTTTTCCGCATCGTCCGGTTACCAAAAAACCAGTTGGCGTCAAAATGGGTAGCGGTAAAGGTGATATTGATCATTATGTAGCTACCGTTAAGCCAGGAGCGATTATTTTCGAAATTGGTGGCGTTGATTTGGCTACTGCCAAAGCTGCTTTTAGCAAAGCCGGTCACAAATTATCCGTCAAAACCGTATTAGTCAGCAAGGAAGCATAAATTATATGAAACATCAAGAAATCAAAGATTGGCGCGCCAAAACTCCTGCTGAAATTGAAGCAGAAATTACCGCCCTTTCAACTAAACTCACTAGCGCTTATTTAGCCAAGAGTGCCAATAAACTCAAAAACGTTAGCATGATTAAGTCTTTCAAGACCGACATCGCTCGTTTGCACACTATTTTACGCGAAAAAGAATTGGAAAGTATTTAATATGAAAACTCTCACCGGTACAGTCGTTTCTCTTAAAAATCAAAATACGGCCTTAGTGGAAGTTGAAACTCGTTATCAACACCCGCTTTACAAGAAATTCTTGCGTCAAAGTAAAAAATATGCTTGCCAAGTTGATCCTGGTTTGGAATTGACTTTGGGTC
>CAYVKW010000013.1:0-20880 GCA_964452285.1 uncultured Pseudomonadales bacterium | reverse complement strand
CAAAGTAAAAAATATGCTTGCCAAGTTGATCCTGGTTTGGAATTGACTTTGGGTCAGTCAGTGGACATTGTTTCCTGCCGCCCCATTAGCAAAACCAAATCTTTCAAGGTTTTGGCTCCTGCTCAGAAAGAAAAATAATTATGATCCAAGTTCGTTCTATCTTAGATGTCGCCGATAATTCTGGAGCCAAACGCATTCGCGTTATCCAAGTCCACGGTGGTTCCAAACGCCGTTTTGGTTACGTTGGTGACATCGTCACTGCTTCAGTTATTAAGGCTGATCCTAATGGCACCGTCAAAAAAGGTGAAAAAGTCAAAGCTGTTGTCGTTCGTACTCATAAAGAGTTTAAACGCGTCGGTGGCGAATATGTTCGCTTTGGTGATAATGCCGCTGTGGTGATTACCGCTATGGAAAATCTCGATCCCGTCGGCACTCGTGTTTTTGGTCCGGTTGCCCGTGAAGTAAAAAACAATGGTTTTACCAAAATTGCCAATTTAGCTGCGGAGGTACTCTAATATGAAATTCAAAGTTAATGATCAAGTCATTGTCACTGCTGGCAAAGACAAAGGTAAAAAATCAAATATTATTAAAGTCTTACCTAAAGAGAATAAAGTAGTTGTGGCTGGAGCCAACATTTTTGTCAAGCACGTTCGCAAAATGCAAGGTCGTGCTGGCGAAATCATTCGTCAAGAACGTGCTTTACCCACTGCCAATATCGCTATTCTCAATGAAAAAGGTCAACCAGACAGAGTTGGTTACATCTTGAAAGACGGCGTCAAAACTCGTATTTTCAAAAAAACCAAAACTGTCATCACAGAAAGCAAGAAATAATTATGAATAGACTCAAAACTCGTTATCAAGAAGAAATCGTCCCTGTTTTGAAAAAAGAATTAGGTGACGTCAGCGTTTTCCGAGTGCCACAACTCAAAAAAGTTGTTGTCAATCTCGGAGTGACGGATCCCGCGGATCCCCGCGCTCGTGCTCAGGCGCTTGAAAACATCAAAGCTCAGGTCGCCTTAATCACTGGTCAAGCGCCTCAAATCACTCGCGCCAAAAAAGCCATCGCCAACTTCAAACTTCGTCAAGGTGACCCTATGGGCGTCATGGTTACTTTACGCGGTGAAAGAATGTGGGACTTCGTCGACAAGTTGATTTCTATCGTCTTGCCTCGGGTCAAAGATTTCCGCGGTGTTAGTCGTGTCGCTTTTGACGGTCATGGTAATTATAGCTTAGGCATTGAAGAGCAAATTATCTTTCCAGAAATCAAATACGACGAAATCGAGAGAATCAGACCTTTGCAAATCAATTTTGTTACCAATAGTAATGATAAAGATGCTTTCCGTTTCTTGGAATTACTTGGTATGCCTTTTAGCAAAGAAAACAAACAATAAGGAAAATAAGAAAGTTAAAAACAACCTATGGCAAAAATTAGTAAAGTTGTCAAAAATCAAAAAATCGGCGCCAAAGCCGCCGCTTATCGTAGTTTAGGCATCAAAAAACCAAATAAAGTTTCTACTCGTTTTCACAATCGCTGTTCTATCACTGGTCGCCCTCACGGCTACATGCGTTACTTTGGTCTTTCTCGGCTTACTTTTCGAGAATTGGCCAGTCGCGGCGAATTGCCAGGCGTAGTGAAAGCTAGTAAATAATTAAGGAAAAATTTTATGACCGATACAATCGCCGACATGTTAACCAGAATCAGAAACGCTTACAAAGCCAATAAAAATGACGTTAGTATGCCTTCTTCCAAAGCTCGCGTTGCTATTGCGCAAGTGATGCTCGACGCTGGTTATCTAGAAAAGTTAGAAGTTGTCACCGATGACAAAAAACATCAAAATCTTCTTTTGACTTTGAAATACAGTAATGGCACTCCTGCCGTCACTGGTCTTAAACGCATTTCCAAACCAGGTGTGCGTAGTTATGTTGCTTGTGCCGATATTCCTCAGGTTTTACACGGTTATGGTTTGGCTATTTTGTCTACCAGCGCCGGTATTGTTTCTGGAACAGTCGCTAAGAAAAAATCTCTTGGTGGAGAATTACTCTGTCAAGTTTGGTAAAAGTTATTAAAGGATATTTGAAAGCAAAAAAACTTTATGGCAAAAATTAGTAGTAAACCAATAATCATACCCGCTGGAGTGAGTGCGGTGGTAGAAAATGGTCTAGTCACGGTCAAAGGCCCAAAGGGTCAACTCGTGATTAACCTTTTGCCAAAAATCTCGCTCGATATTAGTGACGCCGGCGCGGTCGTCAAACGTGCTGATGAAAGCAGTCAAAGCAAAGCTTTCATGGGTTTAATTAAAGCACTTTTGCGCAACGCTTTTATCGGTGTCAGTGAAGGTTATAGCAAAACTTTGAAATTAGTCGGTACTGGTTATCGTGTCGCTAGCGTTGGTAAAGGTATTTCTTTAGCTGTTGGTTTCTCTCACACTGTGGAGGTTAACCCAGCGGAAAACATTACTTTTACCGTCGTTGGTCAAGATACTATTACCGTTAGTGGTTTTGATAAACAAGCTGTCGGTCAAGCGGCAGCCAATATCCGTCGTATTCGTCCGCCAGAACCTTATAAAGGCAAAGGTATCCGTTATCAAGACGAAATTGTCCGCCGCAAGCAAGGTAAAGCGGCTGCTAAATAAAAAAGGAACTTATGCCAACAATTAAACACAATCTTACAATCCAACAAAAAAGAGCTTTGAGAGTGCACAAAAAAGTCGTCGCTACTAGCGACCGTCCGAAGTTGCTTATCACTCGCTCCAATAAGTTTATTTACTTACAAATTATCGATGCTCAGGGTCATATTTTGGCATCAGTTAGTGACGCCGCTTTAATCAAAGCTAAAAAAATTAAAGCTAGCGCCACTAAAACCGAGCGCGCCGCTCAAGCTGGTCAAGTTTTAGCCGATGCACTCAAAGCCAAAAAAATCACAGCTCTGGCTGTTGATCGGGGTGCTTGTAAATTCCATGGTCGTATCAAAGCCGCCGTGGAAGTCATTAGAGAGAATGGAGTGGAGGCTTAATTATGTCATACAATAACAATAATCGTCGTGAAGAAAAGGACACTACTTTTGAGGAAAAAGTTGTTCAAGTCTCGCGCGTTTCTAAAAAAACTAAAGGCGGTAATCAGTTCGGTTTTTCTATTCTAGTGGTCGTTGGTGACAAAAAAGGTCGCGTCGGTGTCGGTTTAGGCAAAGGTAAAGACGTTTTGGGCTCTATCAAAAAAGCTGCTAAAAAAGCTAAAAAGAACTTAATTACTGTGCCTATGGATGGAACTACTATTCCTTTCCCTTTATCGCTCAAAAAAGGCGCCGCCAAGATTATCTTGAAACCGGCTCCTAAAGGATCGGGCGTTATTGCTGGCGGCGCCATTCGTAGCGTCGTTGAAGCCGCTGGTATTCGCGATTTATCCGCCAAAATTTTGGGCACTAGTAATCAAGCATCCAATGTTTATGCCACTTTTGAAGCTCTGACACAAATGAGTCGTATGGTTGCTCTTAAAGGTATTACTTTGAAATCTATTATTGAAGTGGAAGCTGAAGAAGAAGCCAAGCTTAAAGCTGAAATTGCTAAGGAAAAAGCTAACCAAGCTCCAACTGACAAAAAATCAGCGCCAGTTGCTAAAGCTGCTCCAGCCAAAAAAGCACCGGCAAATAAAAAAACTTCCTCAGCCAAAAAACCAGTTACTGATCAGAAAGCGAAATAATCATGCCAAAAATTTTAACAAATCTCGAAAAAACCACTAGCGCCAGCGCCAAGCGTCGCGGTCGCGGTTATGGTTCTGGTAAAGGTGGACATAATTCCGGACACGGTACCAAGGGTGCTGGCGCCCGCAAAAGCCCAAATATGCCTTTGTGGTTTGAAGGTGGTCAATTGCCTCTGGTCAAGCGTTTACCAATGATTCGTGGTAAATCACGTTTCAATAGCTTTGGCAAAGTCGCTGAAGTTAATTTACGCGATTTATCCAAAGTTGATGCGGAAAAAATTACTTTGGACAGCTTGAAACTCGCCAAAATTATTGACAAGAAATCTATCGCCGCCAAAGTCATCAACACTGGCAAAATTGACAAAGCCATTGTTGTTTCCGGTCTCCGTCTCACTGCCGGTGCCAAAAAAGCCATCGAAGCCGCCGGCGGCACCGTGGAAGCATAATTTTTTCGTTACAAAAGAAAATCATCAGCGCCGCGCTTATAAACAAGCGCGGCGCTTTTTCTGGCGCTTTTCGTTTTGCGTTTTATGTTAGAATAAACATTCACTATGTCTGAAACATCTTTTCACCCTGAAAATATTGATTCACACACTGGCAAATTTTCTTCAATTCATTTTGCTCCTTTTGTCGAAGAATTTTCTCAGGAACATTCTCAAACCGAGCGCGCCGATCTTGCCGATGATATTTTAGCTATGAAAGACGAAGCTGAACAAAATCGTTATGACAGCGATTTACTCACTGCTGAATGGCAAAAAATTGATAGCGAACTTGAAAATCTAGATCAAAATAAAAATCTTGGCATTCAACTAAAAAAACATTTTCTGCTCAAAGCTTTACGTCAACGCATTAATGAACTCAATCAGTCTCCTCTTGCTGACAAAAAAGATAAAATTCCTGCTCTTCGCGCCAAAATCAGTCAAGCTATTATAGAAACTACTCGCAGTGGTCAGTCTAATGAGTCGCGTCAAGCGCAAATCATGATTAATGATTTTTATCGTCATGAAGTAGCGCTTTGGACTCAACTTCCTTACGATAAAGAAGAAATAAAAAAATATTTTACCGCCGATTATTTATCTCAACTTCCTCTTAATGATTATATAACTTTGCTCCAACGCTTTCCTGCTAGTTTTACTACTCACGTTACTAGGCAAGGTATACGTGATCATATTGGTATGATGTGGCATAGTAGCGGCAAAGGTGAATTTACTTCTGGCTTCCAAGAACTTATTTCCACTCCGAATAAAAGAATTAAGTCTCCTTTAGAAATTTGGATTTTAGAGCAACCAGACTTGCCTTCTCGTTTACAAGCCATCGGCATCAATGTTGATAAGGATTCTTATCAACAAGCTATCCAAAAGCTCGATTATTTTGTTAATCCATCCAGCGCGCCTGGCGACTTACGTGATCGCGCCGCCATTCATTTTGGTAGCAATCGAGTCATGGATGACTTATATGGCGCCGAATCCAATAATGAAGTTTTTTATCTTTTCCCTTCTCTCCTTATTGCCAATGATTACCTTTTTGGTGGTAACGCTCCTCTAGTTTATCAAGATCCAAACAGCGAATATAGTCAATGGAACGATGTATTCGTTTGGCAAAAAGACAAACAAGGCATATCATTAGACAGCGGTATTGTTTTTTTACCCAAAAGTACTCTTGTAGATCAACAAACTGGCTCTCAATATGCTCTGGATCAGAAAAAACAGTCATTTATAGATTCTGAATCCCCAAACGTTGCTCAACTCCAAGCTTTTTTTGCTACTTCAGAAGCCCAAAATTATTTTAGTCAAGAAATGCATTATCCTTATGATCGAGCTGCTGCAAATTTAGCTAAAGAACAACTAATATCGCTTGCTTCCCAAAAGTTTCCCAAATTCAGCGTTGCCTTTAGAGAAATCTTTGATTCTAAGAATGGCTTAAATCATCTTTTGCATAGTCAAGAAAAAAATAATATTGAGAGGTTTTTAGCAGACAACATTCGTTATTTTTGGCAAAAGCCAGATCCGAGTCAAACTATTCCAGCTCAAACCTATTGGGAAAATTATTTTTCCGCTCATCCAGATCAAAAACCAAACAAAATCGTTTATTATGATGGTGATCCCAATCGAGCTTTAGACCTTTGGAAACAAAATAATTTTCTTCACGATTTTAATCGGTTAAATTCTGACTTTGGTTTTTCAGAAAATACAGCGGCCTCCAATGAAGAGCAAATTTCTGCTTTTGCTGAGACAGTTCGTCAACAATTGCAATTAGACATCGATAGTTATTATCAACAACATCCTTCAGATTTATCTGACAGTGCTAAATAACATCGCTCAACTAAAACTTGTTATTTTTCCCTCTTTCTCTCTTCTTTTTATGTTATAATAATGCCTTCTTATGAATAAAGTGAAGCAATTTTGGCAAAAAATTATTGGTAGTCCAGATTTGCGTAAAAAGGGTTTATTTACCATCCTCATGTTTGCTGTCGCTCGTTTTCTCGCCGAGGTTCCCTTGCCTTTAATTGACACCAACCGTTTACAATTACTTTTTGCCAATGACGAATTTCTAAGTTTTCTCAATATTGTCACCGGCGGCACCTTAGCTAGTTTTTCCATCGTCGCTGTCGGCATCAGCCCCTACATTACTGCTTCTATTGTGTTTCAACTTCTTGCCATGATCTGGCCGAAGTTTAAAGAAATGCAAAAAGACGGCGAGAAAGGTCGCGCCAAACTTAATCAATATACTCGGCTTTTAGCTTTGCCTGTGGCTATTTTACAATCTTTTTCTATTATCTCTATTTTGCGCGCCAATTCCTTGATTTCTGTCACTGGCTGGCAACCGATTGCGATTATGGTTTTTTCGCTCACCGTCGGTTCTTTTATTATGTTATGGTTAGGCGAGTTGATTACCGCCAAAGGTTTGGGCAATGGTATTTCCATGATCATGCTTTTGGGTATTCTTAGTCAATTGCCCACCACTTTCGCTCAGATGAATCAACTCGCCCAAACTTCACAATGGTTTATGCTGATTATGATTCTTGCTGGCATTTTGGCCACTGTCGCCGTCGTGGTCTACATTAACCAGGCCGTTCGCAAAATTCCAGTTCACTATGCCACTCGCACTCAAGGCAACCGTCAAATTGGCGGCCAAACCACCTTTTTTCCTGTCAAGCTCAATTCTGTTGGCGTGATGCCAATCATTTTTGCTGTCACTCTGATGACTATTCCTGCTTTTATCGGTCGCGCCCTCAGTGGTCTTCAAAACGAATTCTGGTCACATTTCGGCGATCAGCTTCAAGTTTTCTTTTCTCAAACTAATCCAGCTTATATCGTCATCTACTTTTTGATTGTTTTCGCCCTTTCTTATTTTTCTGCTCTTCTTTTCTTTGATACTCGTGATGTTAGCGAAGAGCTGAAAAAGTCTGGCGCCTTTGTTCCTGGCGTGCGTCCTGGTCATCAAACTCAGCTTTTTTTGGAAAAAGTCATTAAACGTCTTACTTTTGTTGACGGTCTCTTTTTAGGCGTTATCGCTGTCTTGCCTTTTATTCTTCAGCTTTTTACTGGTTTGAGTTCATTGGCTATCGGTGGTACCAGTTTACTTATTGCTGTCTCAGTTATTTTAGAAGTTAATAAAATTGTTGAAGGAGCTGCTGTTGGTCAAGACTATGACCAATATCTCTAGAGTAATTACAACATAGAAAGCTAATCACTTTTATGAAATTGATTTTAGTTGGAATTCAAGGTGCTGGCAAGTCCACTCAGGGCAATCTTCTAGCCGAGAAATTTAACATTCCTTACCTCTCCTCCGGTCATATTTTTCGTCAAATGGCCAAAGAAAAAACTCCTACTGGTCGTTTACTCAAAGAAACTTTGAATTCTGGACAGCTTGTTTCCGACGATATGACTAACGATGTTATTTTGGAATATCTGAAAAAACCAGAATACGCCAACGGCTATATTTTGGATGGTTATCCTCGAACAGAGGTTCAAGCCGAAGTTTTCAACGGCGGCGTTGACCAAGTCATTTTTTTGGATGTCTCAGATCGTGAAGCTTTATGGCGCATTAGCGGTCGCGTTAGCGACCGCGAGGATGAAACTCTGCAAGCCATCCGCAAACGCATTGAACTTTTCCATGAATGGACCATGCCTGTTCTAGATTATTATCAAAAAAAGAATAAATTAATTAAAATTGACGGCGAGCAAACTGTGGAAGAAGTTTTTGCCAATATCTGTCGCCATTTAGAAAAGTAACGTTCTCTTATGGATCGTATTCTTGCCATGCGCCAGGGTGGCGCCAAGTTAAAAGTTATCAAAAAGCAACTTCAAGGCTTTACTACTGTCGGTAAAACTTTCATGGACATTGAAAACGAAGCTCAGCGCCTGATCAAGGCGGCTGGTGCCACGCCCAATTTTTCTCTTGTTCCTGATTACCATTGGGCTACTTGTATTAATAAAAATGAGGGTATTGTTCATGGTATTCCCACCCCCAAAATTATTGTCAATGACGGCGACTTGATTTCTATTGATCTCGGTCTTCTCTGGGAAGGTTGGAATTTGGATACTTCTATCAGTTTTATTGCTGGTCAAAGCAACGCCCGCCTAGATCGTTTCTTGGAAGTTGGACAGCATACTTTGGACAAAACCATTGCTCATGCTTTTCCCGGCAATTCTATTCACGATCTTTCTCATATTATTGATAAGACTATTCGTAAAGCCGGCTTTTCGCCCAGCTATCAATTAGCTGGCCACTATATTGGCAAAGAGCTCCATATGGAGCCCCTTATTCCTAATGTTCCCAACAAAGGTGACCGTCACAAAATTATCAAAGAAGGTGACACTATGGCTATCGAAGTCATGTATGCAGAAGGGAATTGCGATTTAGTTTTGGCCGCCGACGGTTGGACTTATGAAACTTACGACCGTAGCTTGACCGGTCTTTTTGAAGAAACTATTCTAGTCACTGCCGATGGTCCAGAGATTTTAACTTAAGTTCTTATTGAGTATCCTATAACTATTGACAAATAAGTACTATTGTGATATAATAGCTATACTTTTGTCCAGTTAAGTTACTTTTTATCCTTTACCAGACAAAAGCTGCTCGCTCTTTTACTTTTGTCTTTTTGAAAGAAATCTAGTCTTTAGCGCGCGGCTGGTTGTAGCAGCCAGCCGCGCGCTCGAGATTAAGTTTTGCGTCGCGTCGCTTTTTCATTTTCGAATTAGCTTGACCCTCGCTTCTTAAAATCGAGCAAGAGTCGGAAAATCTTCACGATTTTCCACGCTGTTTAACAAGTTCATATTTACTTAATTATTTTCCTCTTTTCTTCTTTGGTTAGTCGATCTACTTTAGTTGAGTTTTGGATCTGCCGTTTAATTCTCCAGGCTTTGAGCGCTTGAGCATTAAACGGCAGATCTTACTTGCTCGCGACAAGTGGTCTGACTAAAACGGGGTTCATGATCCCCACCAAGGAGGTAATATCATGAAGAAGCTGTTCATGGCGAACAATCATCTCGGTGGGGATCGTCCCCGCCAGACCACTGTTACCAAAAATAATCTTAAGGAGGAAAATTTCATGAAGAAACTTTTTACGGTTGTCTTGGTCCTTGTTATGGTTCTCAACATCAGCGCGGCTTTCGCCGCGCCCGAAGCGCAGTCTGGTTCCGTTGTCAATCCGGCGACGGAAAAATACAATTTGACTTTAACCGGCGCCGATGAAAACGGCGCCATCGAGTATCTCGATGGCCGCTGGGTTCGCGCCCGCCGTGCTCAGGATGGTGCTTATCTCACTTGGAGCATCAATAAGATGTTCCAGGGAGAGCGTCAACTCAATGAAGGCGAGAGCCTTACTCAAATTAAGAGTGACGTCGTTGACGTCAATCTCACCGCTGACTTGTACGGGTCGGTTAGCTTCCGGGTTGATCCTGCCGCTCTTATTCAGCAAACCGGTGAAGACGGCAAACTCCAAGACAAAGTGCCATACGAGATGGCGCTCGTCGGCAACGCCGGCGAAAACGCCATCTTAGCTGCATTTGTAAGCCTCAATGAGGCTTACCGCGGTACGGAATTGTTGGTGGAGTGGCTTGACGCCACCACCAACGAGGTACTCAATTACGAGTATCTCACGCTTCATCGTTTAGCCTTAAATGGTGGCCCCACCGTAGACGATGCCAACGACCGTTGGTCGGGGACACTATCTGCCTGGGGTTATCGTAATCCCAGTACCGACGATCGCGATCAGGAAAACAGTTACGTTGAGTTGCCGCCATCTCACGATTATATCGTGAAGGTCAGCGGCAATCTCGCCGCTATCGACTGGATTAACATCGGTGTGTTACTGCTAGAAGGCAGTGACGCCGACGGCTGGTCCGGCGGCGATAGCGATAATAAGTAAGTATGACAGAGGCTGGTAGCGCTTCGCGCCTGCCAGTCTCGACAATGAACGACTCTTCATAAGCCCGCCTCACGGCGGGCTTTTCCTTATCTCAAATTAGATCAATGAAATGTCTGTTCAAAATGCGTTTCAGCCGCTTCAGCTTACCTTTTCTCATAAATATTTGACTTTTCCGTAAAAAAATGCTAAAACTATCCTAGCTAAAAATTTTTGGCCCTTATTTATTTTTAAGAAAGTTTTTATGTCTAAAGAAACTTTATCTCCAAACTCAAACGAAGAAGTTGATTTTAATATTCCTATTCCTGACGTTGAGACAGAATTCCCTTTGCCGCCTGCTTCATCAACTTCTGAAAATATTTCTCCTCCTCTTCTTTCTGATACGTCCACTGCTGAATTTTCCACCTCTGAAACTGACGCTTCCAACGTCGCTTTTTCTTCCGAAGAAACTCCTTCTGTTACCACCACTCCAGATTTTGACTCCACGATTGCAAACGGCTTCATCAGTGAAACTCAATCTCCTCAGCAAGAAAAAACTCAATCTCGCGCTTGGCTGAAAAAAGCTATTTCTGCTATTTTGGCTTTCAATCTCGCTGGCAGCGCTGCCGCAGAAGCGCGCTCCGCTCAACAAAACTCCGCTGAAGCGGCAGTGCAAAATCTTACTCCGGATCATCAAGTTGTCAGGCAAGTCAAGACCGAAACGTCTACCGCCACTCCAGAGTATGAGGCTCTTGATGGCGAAATTGTGCCCGAGTTCGCTCCAGAAATGCAAATTGTCAAAATTTCGCCTCAGGAGCGTGCCACTTTGGGTGTCAGCGAGACCGACAGCGATGGTAATGTGGACTGGTATCGTGTTATTACTTCTGATAGTGGTGAAGGTCAACCTTGGACCTTTCTTTTCCGGGTGAAAAAAACTGGCACCGTTGATATTCGCTATTCTAATTCTGGCACTCTTACCGCCGCTGGGGGAGAGCAGGGCGGTCAGTTAGAAGTTAGTTTTGTTGTCGATCCTACTGCCAATGAACCGATTGGCTGGGATACTCAGTTGCAACGTTCTTCTTTTGATATGAGCACGATGGACACGAGCAATCCAGATGATTTGAACGGCTATGCTAGCCACAATGATCGCATCAAAGCCACTCTTTTTCCTAGTACGACCGCCCCTGATGGCTTGCCGATTGAGCTCATTACTATTAATAACCAGGCTGAAATCATTTCTAGTCGTTATGAAACAGCCGTTGATGCCCAAAACGATTCTGGCACGCCAGAAGTTATCGTTGACAAAAAGTCCACCAATACTTATATCGTTCGTCTTCCAGATTTACCCGCTGGCCAAGAAGTTACTTTTCACTTTGGTCGCAAAGAAGTTTCCTCACCTTTTACTATCGAAGCTGCTATTATCGGCGCCAATGAAGAAGGTTCAGTGGAAGATATGGGTGACGGCACCTATCGCATTCGTCGTGCTGAAAACGGTGATTATCTCACTTGGACGGTTGATAAGGGTATTCGTGGTGCCCGCGTTCTTGAAGCTGGAGAAAGTATTGCCCAGACAAAAGCCGATGTCCTCACTTTTGACCTTCAATCTCCTTATCAGGGAGAATTAACTTTAGCCCTTGATCCTGCTGCTCTTATTCAACAAACGGGCGAAGATGGTCAACTCCAAGAAAAAACTCCCTACGAAACGGCTTTGGACAACAATCCAGAAGCAATTTTAGCTGCTTTTGTTTCTGTTAAACCAGAACTGCGTGGTACCACTTTTGCCGTGGAATTTCGCAAAGACGGTCAATCAGTTGACGTTTTTGATTTCCAGCCGCACGTCTTAGCTAAAGACGGTGGTCCTACCACCGATACGCGTTCTGATAGCGAAAAAACTTGGGTGATGCAGAACCACGAATGGACTTATCAAAAACCTTCTGCGGAAAACCGCGACCAAGACAATAGTTGGGTAGAATTGCCCGCTACCGATCAATTTGATCAGGTGGTGATTTCAGGCGATCTTTCCGCTCTTGATTTTGTCAATATTGGTGTCCTCAAAAGCGAGCCTCACCATTAATTTTATCGCACCGTTTCCAACTACTATCTTATTAGTGATTTTTTGTGCTCACTGAGACGATTCTCACCTTCGATTTTTACCATCTATTTTTGCCGCCGATTTTCATCTTCGCAAAACCAATTCTCTCTATTGCCAATTTTGACCAACAGACTTTTCATTTTTTTTGCCGCCGATTTTTCAGTCAAGCCATTTTTTAATTAAGCTATTTTTCTGGTCAAGTTGTTTACCTTTTCTACCTCAGTTTCATCAATTCTCTTATCACTGTCCTTTTTTACTCGTTTTGTTCCGTCAATTCTTTTGCCATCCCTTTGAACTTTTCTACTTGTTGTGTCAAAGTAAACTTATCTTTGACCAATTTGGAAATTGCTTGGCTTTGCTTTTCTATCAATTCTGGTTCAGTTAGATATTTTTCCAAAGTTCGCGCCAATTCTTGCGCCCTTGTTGGTTCTTTCAGTATCGTTCCAGTTTTTTCATTTTGAACTATTTGTTCCGAATCACCTGCCTTACTTGCCACGATTACCGCTTCGCAAAAACCAGCTTCAGGCAAAATTGTTGGCAAGCCTTCGCTATGTGTGGAAGGGTGTACTAATATCGTTGTCTGCCACAACAATTTTGCCAATTGGCTTCTTTCCAGTCCTCCCCAAATTTTTATTTGCTTTTGTTTTTCTCTTGGTAGGTCTTTCCACTTTTCTTTTAGTTCTTTTGCCATCGGTCCTTCACCGACCAAATTAAATTTGCACTGAGGAAACTTTTCTAAGACCGTCTCTGCTGCCGCTAAAAATACTTCCGGATGTTTATTTTTTATCAATCTCCCAGCAAAAGTAATTTGTATCGGCTGATTAGTTTTCTCTATTTTATTTTGAGCAAAAAATGCTTCTTCTACACCGTTGTAAATTACCGTTTTTGCCGCTGGCAACTGCATTTTTTGCAAAAACTTTTTTGTTGCTTCACTTGTTGCAATGATCAAGTCGTATTTATTTTTCAATTTCTTAGTTAAAATAGTGTCTGTGTATCCAGCAATTTCAGTTATTAGGCGATTTTTATGATTTGGATGGTCAGCGCAAAAATCTACCAGCACCACTTTTGCTCCCATTTTTTTCGCCAATTTTGGCGCCCATTGAGAATTATCAAAAAACCTTGTATTTGAAATCACTAAATCATACTTGTTTCCATCGTCTTGCCATTTTTTCCACAAACCTAATAACTGAAAATAATTTGGCAAAGCCAATTGACTGCGCAAAGGTTCTAAACTTTGCAAACGATAAATCGTGCCTATTCTTTTACCACTTTTTTCATCAATAAATTTTTCTTGCGCGGCGACTTTTTCAGTGTTGTAAGTCAGCACATCCGTCGTCCACTTTTCATCTATCTGAAAAAGTCGCCGCGCCAAATTTTCCAAAAAAATCTCACTTCCGCCCTGATGTGGCGCAAAATATGGAGTTAACAATAAAATTTTCATCTTCGGTTTGTATCTTATCATATTTTTATGCTAAAATAAACTTATGTCTGTCCGTACTCGTCAATTTTGGCTTAAAGCATTTTTGCTTGGCGCTTTTCTTTGCATTTTGATTATGAGCATCTTTTTTTTGACGCGCCCTAGCAACTTTGCTCGTTTACCTTTTGGCAATCATGAAATCAGTAGTTATCGTCAAGGTTTTGGGGTTTTTGAAAATCATCGTTATCAAAATTTTTATAATCTTTCTCCCTACAATGATTACTTAGTTATTGACGGCAAAATTCAAGCTCATTGGTCTCCTGACGATTCAGATTCTTCGGTGAAAATCACTTTTCAGCCTTCTCCTGTTCATTTGACCACTGCTGTTTTAGAAAATTACTTTGGGCAACCGCCTCTTACTTATAGTTTCCTTAAAGACGACACTTCGCTTATTTATCAAGCTAATCAGCTAACTCCTCAATGTTTGAAAGTGGTCAAAACTCTCACTTGGCCAGCCTCTATTTCTCCTACTAGTATTGGCACTGCGCTGAGTTTTAATGATACTGATTTTGTTTTTTCTCCCACTACTTTCCAACTTTTTAGTGCCAATTCTCAAGCCGACCTCGACGTTTTCTCTCGTGTCTACAATCAAGAATTATTAGCGCCACAAATTTATCCTCAAACTCTTTTCTTGCCCGATGTTCACACTTTAGTCTTAAAAAATCTTGATGGATCAGGATTTTTACTCTTGAAAATTGACAGCCCCAATCTCTTAAAATTTGATCAAACCAATCGTCTAATTATCATCGAATCGCCACTTTCTTCTTCTAGCTCAGTTTCCGCTGCATCTCCTTTCACCCTTTCTTTCACTCTTTGCTCTTTTGACACATTTCTAGATTTATCTCAGGAGATTCATTTATGATTTCCACCCTTATTTTAGCTGCCTGCAAATTTTTCTTAGTTCCTTTCCTTATCGGTCGAGCTCTTTATCTCCTTTTTGCTTTCATTCCTATTTTGCAAGGCCGCCAGCAGCATTTACATGACAGTTGGTGGCGCACTCCTTGGTACTTTGCTGGCGGCGAACTTTTTATTTTTGCCTTCGCGCTTTTTTTTCATTACATGTCTTTTATTCCTTCTTCCCAATTTTTCTCCTTTCTCTACCAAACCATTACTTACTGCTTTTACTTCTCTTTTTTACTCAATTTTATTAGCCTTTTTTTTATTCGCTGGCGTCTCCAAATTTCTAATTTAGTTTTTATCGCCACCATTTTTGCTCTGGCTTTTTCCACTTATTATATTTGGCTGGCCAAAAGCCCTCAGCCTCTTAATTGGGATTATTATCAACATCAGTTGCTCGCCGACGACATCCGTCTTGGTCAATTTTCTTTTTTTATTAATGAAATTTCTGACACTTTTGGTTTTTTGAGCTATCCACCTGCTTTTCATCTCAATCTTGCGCTGGCGCAAGGACCTCAACAATTAGATTCTTTAGCTATCATCGATTTTTGGCAGTATGCCAGTTTTATCCATTTACTCCTTTTCCTCTTTGCCACCCTAGCTTTTACTCAAAGTCTTTTCCAAAGCAAAAAATTAACTTTTCTCGCCCTTTTTATTGCTGCCTTTGTTTTTGATTCCGCTGTCTCTTTTACTAGTTTGTTTTTGCTGCCCCAAACTTTTACTGCTGTTTGGTCAATTTTGCTTTTTGCCGATCTTATTCATCGTGGACGCACTCAACAATCAATTTCTTGGTGGCTTTTGCCGCTTGGCTTGTTTTTTACTATTCTCAATCATTTTGTCATCGGTACTTTTGCTGCTTTATGTTTTGTTGGGACTTTTATTTATTGGCGTTTTCCGCGGTTGCGCCGTTCTTCTTTTCAGCCCTTTTTACTGCTGGCTCTTATTTTCCTGACTCTTGCCGGCGTTTTCATTTCTTATCGTCTTGATCTCTCTGCTATTAATCGCGGCGAAGCCGCCAATTATATTTTTGATCTTTCCACGACTTTGACCAATCTTTACCGTTTTTACGGTTTTCTTGGTTTGATTTTAATTCTTGCCGGTTTTGCTTTGACAGCTATCCGTTTTTTCCGTCGTCCTACTGCCCCCAGCTGTTTTTTTCTTGGCGGTTTTCTTATTTCCACTGGCATTCTTTTCAGTCATTTCCCTTACGCCGCTAAGTTTTTTACTCTTTTCCGCTTTTTTTATGATTTAAGCGCTGCCATTGCCTTACTTTGGTTTCTTCAGCGTTTTCGGCATTGGCGCACCAAAATTATTATTTTTGCTTTTGCCGTCGGCGCGTTTTTTATCAATTTTGTTGCCAATTGTTATTATTGGAAAATTGACCTTAATTACCAAGGTCAATGGACTCATTCGACTGCTGAAGACGCAGCCATTGCTGACTTTCTTTGGCAGCGCTATTCGGGACAATCGGTGCTTTTGATCTCTGATCCCGCCACTCAGCATATTTTGGAAGGTCTTTCTGGCGTCAATAGTGCGGGCGGCGCTTACGGTACCAGAGAAAATCGGACTTTAATTGCCAACCTTTATCGTTCCACTAGCATAGAAAATTTTCTTTGCAGCTTAATTAACATCAGTGACTCTTTGACACAAACAACTGACAAGAAACTGCTTGCTTTAAGTGGTCGTTCATTCTTGTGGTTGCAATCCGATTTGGCTGACAAATTACTTTTTAATTACAATGTTTGGTCGCCTAATAACTTATCTTTGCGCAATTTATATTTTATTGAAAGCCTCAAAAAATCACCCAAAATCAATGCTATTTACGAAAGTCCCTACATGGTCATTTTAGAAGTTGATTTAAGTGACCCTCCCGCTTGTCAGTCTTTTGTTATATAATGTTAGTTAGTTAAATATGCTCAACAATAAAAAAATTACTGTTATTTTGCCGGCTCGCAATGAGGCTAAAGTTTTGACATCTTTAATTCCACGCTTGCAGAAAATTGCCGATGAAATTATTATTGTCGATAATTGTTCCACTGACGATACAGTCGCTATTGCTAAAAGTTTTGGTTGTCTGACTGTCAGCGAAAATAGAACTGACCGTCAAAATATCGGTTATGGTTTTGCCTATCAACGTGGTTTCAGTTTGGCTACCGGTGATTACATTGTCAGTATGGACGCTGACGGGACTTATCCCGTGGAACAAATTGTAGGTGCGATCAATCATTTAGAGCGCCGCCGACTCGACTTTGTTTCTTGCAACCGTTTCCCTTTGCGGCGCTCTTACGCCATTTCTTCTATTCGTCAATTTGGCGTCTGTTTACTCAATTTGGAAGTTCTAGTTCTTTACTGGTATCCTATCAAAGACATTTTAAGCGGCATGTGGGTCGTCCGCCGCTCTGTCGTCCAGTCTATGGATTTTTCTCAAGGCGGTTGGAACTTTTCACCTGAAATTAAATTGAGCGCTCTAGTTAATCCTTTTATTCGTTTTGGCGAGTGGCACATCGATCACAAAGTTCGCAAAGGGCAAAGCAAACAACAATTATTTTTAACTGGTTTTAAGCACGCTGTTTACATTCTTTGGCGTCGTTTGACTATCGACAATCCTCTGATTTTGCTCATCTCACATCTGGGAGATTATTTAGCCCTGGGAATTTTTATCGTCAAACAACGCCGCTGGCCAGTTTGGCTCGGCCGCGACAAAAAAAGCAATTGTAGCGATAATTGCTTTGTGGAAAAAAATAACTCACCTTCTGCGAAATAAAAAACCGGCGTTATTTTTAACGCCGGTAAACTTGTTAGTATTAATTATTTAATCTTTGGGAATAACAAAAACAACTTCATCTCTCATTTTCACTGTCGCTTGCGTTGTCACTTCTCCGTTGCTTAAAATCAAAGCCAGATTTTCATTATGTTCCGCAATCTTTGCCATGTGCGAACATTCATTGAAAAAATTTGGACCCCATTCTCGATATACGCATATATTTATTTCCGCATCTGTTGTGATCCAAAATAATTCCCCATCGTGAGGAATTATTACATAGGCTAGATTTAATAAACTTTTTTTCGTCTGACATAAGTTTAATAATTGTTCCTCATCTAATATTAATTGCAAGTTTTTAGCTTCAACTGAAACTACTTCTCCTTCTTTTACCATTATTGAAGTTTGCATATCGGAACTAATTTCCTCAAAAGTAGAATTTCCTCTTTCCTTTTGTGTAATCTGATTCCAGAGTAATCCAACTGCTTCATCTAGCTGCTTTGTAAAAACAACTAGCAAAGGTTTCTCGCTGGCATTTGCAGTGTTGAACACATTTAGACAGAAAAGCACGCATAGCACCATTGATGTTAATCTCTGTTTTTTCATTCCAAAAACCCTCCATTTTCTTTCAGAACTTAACTAACAAATTTTTAAACAGCGTTTTGGATTTATAATCCTAAACTCTTCATCTTCCTTATCTCTTTTTATATATTTTCGCAAATTGAAAATATATAAATCGGCGGAAAGACTACGCTTTATTGTATCATAAATTACCATTTATGTCAAATAATCAAAAATTATAAGATATTTATCTATTTGATATTTACTCAAATTTTGTTAAAATTAAACCAATTAAAAATTACTCAAAAGTATCAACATTTACTAATGCCATTAAATCCACTTTTTTATTCTATACGTAATGATCATACTATTGCTCCCCTTCCATCATCAACTAATAAATCAAATCAATCTCGTCTCTGGCCTATTATTACTATCCTTCTGAGCAGTTTAATCGTCGTTGGTTTAATTTTCTTCTTTTTATCAAGAAATCCCTCTCAAAAAACTAATAACCAAATTAACCAAAGTCTACAAACAGTTAAAACTCTCCAGTCATTCACTAAAGAAGACTGCCAAGCTTTGCCTCTTTGCTCTCTTGGCAACGATTGCAATAAAAACGGGAAAACCATTACTTTAAAAGACGAACGCGATGGTAAATTATATCGCGTTCGTCGTTTTATGGACAATAATTGCTGGATGGTTGATAACTTAGCCTACGGTGGTGGTCTTGATGGCCATTCAGATTTTTGTGCTGAAAAAACAGATCCTACTGACCTCAATTATTGGCGTGAAGCTAATTCTGTTGATGGTATTGCTGCTACTTCGACTAATGGATTGAATGATCCGATGTTTTCTACTCTGACTCTCATTGGCAATTGTATTAATCCGGCGCAAAATGACAGTAACGGCAACCCTAATTTATGTACTTTTTCTGAATTCGGCAATTGTGGTTATCTTTACAATTGGGCAGCTGCTACGCAAGATTTAACTGCCTATGTTGGTGGCGACACTTCTCATGCTGAAGGAGTTCAAGGCCTGTGTCCAGCTGGCTGGCAGCTGCCAGAAGATGTCAGTGAACATTCTTTCATTGCTTTACATTTAACTACTGGTTACACTTGGGATCAAGCAACTAGTACTGGCACTGGTCAAGAAGATTTCTGGCAAACTACCAACCAGTGGCACGGACTATTAACTGGTACTTTTACGGCTTCATATAATCAGGAAAAGCGCTTAGTGGGCAATAACCAACTTGGGGCAATTTGGACCAGCTCTCAGAATACCTCTGATCTGGCAGCCAGTCTCGCTTTTTCTCGGACCACGGTGAATCCTTTGTCTCAAAGATCAAAGTCAGACGCTCTTTCTCTCCGTTGCCTGTTAAAATAAATTAAAAGTTGCGATTGGAAATTTAATTATGCATCATAATCACTTTATCTTTTATAAATATCAACAACTCGTATTCCTTTTCATTTTTTCATTCTTTCTCTTTTCTTCTTCTGTCTATAGCGACGATAGTCTTTTAGCCGATTCTGACAATGGTCTTTGTCCAGGTCAACATTTGCTGACTTGTGAAGATAGTGACGGCAACATTTATGAAGAATGTTCTGACTCTTCCAGTTGTAGCGGTGGCGGCGGTGGAGCTGGCACTTGTGAGGCTCCTAAATGTTCAGGTGCTTGGTCAGAGAATTATCCGTCCTGCGAAGGTCCAGACGGACCAGCTGTTTCAATTTCTGTCCTTACCAATACCTGTACTACTGGCTCAGGAAAAAGAAAAACAACGACTACCGCTTCCGCTACCTGCTATCGCTGCACCGCAATTGGAGCCGCTTGCGGTAATGCCAGTGGTTACTTAAATGATAGTGACGGTGGCTCTTATAGTTACACTGCTGTTGGTTATAATGTGAACGGACAAAGTGTCTCGTGCTTTACAAACTCAGCACTTACGGAAGAAGAGCCTGAGGTTTGTATGCCTTACTCAGAATATTCTGATACAGAAGTTTGTATTTATTCCAGTGATAATGAACGCAGTGGTCACAAACATATTTCGATTGAATTAAAAAGAGTAGGATCGGACATGTCATTTCAAGGAAAAGATTGCGATCTCAATCTTGGTTTATGTAGAGGCTATCGAGTAGTCATTGAGAATGAAGAACAAGTCACTTATAACCAAATTTCGAATTCTAGTGGTCAGTTATATTATTCAGACAGACTAGAATTAAATGGCAATTGGTCTGCCACACTTTATAATCCCAAAGATCAAGCTCAAACATTGAGCGTCGGTCTCAACGAGGACGGACAATTAGTAATAGTTTCAGAAAATCAGATTGATTACGATCGTGAAATTTTTGAAGACGCTATTTCTCAAGACTTCGCCTATGATTCACTTATCGACCACCTTTCTTCTGAAGAAATCTGGAAATAATGCGAGCAGTTTTTTTACCCTACCTTCACTCGCGCCACTTGAATTACTTGATCTCCCAACATATAACCTGGCGACATCACTTCTTTGACCATTTCTCCTTCTCCGATTTTTTCCATTGCTTCCATTGTTTCCGGATTAAATTTTTCTCCAATTGGCTGCACTTCTTTTAATCCTTGCTCGTGCAAAGTCTGCCAAAATTGATTAATCACCATGTTTAGACCTTGGTCATTTAGATTTCGCGCCGCCAAAGACAAATGAGTTAATGGTTGCAATAAACTTTCGAAAATTACTGTTCTTGCTACCTGCACCATTTTTCCTTGTTCTTCTTTTTGGCGGCGCAATAGGTTTTGATAGTCAGCTAGGGCTCGCGCCGCCTGTTCGGCACATCTTTGCGCTTCCGCTTTTTGCGCCTCCGCCGCCGCTCGCCATTTTTCCACCTCTTTTTCCTCTTTCCAACATTCTTTACTCTCTTTTTCTTTGTCAGTCTCTCTTTTTCCTTCCGCCGTCATTTCGTCGGTCTTTTTTTCTCTTTTATTTTCTTCTGTCATAGTCTTACCCTATTTTACACAATATTTTCTATTAATTGTTTTATATATCGCATCATTGGCATCACGTATGGATAGTCAAATCT
>CAYVKW010000012.1:0-27828 GCA_964452285.1 uncultured Pseudomonadales bacterium | reverse complement strand
CTTTCATCCCCAAAAATAGCTCCACCATTGATGTCTTTCTCGTTGGTGGTGGTGGAGGTGGTGGCCAAAATGGTGGCGGAGGCGGTTACACTACTACCACCAAAAATATCGCCATTACAGCTGGAACTTCTTATCCCATTGTCGTTGGAGAAGGTGGAGATGGCTACTTAAATGGTACTTCACGCAATGGTGGCACTTCCACTGGTTTTGGTTCATCAGCTGCTGGTGGTCAATACGGTAATTGGACTGCCAATGGCGGCAGTGGCGGTGGTCAATACAATGGTGTAGCTGGTAATCCTGGTGGCAGTAACGGTGGTACTGGTGGTGGCTTTAGCGCTGGTGGTTCAGTCGGTCAAGGTCAAGGTACTACCACCAGAGAATTTGGAGAATCAACTGGAGACTTGTATGCTGGAGGAGGTGGAGGGGCAGAAAGCGGTGCTGGCGGAGCAGGCGGTGGTGGTTGTGGTTGGAATCCTGTTAAAGGCTACGGTTGCGGTTCTTCTTACGGTGTCGCCAACACCGGTGGCGGTGGTGGCGGTGGTAATGACGGTGGTACTTTCTATGGCGTTTCTGGCGGTTCTGGCATTGTCATTATCAGAGGCACCGCTATTCTAGATTCTACTCCTCCCTCTGGTGGCTCCATCACTTACTCTACCGGTCCCATTACCAAATCCAATCAAAACTTTTCTTTAACTGTTAATGACGGTACCGATGCCGTTGGCATTAATACTTCTTCTCGTCAGCTCCTTCGCTCTGAAGCCTTTCTCAATCACGGTACTTGTGGCACTTTCAGTTCTTTCTCCATCGTCTCTTATGCCGGTACTTATCCCAATATTACCACTTCCAATTTTCATGTTGATAGATGTTACAAGTTTTCTTGGTCTGTGGCAGACACTTCTGGCAATAGAGCTACCTATACTTCCTCCACCATCGTAAAAACTTCTTCCAACACCGTTCTTCTCTCCAAAGCCTCTATTGGTACCGTAGTTAAAATTAACAACATCTCATTTGTTAAAGTTAATAGTAACGGTTTATTAGTTTCTCTCTACTCTTATCCTTTGTATTCATATTCTACCTTTTTTTATACCGGTGGTGTCCAAACATTAACCGCCCCATATACTGGCACCTATCAACTTGAAGTATGGGGAGCGCAAGGTGGAAGTTATAGCGCTACTTGTCATGGTGGTTATGGTGGCTATGCCACTGGCTATGCCAAGCTGACTAAAGATCAGGTAATATATATTTACGTCGGCGGTGCCGGTTTGGGTGATGGTAGCCATACCGCGCGGAGCGGTGGTTATAATGGTGGTGGAGTTGCATCTTCCGATGGTGACGGTAACACTCGTCAATCATCTGGCGGAGGAGCAACGCATATGGCCACCTCTACTGGTTTATTATCCACTTTATCAAGTAATCAAAGCAGCATTTTACTTGTCGCTGGCGGCGGTGGTGGTGGCGCTGGCAATGCTGCTGTTACTTGTGTCACTGGCGGTGACGGCGGTGGTACAAATGGCGGCTCTGGAGGTAACTACTATGAATCTGCTAGTGTCAACGGCTTTGGATATGGCGGTTCTCAAACTAACGGCGGCAGCTATACGTGCACTACTGGCGGCGGCTCTTATTGCATAGTCGGAAGCTTTGGAACTGGCGCTAGTAGTATGATCGCTGGCGGCGGTGGAGGATATTATGGCGGGGGAGTCGGTCTTTATTCTGGAGGCGGTGGTTCTGGCTATACTGGCGGAGTAACTAATGGCAGCATGACCAACAGCGTTCAAACTGGTAATGGTCAAGCTAAAATTACTTTAATTTCCCTTAACTAAATTTTTTATTTTTGTTATTTTTTAGGGTTTGGAACAAGATGCCCTCCCATTTGACAAATATCCCATAATGTGATACAATAACCACTATTATCTGACACACATAGTGTCATACGTATAGTAAAGGATTAATTATGGAAGAAATTCAATTTGGTAATCAAGAGAATCAGATTAATTTTATCCCTGAATCTCCCAAAACTGAAGTTGCTAGTCAGCCTGCTCCTAAATTCGTGGTTGAAGAAATTTCTCGTCCTCTGCCTGGCGGTAAAATTTTGCCTTGGGCTTGTGGCGTCGGTTTAGCTTTAATTGGTGGCGCTATTTTTTACAAAGTCAATTTAAATCAAAACAATGTTTTGGACAACCGCGAAGTTTATCGTCAACAAGGAGAGACTAATGTCGCTCTTGATGATCAAGCAAATACTGCTACCGCTAATCAAAATTTAGCTACTGTCGTTGGCGACGTCGTCTTGGAAGACACTACCGCTAATGCGAATAATACTGGCGCGACTGTGCTCACGGTCAAATCAAGACCTACAGCCAGTCCTAGCGTGGTCGGCAAAAGCACTACGGCTCAACCAAGCAGTCGCGCCCAAACCAACGCGCAAAACAATATCGCTGTCAATAACACCAGTAACACAAATAATAGCAGTAAAGGCGGTTTAGTTGGCCAAGTTTCTGCTCAAGAAACGGTCCAAGTTGCCACTGTCGCCAATTCTCAAGTTTCTGGTCACGTCACGGTCAACGGCAATATACCGAGTAATAGCAGTATTTTGGTTCTTTATCGTCTGCCTGGTAGTAGCCAATTTCAGGCTGGTCCACGCATTAGCGCCAGCAATGGCAGCGCTTGGTCTTTAACTTTGCCTACCGGTGTCAATTATGAAGTGAAATTGGCATGGCAGATCAATGAAAACAACTATATGACTAGCGAGACGGTGACTGTGAAAGCGCCAAGCAAGGTTAATACGACTTTCAATATCAATGTTAGTTCCAATAACTCTGGTAGCACCAAACCTTGGAACGTTGGCGTTGATACTTGCGGTTCACTTTCAGACAATCATTGGAGTTCTCGTTTAGTTTTGCCTAAATTCACTGATAACATTGTTAGTTATCACGTACAAATCGGCACCAGCGAAGGCAATAATGATGTTCTTGATCATGTTTTTGATCAAACCGAAAAAGTGGTGTTCGATCGCAGCTTGGAAAATGACAAAAATTATTACGTCCGTTATCAAGTTAAAATCGGTAATTCTAATTCTAGTTGGGGTGATTGGTCAAATACTAATAAGATCAATTGTCGCAAAGGCTAAATTTGATTTTAGTTTTCCTTGATCCTAATTAAGCAAGTTCATGAAAATCGCCCAAAGTCAAGCCTTTGGGCGATTTTCTTATGCTATAATTAAAAATAATTATGCCTGATAAATATACCGCCACTTGGATTTCTCACAGTAGTATTAGTGATTATCTCGCTTGTCCGCGCAGTTATTTTCTTAAAAATATTTACAAAGATCCAACCAGTAATCACAAAATCCAAATTGTTTCTCCTTCTTTAAGTCTTGGAATCGCCGTCCATGAAGTATTGGAAGGTTTGTCTAGCCTGGCGACGAGCGACCGTTTTCGCCAGAGTTTGAGTTTGACTTATGATCGAGTTTGGCAGACCGTCAGTGGTGAAGCCGGTGGTTTTAGTAGCCCATCTTTGGAAAAAGAAGTTTATCAGCGCGGGTTAGAAATGCTTCAGCGAGTTCAAGACCATCCCGGCCCGCTCAAAAACTTGGCTGTCAAAATCAAAGCTGACCTGCCCAATTATTATTTAAGTGAAAAAGATAATCTGATTTTGTGTGGCAAAGTGGATTGGCTTGAATATAATGCCGAGACAAAAAAAGTGCACATTATTGATTTTAAAACTAGCCGACATCCTGAAAAAGAAAGCTCTTTGCAGTTACCCATTTATTTATTATTGGCCACTTACTGTCAAAAATATGACGTGGAAAAAGCCAGTTATTGGTATTTAGGTTTGCACGACGAATTAACGCCCAAGGTTTTGCCCACTCTAGCCGAAGCTGAAACTCAACTTTTGGATATCGGTCGCCGGATTGCTTTGGCTCGCAAACTTAAGACTTTTAAGTGTCCTCATGGTGGCTGTCCAGCTTGCGAGCCTTTTGAACGCATTCTCAAAGGTGACGCCAAGAAAGTCGGAGAAAATGCAGTCATGCGTCGTGATAGCTATCTCCTTTCTTGGCATCATCATCCAGATGAAGATTTAGAGGAAATTCTTTGATTTATGTCTTTGATTTCCGCTCTCATTCCTCTTAATTTATCTCAAGAATATAAAAAATTTCAAGCTGACCAAACTTATAATCCACAATTTATTTACAGTCGAGATTTCACGCGCAAAAAGCTCACTCTTTATGGCTTACCACAAGAAAAATATACGCTTTTTGCGCAAAATTATCTCGCTAAATTTGCTACCACTTCTCCTCGTGTTCAATCTGGTAAACTTCTCACTCATAGCCAAATTAGTCAACAAACTCGGGCTCTTTTTTCACAACTTCATCTTGATCCGCCTATCATCCACTGGGCAGATATTCCCAGCGTCGCCAAAAGACACAACGATGGCCTCGTTTTTGCCAAAAATCTCCCTATTACTCAAAGTGGTTTAGACGGCATTTTGGCTCACGAAGTCCAAACTCATCTGCTTCGTACTCACAATCAAAATTTACAAATTTTGCCCAAAAGCAAAAGCAGCCTTTATATTCGCACTGAAGAGGGCCTAGCCAGTCTTAATAGTAAATTTGTCCGTCATCGGGTTGATTTTACTTACAGCAGCTACCGCTACTTGAGTTGCGTCTGGGCTCAAAATGAAAGTTTTGCTCAGGTCTTTGCCCATTTCTTCCAAGAGCGGCATTTTAATTTTGACCAATCATGGCATTTTGCTTTGCGTTCCAAGCGTGGCCTCACCGATACTAGTTTACCAGGCGGCTTTACCAAAGACATCGTCTACTTAGAAGGCATTTTACAAACTTTGACCTGGCTTTTACAGCCAGACAATCAAGTCTCCGATCTTTATTTAGGTAAAATCAGCGTCGAGCAGGTGCTAGAATATAAAGCTCACGCTTGTCGCGACGGACTGATTTTGCCCACTTTTCTTACTAATGCGTCTGATTATCAGGCTTATTTTGAGTTTTTGCAGGCTTGCAAACAACACGTGTCGGGACTTGGCCTCTTTTAAAAACTTCTTGTTTTCCACAATAATCAGTGATTTCAATTGAATCTGGGACATTGAAATGATGAGGATTTTCGGCATCCAATTGCGTCAAGATTATTTTCTGCCAAATCGGCGACGCTCCAGTAATACCAGAAGCCACATAGCTCATATTTTGATTATCGTTGTTGCCCACCCACACCGCTACCACTCTATTGCTAGTATAGCCCACTGTCCAGTTATCACGCAAATTATTGGTGGTGCCAGTTTTTACCGCCACTTCTTGATCTGGAATATGGAGAACGCTCTGAGCTCCAAAAGCTGGCGTTCTGGCTTGATTATCGCTTAGAATGCTTGTAATTTGATAACTAGTCGCTTCACTTAAAGTTCTGGTCATATTACATTCGCCAAATAAAGCACATTTGTTTTGATACAAAGCTTTGCCTTTATAATCAAAAATTTCTAAAAATGGATCTTCTCCAATTGTTAAACCTTGATTGGCGAAAGTGCCGTACATCTGCGCCAAGTCAATCATTTTGACTTCGCCTCCGCCTAGAGTTAGCGATAAACCCAATCTTTCTCGATTGGTCCAAGTCGTGATACCCATTTTTTCTGCCTGATCAATTTCTGCATCTAGACCAATCTGATCTAGTAATTTTACTGCCGGAATATTATAAGAACTTGCCAAAGCCTCGCGCAAAGTCACATTGCCATGAAAACTGCCATCGTAATTTTTCGGACTATAATCTGGACCGCCTTTAAAATGATAAGTAATAGGTGCATCCAAAATTAACGAGGCTGGGAAATAGCCTTTAGTTTCCATGGCTGTGGCATAAGTTAATGGCTTAATCGAAGAGCCAGGCTGCCTTTCTCTTAAAGTCACATTGACCATGCCGTCGTGCTCAAAGTCGAAATAATCTCGACTCCCGACCATCGCTAAAATCTCGCCCGTATTGGGATTGGTAACTAGAGCAGCGCCATTACTGATATTCATTCTTTTCAAAGAATCCACTTCGTCAGTGACAATTTTCTGTACTTGATTTTGCAATGACAGGTCTAAAGTTGTTCGCACCACTAGGCCGCCGGTATTGACCATTTCTTCACCATATTTTTCTGCTAATAATTCTCGGACATACATGACGAAGTGCGGAGCTTCGATGCTAATTTTGCTGGTATTGAAAACTAATTCTTCGGCCATCGCGGCATTTTTCTCTTCTTCGCTAATATATCCGTCTTCATACATTCGTCTCAAAACTTCATTGCGCCGAGCGTAAGACGCTTCTAAATTGCCAGCGAAAGGGGAGTATCTGCTCGGCGCCTGTGGCAAACCAGCCAGAAAGGCACTTTCAGAAATTGTCAGATTTTTAGCATTTTTACCAAAAAAAGTCACCGCGGCTTGTTCTATACCGTATACTGCTCCACCATAATTAACTTCATTCAAATACATTTCCAGAATTTGCTCTTTAGTAAAATTACCTTCTACTAGCACTGCTAAAATTATTTCTTTAATCTTTCTCACCAATGTTTTTTCTCTCGTGAGCAATCTTAGTTTTACCAATTGTTGAGTGATCGTTGACGCTCCTTGAGATGAGGCTCCAGTTTGTTGGTTTTTCATCGCTGCTCTTAAAATCGCTTTAATATCAAAACCATTATGACCGTAAAAATTTTGGTCTTCAATCGCAATTGTGGCTTGAATTAAAGCTGGGGCAACCTGATTTAAAGCGATTGGAGTTCTGTTTTCGTCTTCATAAATACTAAAAAGCAAATGATTGTTTCTATCTAAAATTTTGGTGGTCATCGGTTGCTTTTTTTCAATCAGTTCACTGACCAAAGGCAGATTATTAAAAATATTGTCGTAACTCCACCATGCACCATAACAGATGCCCGCTGTCAGACCAAAGGCAATCGCAAAACGCACTATTGCTCCCACTGGTAAACTGCGCCGATGGAAAATCAGTTTTTGTCGTTCTTTGATGTATTTCTCAATTCTTTTTTGATTGGCTTTTTTGACGTAAGACTTCTTATTGCCGCAATGATGCCAATACGCCAACCAACTGCGCCAATGCTCTCGTCCTGGATGCTTGACTGCCAGTGCAAAAAAATTTTTCTCTTTTGCTCCTCTTTTCTTTTTTGGTTTGAAGATCTTTGTTTGTGGTTCGAAAGTGCGCCGAATTTTTTTGCGCAAACCTTTTTTTTTGAAATTTGCCACCGCTTTTTTGCCTTTTTGGTAAAAGTTTTTCCAGTCATGCTTGTACCAATACCACAATCTCGCGAGTAGTCTGGCAATCATTAGCTGACAATTGACCCGCAGATTGAAGTAACGAGATTTCATCATACCCTATATTATATCATATTTATTATATAATAATCAGGCTTTTTAGTACAAAAACGTCAGGTTTTTTATTCCACTTTTATTATTCAGCGCTTATCCAAGTGTGGCAAAATTCCTCTTTCGTCAATTGTCCAAATTCCAAACTTTCCCATTTTTTAATTATCAACGGATTCGCTAACTCTGTGTCCTCGCACACTTGATCATTAATAATGAAATACTTTTCTCCATTATCAATCGGCGAACGAATAGTTTTATAAGCAATGCCCGCCTTTTTGAGTTCATCTTTGACACTTTTTGCATTATCATCACAACCACGATAATCATAGCTAATAATTGCCGATGCGCTGCTCATTTTCACTTTCTCTGGGTCAAAACAATTTGGACCAAAAGTCAAATTATTCCAAGCAATCTCTTTAGTTTGCCAGTTTTTTTTGGCTTGAGCTAAATTATCTTGATTTAGTCCACCGCTTTCATAGACAAAGGTCATCCATGTCACACGATGATCATTCACCATTAGTTGCACTGGATTTTTCGCCTCCAATTCTTCTAAGTAAACACTTAGAATTCTATCAGCAAAAAATGGATCGGCTGCTGATTTGAGCGGTAAATAGAAGTAATATAAACTGGCAAAGTAAATAATGCCCACGCCGTAAATGAATCCAAACAACCATTTTTGCCATCTTTGGCCTTTGTCCGCTAGCCAAGTCGCGCCTAAACCAGCCGCTATTAGCAAAGGCACTACTCGCCATGCTGCTCGATAAAAATACCATTCGCCGTCGGCAATCCAAGTCGGTGCCGTCGCCGCCAATAATAAAAACACTAAAGTTATGCCCAATCTTTTATTTTTAGTCTGCACCAAGTAAACTCCACCCAAGACAATCAAAATCAAATCGAGTAAATGCATAATCCCATAATTACTGACTACATAAAACATTTTGTCACTTTCACCAGCGCTCCAAAATAAAGACTCCACTTTATAACTGCCCAAAATTCTTCTTCCTATTTCCATGATTGTAAAAACGTATTTATTATTCCATACATCTTTCAAACCGTATTCTAGAGTTAGTAGTCGTGCTTGACTTATTCTTTCGCTGATCATTTCACTTTCTGGCGATAATAAAGTGCTTGTTCTTTCTAAATTAGTTTGTTTTGGTAAAGCCAATAAAATGTAACTCCCAGTCAAAATTACTGCTGAAATCGCCAATATAAATTCAGGCAAAAATGGTCGCCATTTCGTCCATTTTTGCCAATTCTTTTTCATTAATAAAGGCCAAACTTGATAAAAAGTCAAACTCATTACTAGAAAAGGCAGAAGCGCTTTATGACCTTGATATTGATAAAAGCCTAAAGTAAAAGGTAAGAGTGCCCATAGTTTCTTCCACCTCGGGAAACGCAAAAACCACCAACTTCCCCATAAATAGAAAAAAAAGCTCCAGACGCTATCAAAACCTAAGCGTCCAAACTGCCAAATAAAAGGATTGAATAGAGCTATTACCCAAGTTAGATAAGCCGCTTTTTTATTTTTCGTCAATTCGTAAACTATCAGGCCGATTAAAATTGGACTTAGCAAGCTCATCACTATAAAAGGTAAAAAGCTGGCAATTTTAATCGGCAATCCCAATTGCAACCAAGGCATTAACATTGTGGTAGTCAATTCACTGTACATCGGCATCACCGGCTGAAAACTCCATAGCGTCCAATCATCGTTTAAATTTGTCCCGCTCAAAACTGCCGCTTGCGCGTTCAAGACGTACACTAGCTCATCATATTGTCGCGCCACTGGCAAGCTAGTGATTTTATAAACTCGCGTCCATAGACCCAAGAGAAAAAGTAAAGCGGTTATGATAATTAAGGCCCAGGATTTCTTTGTTTTCATATCTTGATTATATAACACAACTTTCTTTTTTGCTGCTGATTTTAGTTTTTACTTTTCTGTCATAAAAATTGATCACTTTCTATGGATAATGCATTCTTATGACTAATTTTACTCATTTAACAAATAAACTTGAAAAAATTCTTGATCAATATTTTGGTTATCAGCATTTCCGTCCTGGTCAGCTTGATATTATCATTCCAATTATTCAAGGCCGAGATGTCTTGGCCATTTTGCCTACTGGCGGCGGCAAAAGTCTGTGTTTTCAAATTCCCGGTCTTTATTTAGGCGGGACGACGCTCGTTATCTCTCCCCTAATCTCTTTAATGCAGGATCAAGTAGAAAATCTTCTTCGTCAAGGCATCAAAGCCACTTTTATCAATAGCGCTTTAGAACCAGCCGAAAGTCAGCAGCGGCTGAAGAATTTTTTAGCTGGTCAATATCAATTTGTTTATGTCGCTCCAGAGAAATTAGCTAATCCTCATTTTGTTGCCATTTGTCAAAAAATTCATTTGCCGCTTGTGGCTATTGATGAAGCTCATTGTGTGAGTGTCTGGGGCCATGATTTTAGACCGCATTATTTGCAAATTGGCCACTTTATCCAGCAATTACGGCCAAGGCCAGTCGTGGCTGCTTTTACTGCCACCGCCAATTTGCGGGCTCAAAAAGACATTGTCCATTTTTGCGCCTTGCGTCATCATCTTCATCTCCAAAAAAGTTTTGCCAGAGATAATTTGCAAATTTATATTCGTCATTGTTTTAATCAACACGACAAAATTCTTCACTTACTTCATCTTTTGAATCAGCATCAAGGCGAAAGCGGGATTATTTATGTTTTAACTCGCAAGGATGCGCATGCTTTCGCCGCGCTTCTCAATCGGCTTCGTCCGCGCGCGCCGCCCCTTCAGGTTTATCACGGCGGCCTTGATAAAGCGGCGCGCGCCCAAATTCAAACCGCCTTCATTGCCGGCACTCAGAAAGTGATTATTGCGACCAATGCCTTCGGCATGGGTGTCGATCAGCCTCATGTTAGGTTTGTTATTCACGCGCAAATTTCTAGCAATTTAGAGAATTATTTTCAAGAAATCGGTCGTGCTGGTCGTGACAGCTCTTTAGCTTTTTGTTATACTCTTTATACCGACCAAGACTTGCAAATTTCTGCTGACTTTATTAGTCGCAATCTTACTGCCAATCATCGTCAGCGTCAAATCTTGCAATTCAAGCTCGCTCAGATAAAAAAATATCTTCGCTCGCCCCATTGTCGTCAAAACTTTATCCTCAATTATTTTGATGAAAAAACTTCCTTTTCTTGCGGTCTCTGCGATCATTGTCGTCAACAATCTTTGCATTATAGTTCTCTGGTTTGCCAACGTTTCCGTCAGTGGCAACGCTGGCGCCAAAAAATCGCTCGCTCAGCGCATCTTCTGCCGTCATCCATTATTACCGATCTTTCTTTAGCTTATTTAAGCGTTCTCGGTTTAGAAAATATTGCTGATTTTTCCCACCTTCCCGGGATTGGCATCGGTGCCAAATTCTACCTCACTCATTTTCCGACTAGTCATGAAATTCAACCTCATTAAGTTGAGACTCAGTTATTGTCATTGTGTTCACTTTTTCACCATCGCACTCACAAAATGAGTTATTAGGCAACGCTGAACTTTTTCAAGCATTCCGTTCTCCGTCACCTAATAACTCATTCTCATCATCCCGCCCAAATTTCCACTCAATTTTAATCACTAAATTACCTTGATTAATCAATATTATCCCTGAGCAACTAAAGATCCTACATATAAAATATACATCACTAAGAAGATTCCACCTTGCCATCTTTTTAAGGCATATTTTGGCTTTCCCCAAAAAGCAAAAATAATCACCAGCACAAAAGTAAAAAGATTGAGCCATAAACTTGGACCAAAATTTCCTTGCACATTAATGTTTTTGATCACCGTTGATAAGCCCAAAATCCACCAAGTATTAAAAATATTGCTGCCTACAATATTGCCAATTACTAAATCCATTTCATTTTTAAGTGTGCCTATCACGCAAGTCACTAGTTCCGGTAAACTCGTACCCACAGCCACAATCGTCGCTCCAATCAAAGCTTCCGACCAACCCAAAATTTGTGCAATTGTCGTTGCTCCATTAACTGTCCATTCTCCGCCTAGAGCTAGTACTATTAAACCGATAATTAATTTTCCACTGGCGTACCATATTTTCTTACTGTCTTTTACTTTTTTTATTTTTTCATTTTTAGCTTTTTCATTTTTACTTTTAACCTGTTTTTGGTTATTTTCTTTTCTTGCACTTGCAATCGTATAGATAAAAAATACGCCGAAACCACCCAATAAAGCTAGCCCATCATAAGTTGATAACACTCCATCTGGAGAAAAGAAAAGTAACATTGCCGCCGCCACAATTGCTAAAGGAATTTCTACTTTAAGAGTACTCTTTTTAATTGGTAAGTTTCTTATCAGTGCTGATATACCAAAAATTAATAAAACATTAGCAATATTACTACCAATCACATTTCCAAAAGCAATATCGCTATTACCTCTAATCGCCGACAAAACACTCACTAGCAATTCCGGTAAACTCGTACCAAAAGCGACGATTGTGAGTCCGATCACAATTGCTGGCACACCTAAACTGCTCGCGATTTCACTGGCACCGTCGACCAGCCAATCAGCACCTTTCCATAAACACAATAATCCCAAGAGCACTAAAAAAATCGCCCACCAAATTGACATTTTACCTTACTATTTTATTTTTTTCTGTTTACTTTTTGACATTTTCTAGTAAGCCGGATTCTGTTTCTCGACAACAATCTATCTTATGCCTGCGACATTATGACCGTGATAGGCAAGAAATCCAATAAGGTCAATTTCGGCAGTTGCAGCATTTAGGGATGACCGCGTTTCACTCTAACTTAATAGACTCGTCTCTGTGGCTCTGACCTAAATCTTCTTGAGCTGTCCGGACTTTCCTCCCCGATAAAAACCGAGGCTGTTGTCCTGAAAATATCATCTTTATTATAACCGAAAAATAGTGTAAAATAAAATCACTCTTAATGGAAATGGCAAAAGTTTATGAATCTCAATTCTTCCTCTATTAATTTTGTTGATAACAATAGACAAAATTTTATTGATCAAGAAAAAGCTTCTTATCAAGGTTTTTTTCTCAAAATATTTTTAATTCTCCTTCTAGGTCTCGTCATTCCTCTTGTTTATATTCGTTTTTTTCAGCCTCAAATGTGGACGGAAATGCGCTTTATTTTTGATCCTTATCAATCTCCTCTAAATCGGAAAATAGTCAATAACTTTTTGCTTGCCACCACTAGTTTGAATGAAAAAGAAATTTTTGCCGCCGCTTTGGCTGATTTGCCAGTCTCAGCTCTCTATTTAAGTTGGGCCTTTCCCGCTTGTATGATTCTTTGCGGTCTTTTTCTTCTCCTCGATTTAATTAAATTGGCGGTTACCAATTTCAGCCGTAACCTCACTTTAATCAAAGTTAGACAAAATCAGGTATTTAGTACTATTACTATTAGCTTATTTTTGTTTTACGTTTATTTAGTCGTCGGTTTTTCGATTTAACCCTTTAGTAATTACTTTCCATTTTTGAATTTATCATTTTTCTGTGTACTATTCGTGCTATAATAATCGCTAGTATTTTAAGCGCAAAGAAAGTTTTATGTTCAATTTTGCATCTTTTCAACAGTCGGCTGATAAAGCTCTTGCCAATATCCGAACTCAGTTGGGCGCTCTACGCACTGGCGGTGCCAGTCCTCAACTGCTTGATAGCGTGAAAGTCGAAGCTTACGGCGGCACTATGAAAGTGACAGAGATTGCGGCCATTACTGTTTCCGATCCTACTCTCCTGGTTGTGTCTCCTTGGGATGCTTCTCTTTTAGGCGCATTAGAAAAAGCGATACAGCAAGCAAATCTTAATTTAAATCCAGTTGTAGATGGCAAAATCATTCGTATTAGCATCCCGCCATTAACTAAAGAAACCAGACAAGAATTAATTAAAACTTTACATCGTGAGCTTGAAGAGGGCAAAGTTTTTTTGCGAACTTTGCGCAGCGATGTTAAAAAAGATATTGAAAAACAAGCCGGCACAGCTGGCATTTCTGAAGATGATATTAAAGCTGACTTGCAACAATTAGAGACAAAAATGAAAAAATTAATTGAGCAAGTAGACTCTCTTGGAGAAAACAAAGAAGCGCAATTATTAAAGATTTAAACTAAAGGAGAAATAGATGTTGGCTACAATCGTTATTTTTATTTTAATTTTGTGCTTTGTGGTCCTCGTGCACGAATTGGGTCATTTTTTCTTCGCCAAGCTTTTCAAAGTTGACGTCAAAGAATTTGGCATTGGCTTTCCGCCCCGACTTTGCAAATTATTTCATTGGCGCGGGACCGATTTTACTTTAAACCTTATTCCTCTTGGTGGATTTTGTGCTATGGAAGGCGAGCTGAGTGGAGTAGAGGAGAGCAAACCGGTGGATCAGGTAACAACAGCAGCAACTACAGATTCTACTGCTATATCGACTAAGTCGGAAAAAATTAATCCAGAAAAGATTGACCGCGCGCCCAAAGCCAGAGCCGATAAAAAGAATTTTAGCGGTTACTTTGATCATAAAAAACCTTGGCAAAAATTCTTGATCATTTTTGCCGGCCCTGCCGCCAACTTTATTTTGGGCGCGCTCCTTTTTATCATCGTTTTTGGTGTTCAGGGCATTCCAGTTTTTCAGCAAGACAAGGTCTTTTTAGAATCAACGGAGATTGGGTCTCCTGCTGCTGAGGCTGGTTTGCCAATTAATAGTCAAATTTTGACTCTCACTAGTAGTCAAGAAGCAAATATTACCGTTACCAACATTAATCAAGTCACTGATTTTATTAGCCGCCATCAAGGAGAAATGATCGCTTTGACCACTAAAAGTGCTTGTGATAATACTGGCTATTGTTCTGGTCAAATCAGTGAAACCCAAGTTTATGTCCGTTCTGCTGCTGAAACACCCACAGGCAGCGGTAATCTCGGTATTGCTCTGAGCCAGTATCGTACTGCTTTTTACCCTTGGTATAAGCAAATTGCTCTCAGTATCTATTATGGTTTTCAAGAATCAATTCAAGCAGTTGTTGAATTAATTCAAGGTCTTTTTATCGCTCTCACTGGTTTATTCCAACATCAAACAAACAATGTTACTGTGATGGGTCCAGTCGGTATTGTTTCTCAATTGGATTACTATCACACTTTTAGTGGCGGCTTTTTGGTGATTATTCAATTTATGGCCATTTTATCAATTAATTTAGGCGTCATGAATCTTTTACCTTTGCCAGCTTTAGACGGCGGTCGTATTATCTTGATTTTCTTAGAAAAACTTTTTGGCCGTCGCAAAATAGCTAAGCTAGAAGTCGGCCTTAATTATTTTGGTTTAATTTTTTTATTACTATTGACAGTTGTTATCACTGGTCAAGATATCATTAGAGTTATACAAGGACAATAATTTATGGGACAACGTCTAACTAAAAAAAAGTCATCAAAAAACCAAAAAAAAGCTGCTCGGGCTCAAAAAGAAAAACAGCCAGTCTCTGTTAATCCTGTTTCTATACGCCAGTCCGAACAAACTACTGTATCCACTGTCAATCCAATAGTTTCTTCGAAACCAAAAAACGATTTTTTTGGTTTTTCGCCCAGTTGCTTTTTTCAAGACTTTAAGAGAACTTTTATCTCTACTATCATCGTTTTGGTCATTTTACTAATTATCTTTTTTATGGTAAAATAAACGCTGAAAGGTTTGTTTCATGATGGATAAAATTGATTTAAATCAAGTAAAAGAAGAAACTGTGACTTCACGTTTGCAATCAAATGTCAATTCAGTTGCAACTCGATCTGCAATAGCAACACAAGTTAATCGTAATTTAGGAAGAAATAAGAAAGAAATGAAAAAAAATCAACCTTGGTTATATCTTATTCCAGTTGTAGTTTTATTGGGCGCTTTTTTGGCTGGAAATTTCATTTTTAAACCACAAAAAAAAGTAGCTACACAAACAACTCCTGAGCCAGTGGCTGAAGATACTGGCTTACTTGATATTGACGCTAGCGCACCTAGGGACCAAATCTGTCCGCTCAACGGAGTCATGTATACTCAAGCAGAAAAAGATGCTTGGTCGACGCGTCGTCCTTTGGCCGTTATGATTGAAAACACTCCTGACGCTCGTCCTCAATCAGGTCTGAGCTATGCTGATATCGTTTTTGAGGCCGTGGCCGAAGGCGGTATTACTCGTTTCATGCCGATTTTTTATTGCGGCGTACAAAATGAGGATGTGACTCTGGCACCTATCCGTTCTGCTCGGACTTATTACATTAATCTAGCTTCTGGTTTCAATCGCCCGATGTATGTTCATGTTGGCGGCGCCAATTTTGATGGCACTCCAGAAACCCATGCTCTCAATCAACTTTCTGATTATGGCTGGACTGGTGAAAATGACATTAATCAATTTAGTGTTGGTTATCCTACTTTTATTCGTGACTATAATCGCGTGCCTGGAAAAGAATTAGCGACCGAGCACACCATGACTACTAGCACCGAAAAACTTTGGGCTGTAGCTGAAAAACGTGGTTGGACCAATATGTCTCCAGAGCTCACCGTTGGTCGTAAAACTATTGAAAGCAGCGATTGGCTCGATGGCTACACTGGTTGGACTTTCGTTGACGGAGCCGCCAAGGGTTCTGCTCAAACCGTTTCTTATAGTTTCTGGAGCGGCATGAATAACTATGACGTTAAGTGGCAATATGACCCTAGCACCAACCTTTACACTCGTTATACCGGTGGCAACGTTCACACTGATTTGGAGAACGGCGAAGCTATTACTGCCAGCGATGTCATTGTCATGTTTGCTAAAGAATCTGGACCTTTAAATGAAGTCAAACATATGATGTACGATGTCATCGGTAAAGGTGACGCGATTATTTTCCATAACGGTGCTGCTGAAGAGATTACTTGGAGTAAAAAAACTCGCGAGAGTGAATTGGAATTCTTTAATGAAGATGGCGACGCTATAGAGATGACTAGAGGAAAAATTTGGGTTTCAGTCCTTGCCATTGGCACGGACGTGACTTATTAAAGAAATTATGGCAAAACTACAAGATATTGTTACTAGTAGAGTTAGGGTTAAAATCTTAGAGCTTTTTCTTAGTCGCGCCGATGAGATTTTTTATATTCGCGAAGCCACTCGCCTTGTCGGTGAAGAAGTTAATGCTGTCAGACGCGAACTATTAAAACTGACTGATAATGGAGTTTTGTCTTGTGAAGAAAGAGGTAACCGCCAATATTTTGGTGCTAATAAAAGTTATCTTTTCTTTCCAGAGCTACAACAAATGGTTTTTAAAGAAATTTCTTTAGGTAAAAAAATTAGAAAATTTCGCCGCAAGCTTGGCTCATTGGAGTATGTTGTTTTTACTCCCGCTTTTTTCAATCGCGCGCCAAAAAGTGAAGCTTTGGATATTTTAATTGTCGGAGAAGTCGTAGTGCCAGAGTTGGAGCTACTTTTTAAAGAAGAAGAAAAAACTCTGGGCCGAGAAATTAACTTTACTGTTTTTGATAATAAAGAGTTTAAGTTTCGTAAGCAGCGGCGAGATCCATTTATTATGGATGTGCTCTATGGCAAGAGAATCATGATTATTGGCGATGAAGAAGCTTTTGTCGACAAAGGTCAGTTCTTAATTTAAGTTATGCTCACTCACCAACAAATTAGCGAGCTAATTCAAAAGGGCAATTTATTGCTCGAACGTTTTCAAGTGGCTGATATTAAAACCGAAATTTCTCAATTAGAAGCTTTGACTTTGGCCGCTGATTTTTGGCAAAGATCAGATGCGCAAAATCAGATGCAGCATTTAGGACAATTGCAGACAGATCTAGACGATTTTGCGCACTTACAAGCGGCTATCGAAGATTTGGAAACTGCCGATTTTCTTTTATCTCAAGAAAACGACAATGAAACTTATCTTAGCGCTCAAGCTGACAGCTACACCGCTTTGAATGCTTTGGTGAAAAGAGCCGAATTAAGACAATATTTACAGGGTAAATATGACCATAATGGCGCTATTTTTAGCGTCCATTCTGGCCAAGGCGGAACTGAAGCTATGGATTGGGCAAGCATTCTCGCTCGCATGTACACTCGTTACTTTGAGCGCAAAGGTTTCAAATTTCAACTCATCAGCGAATCCCGCGGTGAAGAAGCTGGTATCAAGGCTGTCAGTTATGAAGTGACTGGTAAAAATGTTTATGGTTTTCTCAAACATGAGGCTGGTACACATCGTTTGGTCCGTCTCTCACCTTTCAACGCTGACAATTTACGTCAGACTTCTTTTGCTTTAGTGGAAGTTTTGCCGTTAATCACGGAAAATAGTCAAGAAATTATCTTAAATCCTAATGACTTAGAGTGGCATTTCACTCGTGCCGGCGGCGCCGGCGGCCAAAACGTCAACAAAGTTAATACTGCGGTCGAACTTACCTACATTCCCACTGGTTTAGTTGTCCGTTGTCGCGAAGAACGCTCTCAAGAGCAAAATAAACAGCGTGCTTTACAAATTTTGCGCGCCAAGCTTGCTCTCGCTCAAGAAAATCAACAAAAAGCCGAAACTACTGCTCTCAAAGGCGACAATGTTCAAGCTTCTTGGGGTACGCAAATTCGCAATTATGTTTTACATCCTTATCAATTGGTCAAAGATACCCGTACTGGTTGCGAAACTAGCAATACTAGCGCCGTTCTAGATGGAGATTTGGACAGTTTCATCAATGCTGCTTTGGTTCAATTAACATGATATAATGGTTGCTATGCCTGAGTCTACTCCAGTTGCTACATTTTTGCCTCTTACTAGTCTCAAAGATTTTTCTGCTAAATTAGATTTTTTGCGCTGGCTCAAGCAGACTGATCAAAATGGTTGGTTGATGGCTCCTATTTCCGATCCCATCGCTACGCCTTATCGCAATTATGGTTTTGGTTATGCTCAGTGCTTTTTATCTCCTGCTTCCTCGCCCTCCTCGTCCGCAGTATCTGAAGTTGGTGAATGGGTTTTGGATCGACAGGAATTTTTGACTCAAAATCGCGACTGGGTTAATCTTTATGCTTTTCATCAAGCCTTAAGCGAACATTTCCAGACTGACGCTTGGTGGACTTGGCCTGATGAATTGCATTACTATCAGTCTGAAGCCTTAGATATCTGGCGTCTTAAATTACAAGATCGTATCGGCTTTTTTTTAGATCAACAATATAATTTAGCCAATCAATTTGCCCTTCTTCGTCAAAACGCCCATGAGGAAAATTTACAATTGATTGGCGACCTACCTTTTTATATTGCTCAAGAGAGTCCGCTTGTTTGGGCTAATCAAGAGTGCTTTCTTTTGCGCAAAAACGGACATTTAGATATACAAAGTGGCGTCCCGGCTTTGCCTGACGAGCCTTTTGCCGCTCAATTTTGGGGTCATCCACTTTACGATTGGCAAGGAGAACATTTTAGCGACATTATTAATATTTTTAATCTTCGGTTGCAGTTTTTAGCTTCTACTTTTGATCTGGTTCGCCTTGATCACGCCAATGGTTTTTTCCGCTACGGTATGATGTATCCGCAACACCCCAATTGGTGCAAAAAAGTCGCCGGTCCAGGCAAAAAAGCCCTCAATCTCATTTTAGAACACGCTCAGACTTTGGGCTTAGGTCTCTTCTTTGAAAATATCGGTAGTCAAACTTTGTACTTGGAACAGTATTTAAAAGAGCATCGTCGCGCTGGCATGTCAGTGCTCACTCTCGCTTATAACCTTGATGGCCAGCGCCCAAATTCCAACCCCTTAAAAATCAATCGTAAAGCGTTTAATTTAAATTCTTACAAAGGCAACCAAGTTGTTTTTACTTCCACTCATGATACTTTACCTTTGCTGTCTTGGTTGGAAAATTTGCCTTTACCGGTCAAAAATAAATTTAGACAAGTCAATTCATTTTCCCCAGATTTGAAAGATACCCAATTGGCAGATTTGATTATTAAAAGATTGAGAGAAAATTCTGCTAAACTTTTAATTATTCCCTGGCAAGACTGGCAGCACGAAGTTTTTCGCTTCAATGTCCCCGGTCATGAGGAATTAGCTGCTTGGCAGCACCAGATTGATATTAAAAAATACCTCCGCTAGTTTTTACCATCCATGTTATAATACCCTCTGGTTCTTCAAAACGTACTCTGTTAGTGACAAATTAAGGAGGAGATTGGTCATGACTAATTGGCAAGAGGTATTTCAGGTTGCTTCGGCGCCCACAGGAGAACAGATTATTCTTCTTGGTCAACACATTGCTCTTCAGGTCAAACTAGGCGAAGCTATTATCTACGTCAACATACTCAAGAAGTTTCTTACTGTTACTGCTGAACTAGAATCAGCTGTCGAGCACTTAGCTCAGGAAATCAACGCTGATAACATAACTGGTGCGCTCATCGTTAGTGGTAGCGATAGTTTAACCGAACAAAACCACTTACGCCAAGTTATGGACTGTGCTTATCGTGAAGCCAATCGCTGGCACTAATTGACCGTTTTCAGATCATGCCCTCTGAGTTTAAAATCAGAGGGCTTTCTTTTATTCCAAACTAAAAATATAAAAAGGAAAACTCAATCTCAATCAGGAAAATCTAAAAATAAAAAAATAGGCTCGCGGTTATGAAATAACCGCGAGCCAAAATGATGTCACTTTTCTTTTAAAGTCTCTACTGCTGCCGCAAACATTACTTGTGTTTGTTCCACTGTACCAGAGGCATCAACGCGACAAAGTTTGTTTTGTCGCTCAAACTCTTCCAACACCGGTCTCATTAATTCCACAAATTGAGCTCTTGCCCGCATTGCTTCTTCAGTTTTATCGGCTCGATTCGCTTGAGCTGTCATTCTTCGTTTTGCTTCCTCAGGTGACACATCCAAATAAATCAACCCTAAAACTTCGCAATCGTCTGCTTGGATTTGCTGATAATAATCCAAACTTCTTGGAAAGCCGTCCACAATTATGAAATTGTTTTTCGCTTTTGAAAAAGCCCGTTTTATCAACATCCAAGTTTCTTTAGGGTCAGTTAATTTCCCTGCTTTAATCGCCCGCTCAAAATTCTGGGCCATCATCCGTCTTTTTAAATTAACCACTTGCCATCTCTGGCTGTTCCTGATTTCTTCTCTCAGCAAATGCGAGACTCGAATTAGACAACATTCTAAATGTTTGTCTCGATAGAGCCTGGCATTTGTGGTTTTTCCTGACCCCGATGGACCAAGCAAGAAAATCACCTTGGTTCTGTTTTGGTTTTTTACAAAAATTTTATTCCAGAAATTTAGCCATTTGTGCCAAAAAGCCAAAGAAATCCCTCCATTTCTTCAATTTGTATCAGAGCAACAGTAGTCTTATTCTACTTCAGTGACCATCATAAAAAATATTATATCATTTTTAATCTGGAATGTCAATTTATTTCATTCTCTTCGCCATCATTACAAAAGCCACCACTAGCGCTACAATCACCACTAAATGAATCACTAGCCATAGTGGATTATTTAACATTGAAGTAATACCTTCCATGAACATAAGCACCTTTCTTTTTTATTTATAAACATTAGTAATATAAATTTTCTTGTTTTCAAATACAAGAGTTTTTTACCTATTTGAGTTGAAATAGCGGCTTTTTTGCTCTTTCATTAAACTAAATTAGAAAATAGCGTAGCCTAGATATTTCGATTATGTTACAATAAGCAATGATTTGGATTATTTAAACTCACTTAAAAGGAAGTGGTTTTTATTTAGTTCAAATGAGTTCTTTAATAAACATTAGTCGAAACAAACACTATTTTAAGGAGGGAAAATAATGAAATCTGAAGCTTTCGGGAAATGGGCGTCTATACTCCTGAAAAATTTTACCTACGGAGTGGTGCCAAGAGGCGGCATCAGGGCGCAAGAAGCATTGGCAAAAATGACTGAAACCGCTAAAACATTTGATGATTGGTTCACGCTCAAGGGTTGTGCTCACCTTATGTGGGAAGATAGGTTCGAGCAAGTAGCTTTGGATAAAATGATTGAAACCGCCGAGACATTTGACGATTGGCTGCAAATTTTTGACAACAACAGATGGGAATCGATATTGGTAAAAATGTCTGAAACCGCCAAAACACTCAAAGACTGGCGTATAGTCTGGCAGTGGAGTTTGCGTTGCGGTGGTGACTTACAGCAGCAAGCTGAAAAAGAGATGGTAACACTGGCCAGAAACTCTCAAACTTTCAATGACTGGCATAATACTTATATGCTAACTGGACCAAGAATTTCTTATTCTTCTAGTTTAGGAGATACTTCTTGTTGGCCTTCAGAAATACACAGGGTTAACCAATTAGCGTGGACAAAAATGTCCGAAACCGCTAAAACCTTTTATAATTGGCTAGACATTTATTCTAACTTATCGCCTGAAAGCCAGTTGGAGGACCAAATTCTCACAAAAATATGCGAAACCGCCAAAACTTTTAACGATTGGCGATACATTTATCATCACAACTTGACTAAACCCACGCTAATAGGACTGGCGTGGACAAAAATGTTTGAAATCGCCAAAACGTACGACGATCTGTATCTACTCTTTGGTCTGATTGATAGGTTTGATTTCTTTTCAGAAGGTAACACAACTCCAGAATTTAAGGAATTTAAGGAATCAGTTCTTGCAAAAATGAAAGAGCTCCAAACAACAGAAGACTAATGTTTTATCAAAACCCCCTGAATTTAAGGGGGTTTATTTTTTTATTGCGAACCTTGGAGCGGGATACGAGAATCGGACTCGCTTCTTCGCCTTGGGAAGGCGACATACTACCGGTGTACTAATCCCGCATTAAACCTATACATTATATCATGAAAATCTTCATCTTTAATTATTTTTCTTTAACTTATATTTATAAAACTCTTCCTGTCTTTGAGTTCTTTCTCACTTTCATCTTTTTTTCTGTTATAATAATCTCTAGTTAATCATTATTAATTTGGGGAAAAATTATGCTTGAAGCTATTTCAGCTAGTTCAGCTAGCGCCGTTGTTTTAGATAGTACTGCTACTGCTGTCACCGCTCTCGCCCAGACTGATGCCACTTTCTGGTCTTCTTTGCTTACCAATCCAGTTTTTGTTATTGTTTTTCCGCTTGCTTATGCAGCTTGGATTTTGTTGTGGAAAGGTTGGGCTCTCTGGCGAGCTAGTCAAAAAAATCAGAAAGTTTGGTTTATTATCCTTTTAGTTTTTAATACTTTGGGCCTACTCGAAATTGCTTACCTTTTCTTTTTTTCCAGACAAGATTGGAGCAAAATTGGCGCTCGTTTTGGATTTTCCACCGCCACTTCATCAAAAAAAAATTCTAGTGTTAAGACTAACAAAAAAGAAAAATAAACCTTTATGGAAGTTAGAGTGGCTCGCGTTAGCGGTTTCTGTGGTAACGATGGCCAATTTGGGGTTAGCGGTGCCATTCGTTTAGCTCATGAGGCTGCTCTTTCTGATCCAGGTAAAGTTTATTTAATTGGCGAACTAGTGCACAATCAAGATGTCACTAATTGGCTTCAGGAATCTTATCAAATTAAAGTTGTTAAAAGTTTGGCAGAAGTGCCAGCTAAAGCAATTGTCGTAGTTAAGGCTCATGGCGCCCCGCCAGCTTTTTTTGCTGCCGCCGCTGAAAAAAAACTTCGCCTCGTCGATGCCACTTGTCCTATGGTTAAAGCATCTCAGAATTTGATTAAACAATTAGTTGCTGCTGGCAAAGAAGTGCTTTATGTTGCCTCTGATAAAAAACACGATGAGGCCATCTCCGTCAGTCAACAAGTTGAAAAAGGTGTCAAGGTCATCACTCTCGCACAACTGCCAAATTTAAAAATCAAACATCCAGAAGATACCGTTGTTCTCACTCAAACGACTCTCTCTATTTTGGAAACTGCGGACAAATTTGCTCAATTGCAAAAACTTTATCCGCAACTAACCATTAGACCTCATTTGTGTCAAGCCACTACTTTGCGGCAGCGGGCAGTTTTGGAATTAGCTCAAGAAGTTGATATTCTTATTGTTGTCGGTTCGCCGCATAGCAGCAATTCTCAAAGGCTTAAAGAAGTGGCTGAGAGTACCGGCAAACCTGCTTATGCGGTGAGCCACGCCGACGAAATTAATCCTGATTGGTTTGACAGTCATTTAACTCGACTCGTCGGCGTCATTGCTGGCGCCAGCACGCCCGCTTGGGTGACTCAAGCAGTTATTCAGCATTTACAAGGAATGGATCTTTAATGTCAGCTGTTTTCCGTTCTTCTCTTTTTCGCTTTGGCATTGGCCAGGATTCGCATCAATTGACGCCCGCAAAAAAAGATCAAACTTTGACTTTAGCAGGTCTGAGTTTTGCTTGTGGTCTTACCGCCATTGCTAATTCTGACGGTGATGTTATTATTCATGCTCTTTGCAATGCTCTCTCCACTGCTATCGGCGGCGGTTCTTTTTCTCTTATTGCTGACAAACTTTGTTTAGAAAAAAAGATCACCGACTCCAGCTTTTACTTGAAGGAATTTTTGCGCCTAATAACTGAAAAAGGTTATTTTATTAGCAATATTAGTATTAGCGTTGAAGCTCTGCAACCTAAATTAGAAAAACACAGTCCTGATTTATGCCGTTCTTTGGCTAAATTATGTCAAATTCAACCTGACCAGATTGGTTTAGCTTTTACCACTGGCGAAGGTCTCACTGCCTGCGGTCAAGGTCAAGGTATTAGTGCTTTAGTTTCAGTTTTAATTGAGCATGTCTAAATTTTCTTGGTCAGTTCCAGCCAAAATTAATCTCGGTCTTAATATTCACGCTCGACTAGCCGATGGCTATCATCAAGTTGAAACGGTTATGATTAAAATTCCTTTATTTGACGAAATCACTTTTTCCTGGCTCGAGCGGGGAGAGAAGAGTACGCTGTCTTGTGCTCATCGTTTAGTGCCTAATAACTCAAAAAACTTGATTCTAAAGGCTTTTTCTTTGTTACAAAAAGATTTTGATCTGCCACCAGCTGCCATTAGCTTAAGCAAAAAAATCCCTATTGGTGCCGGTTTGGGTGGCGGTAGTTGCGATGCTGGTGTTCTGCTTTATCAACTCAATCAAATTTGTCATTTAGGACTTTCTCTCGCTCAATTACAGCATTATGGTCTCTTACTTGGAGCAGATGTTCCCTTTGCCATTTTACCAGATTTCAATATTGCTGTTCACGAAAAAAATCATGGTTTACCAACATTAATTCAGCAACCAGTTCTCGCTTTGCCTCCATGCTTATTGGTTCTTTGTACTCAGTCATTTGGTTTAAATACTACTAGCGCTTATCAACAGATTGACGCTTCGTCTTTACCGATTGGCGATTGCCGCCGTCTTACTCAAGCTCTTGCTGATCGCAACTTAACGGCAATCGCCACCAATTTACACAATGATTTTTCAGCTTCGCTTTTTCAGCGCTTTCCTTTGCTCTTGGAGCTGAAAAATCAGTTATTAGGCACTGGCGCTTTAGGTGCCACTTTTACCGGCAAAGGTCCTTCTCTTTTTGCTCTTTTTCCTAACGACGGTTCATTTAATCGTCATTGTCTAGACCGTACACTTTATCATCAACTCTTTACTTTTAAAATAAAGTAAATTGAGTGCCCGCATTTTCTTTCGCTTTGAAATCAAAATCAACTGGACACTCAATCAGACGATTCCACTTATTGTAAAATTTTACTACACCATTTTCTCGACCAAAATCATATAATTCTCTGGTAATTTTTACATCTTCCAAACAATACTTTGCCAATTCTTCAAATCTTTTTTCATTATAATAACGAATTGCATCTAAACCATCGCCAATCTTTCCATGATTGAAAGTTGCTTTAGCCACTGCATCTAAGCCAATGCGATGACCACAGGATTTTTTGATTTGAGTCATTAAATCCAATGTGGGAATTTTTTTTAGATCGCCATTGTAATATTTAGTAAAAGTTGGCATATCAAAATTGTCGATATTAAAGCCAATTACTACATCAGCCGCTTCTAATAAAGGAAACAAATTCGGCAAATCTTTTTCAAAAAATCCTTTCATTTCGCCCTCACCATTAAAACCGTCTCTAATACAAACACCGACAAATGATATTCCTAAGTTTTCTGGAAAAAATCCACCTACATCCTCAAAAGTTTTTTGTGTTTCTACATCTAAAACAATCTGTCTCATTTTATTTTTCCCCTTTTTTCTAAAACGCCTCTTTTGCGCATCAAAACAAAAGCATACTTTACCAAAAAATAGGAAAAAATCAAGCCGCATTTTTATTTTTTATTTGCACTTATTTCCTCTTTTTTCTCATCTTTTGTTATATAATATGAGCATGAGTTTTCGTTTTCTGACCAATCTAATTCATTTGCCTAGTCAACTTTTTCAAAACCGCTGGCTTCAATCTCAGCAACGTTCAATTCTTTCTGCTGCTACTGTTATTACTGCTGCCAACCTTTTAGTTTCTTTATCGGGTTTACTTCGAGACCGATTAATGTTGGCCAAATTTGCCAGCAACACTCAGCTTTTAGAGGCTTACGATGCTTTTCGCGTCGCTTTTCAAATTCCAGATTTGCTTTATCAGCTTATTATTTTGGGCGCTCTATCGGCTTCTTTTGTTCCAATTTTTACTCAGCTCAAGAAAAAATCAGAAAAAACCGCCTTCGATTTGGTCAATGTTTCCATGAATTGGCTGCTTTTGGCGTTTGCGGTGATTTCCATCTTAATTGCAATTTTCGCCCCACAGATTACTCACTGGCGTATTGGCGATGCTTATACAGCCGCTCAAATAGACATCGTTATTAATTTGACCAGAATTATGATGTTTGCGCAACTATTTTTCGCTATCAGTAGCTTTTTTTCTGGTATGTTACAAAGCTATCAACGCTTTATTGTTCCAGCCCTGGTTCCTCTTTTATACAATGGCGGCATTGTCGCTGGCACTTATTTATTTTTCCCTTATTTTGGTATCTATGCCGCCGGCATCGGTGTCATCTTGGGCGCTTTTTTACATATGCTTTTGCAGGTACCTTTTGTTGCCAACCTCAATTGGCATTATAGTTTCGATTGGAATACTCATGTTCCCGGTGTGCGCAAAATGTTTTCCATGATGCCAGCGCGTACTCTGACTCTAGGCATGTCAGAAATTCAAAATTTAGGTCTTTCTTATTTTGTCACCAGTGTCGCTAGCTATGGTTATACTATGATTTTGCTTGCCCGTATGCTTATTTTAATGCCAGTGCGTTTCATCGGTGTCCCCATTGGTCAAGCGTCATTGCCGTTTTTATCCGATCTTTCAGATGATAATGATTTATCTAAATTTAAAAAAATTGTCCTACAATCACTCAATCAAATTTCCTATTTAGCTTGTCCTTTAGCTATAATTTTACTTATTCTTCGCATTCCTGCCGTGCGTCTGGCTTTTGGTACTCGTAACTTTTCTTGGGAATTAACCGTTTTGGTTGGTCGCATCGTTGCTTTCTTAGCCATTTCTATTCCTGCTCAAGCTATGTTCCATTTATTGGTGCGTTCTTTTCATGCTCTGCGCGATACTGTAACTCCATTTTTAATTTCTTTAGCCACTACCATCGTTTTTTTCATTGGCGCCGCCTTATCCATTCAAATGCCAGAAAATCAACTTTATGGCGTCGCCATCACTATTTCTGTCACGGCGATTTTAGAAACTGTGCTTTATCTCATTTTTCTCAATCATAAAATCAAACCTTTATTCAATAAGAATTTCGTTTTCACTCAACTAAAAATTTTCTTCATTACTTTTTTAACCGGCGTTTCTCTTTATATTCCTTTCAAACTATTGGACAATTTAGTTTTCAATACTTCCAAAGTTATTCCTTTGCTTATGCTTTCATTTATTACTGGCTGTGTTGGCTTAAGCGTTTACATTCTTTTGTCGCGTTTATTTCATATTCAGGAAATGGCTATTTTCGTCAATTTCTTTACTTCTTTTAAGCAACGTTTAGCTAAAAAAGACGACAAAGCGATTCTGCCTCCTACTGAAATTATTAATGACCCACCAGAAAATTAATTTTTTTCATGTATAATGAACACTATGAAATTAGATTTTAAAAAAATTTTAGCTTGGTTAGATAATAATATTCTTTTTTGTTTGGCGACATTTTTATTGTTTTTGATTCCAATCTGGCCAAAAATTCCTTTAGCGGATATTCTGCCTGGCTATATTGTCCGTTTACGTTTAGAAGATTTGGTTATTTTTGCCACTTTTGTTCTTTATCTCATTTGGGTTCTTCGCGGTAAGATTGATTGGCATTTACCCACTTGGCAGCTTATCTTTGCCAATATTGCTCTTGGCGCCATGAGTATTTTGGCTGGAATGTTTATTATCAATACGATTCCTATTCAAACTGTTCATGTTGGCAAAGCTGTTCTTCATTGGGCACGCTATATCGAATATTTTTTTCTTGCTTTTCTCTTTTTTAGCACTTTAAAAACCAAAAAACAATTCCGAATTTTGTTGGCTAGTATTTTGGTTGTCGTCGCTGCTATCAGCCTTTATGGTGCTGGACAGAAATAT
>CAYVKW010000011.1:0-28169 GCA_964452285.1 uncultured Pseudomonadales bacterium | reverse complement strand
TGGCGTCGCTTATTTATCACTATTAGTAATTATCTTCGTTTTTTTTGGCGCAAAAGCCAGAAAATTATTATCGCTTACATTATTGGCACTCTCGTCATTTTACTCTGGCAGACTCGTACTTTTTCTTTGGCGCAATTTTGGACCGATCTTATCACTTTTCCTTTCCAATTCTATTTTATTGCCATTTATCTTCAATTACTTTTAGTAGCTCCACTTGTGCTCCTCTTTTGGCAAAAAATCAACCATTTTTCGCAAACTCACTCCTGGACTAAAAACGTTCCTTATTTTATGGCTGTTTTTGGATTGCCGCTTTTACTTATTTTTTCTCTCCTCTGCAGCCAAATTTTAGTTTTGCCGCCCCCAATCTGGTTACCTGCTCAACAACTTTTCGGCGGTATCGAACTTTTCCTTTTTGGCAGTGGTACCCTCATTGCTTGTCTTTACTTCCATAATCAATTTCAACTTACTCATCTTCGCAAACAATTTTTAGGTTTTTTCGGTGCTCTCGGTCTTCTTTTTATTATTTTTACCGATAAACAAGCTTTAATTTTTGCCCACCCGCCCAAATTTTGGACTATTTTTTACGCCGCCAGCGGTCTTTCTTTTCTCACTTGTTTTTATTCCTTTATCTCTCATCTCCATGTTCCCAAGTTTTTGCGACCATCAACTCTGACCACTTTTTTTGGTCGTCATTCACTCGATATTTATATCTATCATTCTCTTTTTATTAGTCAATTTCTGCTTTATTATCCTCGTTTGCAAAACTGGCCGCTAGTCTGGCAATTACTTTTTTTGGTTTTCGCTGCCAGTTTTGCTTCTATTTTCCTCACTTGGCTTATTAATCAATTGTTCTTTTACCTCAAAAAAATCACCAGCCTTTTAAGCTCTTTCTTCTCTTCCGAAAGCTTATAAAAATTTTTACCTAAATATCGATTGCTAGCGATCTATGTCAGTAGTTCTTATTTTTCCCAACCTTGAGGATGATCAGTATACCATTTGCGCATACTTTCAATACTATCTGTAAGCGATTTTTTCGTTTGCCAATTAAGTAAGCGCCGCGCTTTTTCCGGCACCGCGTACACCTCCGCATACTCGCCCTTGCGCGGCGCACTCGGCACTTTTTCTATTTCCACTTTGAAAGCTTTTTCCACTTCGCTGACAATTTCTTTTACGCTCGAACCTCGGCCATTGCTCAAATTAAAAACTTGACCATCTGCTTCTGGATTATCCAATCTTTCATAAGCAGCCAAATGCGCTGCCACCAAATCTTCAACATCAATATAATCGCGAATTGGCGTTCCATCTGGAGTTTCCACTTTTGGACAAGTGTACGAGAAAGGTGCAATTTTCATCGCTCCTCGCACTGCATTCTGCATCAATAACTGCGACGGTTTTTTACTATCACCAATCGTACCATCGCTGGCCGCACCGCAAACATTAAAATAACGCATCACTGCATATTTTAGACCATCAAGTTCGTGATACCATTTAATCATTTTTTCACTAATTAATTTTGTTTCTCCATAAGGATTAAGTGGATTGGTTGGATGATTTTCATCCATTGGTAGATATTGGCTATCGCCATAAACCGCGCAAGTCGAAGAAAAAATCAATTTTTTTACTCCGTTTTTTTTCATTGCCTCCAATAGATTCATAGTCCCGCCCACATTATTTCGGAAATAAAGTTCCGGCTCTTCCATTGACTCATTCACTAAGCACAAAGCTGCAAAATGTAAAATTCCATCAAAATTCTGTCCTTTAAGGGCTTCATTTATATCTTCAAAATTCCTTAAGTCTCCCGTTACCACTTTTAGCTCACCCAATTTCCCCAATTCTGTCAACACATCGTGAAAACCACGAAAAAAATTATCAAAAACTGTCACTTGATAGCCGTGTTCCAGAAACAATTTTACTGCATGTGACCCAATAAATCCCGCTCCACCAGTAATCATAATTTTTTTCGCCATTTTACCTTTCCATTATTTTGTTGTATTGTAACCGATATTTTAAAAAACCAAAGCTAATAATCCCTGCACAAATCCAAAAATTACTGCCACTGCCACGTAAGAAAAAAACGTATTGAGTTGAAAACCTCCCACATTAAGCGCCGTAATCGAAAAACCGCTCACTAGATAAGTTGCTAGCCACAAAAAAAATACATTAATCACGACATTGAAAAGTCCTAAGGTCAAAAAATTAATCGGCGCACTCAGAACCTTTAAAATCGGTCGAGCAATTAATGACAATAAAGTCAAAACCAAAGTAGCAATCAATAATACTGGTAAATGGTCTAAAAAAGCCTCCATCGTAAAAGCTCGCCCCACTGGATAACCAAAGGAAACATTTGGCAGCAACCAATCGGTCACAAATAAAATCACTCCCATCACTAAATAATTACGTATAAAGCTAGTAATCATCACTCACTCCTTTCCAATTTTCTATTTTTTCTCTCTTTTTTAATTATCCGCCCATTTTATCACAAAATTAATCAAAAATAACCAAATTTATCTCAATTTTTCCTTTCATTTTTATCAATTTTTCTTTCTCTCTTTTACTCTCATATTATTTAAGCTTGATTAATCAAAATTTCTTTTTTCTGTCGCCAGAAAACCTTTTTTCAGGCGATTTTTTTATACAAAAAAATCGCCCCTTTTCCCACTTGCATTCACCAAAAAAAAGTGTTATTATCATCTAGTAAATTATGACAGCTACAGGTTCTCGTATCTTGATGATTGGTTGGGAATTGCCACCTCACAACAGTGGTGGTCTTGGTGTCGCTTGCGCTGGTCTTACTCAAGCTTTATCGGACGACGGTTATCAAGTTGTTTTTACCCTCCCTTTCAATTTTGACCAATCATTAGACTATATGAAAGTAGTTGATTGCGTTCATCCTCATTGGACCGCCACCAAAGCTCGTTCCGACACTCAAGAACCTTCCACTCTCACTCAGCCACCATTTTCCCCTTATACACCAAAAGAAAATAAAGCCACTTCTTCTCCCACTTGTAATCATCCCTCCAAGTCAGATTCTCATTTACCTTCTCCCGGTTCAGATTTTGAAACTCGAGTAGCGGAATACGCTCAAGCCGTTCTTGATTTTGCTCGTTCTCACGCCGATGAATTTGACATCGTTCACGCTCATGATTGGATGTCTTTACCAGCCGCTATGGCCATCAAAAAAGCTCTCGGCAAACCTTATATTGCCCACATTCATTCTACTGAATACGATCGTTCACTCACTAGCAACTTTGATACTTATATCGCTCGCAGCGAAGCTGAGGGCATGCGCTTAGCTGACCAAGTCATTGCAGTCAGTTATTACACCAAGCGCATTTTAGTCGAAAAATATCACGTCCAACCCAGCAAAATTGAAGTCGTTCACAATGGTATCGTCCCGCTCCTACAAGATCTGAATGAAATTCCTCGCACTTTTGCCAAACACCGACCAGTGATCGTTTTTATGGGTCGTTTAACTATTCAGAAAGGTCCAGATTATTTCTTAAAATTAGCCGGCAATATTCTGACCGAAAAACCTCATGCTCTCTTTATTGTCGCTGGCAATGGCGATATGTATCAGCAATTACTTTTTACCAATGCCGGACACAGTCTTTCCGCTAATGTTCTTTTTTCTGGCTTTATTCGCGGCGATGTTCAAAAGAAACTTCTGGATCGCGCCGACATCTTTGTCATGCCTTCAGTCAGCGAACCTTTTGGCTTAGTCGCTTTAGAAGCCGCCAAACAAAAAACTCCGGTTATCCTTTCCAAAACTTCTGGTGCCGGTGAAGTTTTAAGCGCTAGCCCACAAGTGGATTTCTGGGATATTAGCGCCATGACCGCTGAAGTGATTAAGCTTCTCGATGACAAAACTTATCGTCAAGATATTATCAAAAAACAATTAGCCGAAATTAAGGGCATTAATTGGAAAAAAGCCGCTCATCAAGTAGAAAAAATTTATCAAAAAATTCTCAAGAAAAAGTCTAGAAAATAAGCATGCCCAAGGTCGCTTTTTACTTTTTCCTCCATCAGCCTTATCGTTTGACCGATGTTTCCGTCCTCAACTTGGACAACGATGTCGATTATTTTGCCAGCCCTGAATACGATCAAAATAAAGACGTTTTTCTCAAGGTCACCAAAAAATCCTATCTTCCTATGCTTACGCTTTTGCTTCAATGTGTAGAAAAATACCCTCAATTTCGTTTTTCTTTCTCCGCTACTGGTGTTTTTTTAGAACAAGCTCAAACTTATGCTCCAGAAGTGATCGAATTGCTAAAAAAGTTAACCGCTCACGGCGACCAAGTAGAAATGCTAACCGAAACTTATTATCACAGTTTGGCTGCTCTTTATAGCGAAACTGAATTTGCCGCTCAAGTGCGTCTGCATCAAGATTTGACCAAAAAGCTTTTTGGTCTCAAGCCTAAAGTTTTTCGCAACACCGAAATGATCTACAATAACTACATTGCTTGGCAAATTGCTAAGCTCGGCTTCACCGGTACTCTCACCGAGGCCGTCGATCGCCTCTTAGCCGGTCAGCCTCGCACCCAGCTTTGGCGCAGCCAAAGCCAGCCTAGCATTCCGCTTATGCTCAAGCATGCTCAGTTTTCCGACGACATTGCTTTTCGCTTTTCCAATAAACACTGGTCGGAGTGGCCTTTGACTAGCGAAAAATATCTCTCTTGGCTCAAAAATTACTATCCCGACGAAATTATCGGTCTTTTTATGGACTTTGAAACTTTTGGTGAACATCAATGGGAAAATACTGGCATTTTTGATTTTTTCGCCACTTTCGTTGCTCAAGCCAGCCGTGATCAAGCTGTCACTTTTACTACTCCTTCTCTTGAATTTTCTCAAATTACTGATTTAGAAAAATTGCCAGTTTATCAAGTGGAAGCTCCTATCTCTTGGGCCGACGTTGACCGTGATCTTTCTGCCTGGCGCAGCAATGTGCTTCAAGAAGACACACTTAAACAAATTTTTGCTCTTGAAAAAGACGTTCTCGCCACCAACAATCAAAAACTGATTAAAAATTGGCGCCGTCTCTTAACGAGCGACCATTATTATTATATGTGTACCAAATATTTTGCTGACGGCGATGTCCATAGCTATTTTAGTGCTTACAACTCTCCGTTTGAAGCTTATCGGCGCTTTTGCATCGTTCTAGCCGATATTAAAGAGCAAATCTATTTACAAGAAAAACAAGTAAAAAAGGATGAACTTGACTAATACAGAATCTACAGACTACTATCTTATCGGTATTGACGGCGGCAGTAGTAAAAATGAAATTTTAGTCACCAATAGTCAAGGCAAAGTTTTGCGTCGCAGCGACAACCGCAGTTCTGGTCTTTCCAATAATAATTTAGGACTAGCCGCTTTTAGCTTACGTGAATTATTGAGAATTGCCTTGGAAGGTTTGCCAGAATTGCCGATCAAAGTCATTGTTTACGGCATTGCTGGTCTTGATACCAAAGAAGAAGAAAGAACTAGCCGCCCAGTTTTTACGGAAATTCTCAGCAGTTGGACGATTAATAAATTCATTCTTCTTAACGACGCTGTTTTAGCTCTTGTCAATGGCACTACTGCCAAAAACGCCATTGTTTTGGTTGGTGGCACCGGCAGTAATTGTCTTGGGCGCAATGACCAAGGTCATTGTGCTAAATCAGGCGGCCTCAATTTCGCTCTATCAGACGACGGCAGTGGTTTTGACGCCGGCCGCCTCGCTCTCAAAGCCGCTATTAAAAGTCTCGACGGCCGCGGCCCGCACACTTCTCTCCAAAAATCAGTTTTTGAAGCTCTTCATGCCAAAAATCTTTCTCAACTCAAAAATCAAATTTACAATCCGCTTATTAGTAAAACTGAGATTGCCTCTCTTGCTCCGCTCGTCGTCAAAGCTTATCACGATGGCGACCCTGTCGCCACCGGCATTGTCGATTATTGTATCCAACGTCTTTTAGAACACGTCCTCGCCGTTGCTCGTCATCTTCAACTCACCGACAAACCTTTTGATTTAGTTCTCGCTGGTTCTTTTCTTCTCAATCTCATTCCTGAATTCACTGCTCAGTTAGAAAAAACTTTACCTTTAGCCGTCATCGTGAGTAAGGACACTGCTCCAGTTTACGGCGCCATTAAAATCGCCCAAAAAATTGCCTCCGGTGAAAAGTTTGACAATCTTTTAATTGATTGATTTCCACAGAAATCAAATTTGTACGTCCGGTGGGGCTCGAACCCACGACCCTTTGCTTAGAAGGCAAATGCTCTATCCAACTGAGCTACGGACGCATATTTACTTGACAAAAGAACAAGCCTTATTATAACAGAAAATTGCCCAATCTTTTTTCTAAAACTCTGTTATAATCAATTTCAGGTTACACTCTCAAACTCATAGAAAGGAGTTTAGATGCAGTATCAATTAGTCAAAAAAATTAATGGGAAAATCTTCCGTGGTTACGATATTCGTGGCGTCATGGATGAAGATCTCAATCCCAATGTCTATTACACTCTCGGTCGTGCTTACGCTACTTGGCTAGCCCAAAGAAGAATTGGCGACGCCGTTGTCGGTCACGACAATCGCATGACTAGCAGCGCTTATAGCAAAGCTTTCATCGCTGGTCTCAATGACGGTGGTATTAGTACTTACGACATTGGCTTAGCTTTGAGCCAGATGGTTTACTTTGCCGTTTACGAATTCAAAACCAAAGGCGGCGCCATGATTACCGCTTCACATAACCCGCGTGAATACAACGGTCTCAAGCTCGTCACCGGCTACAGCGAAACTATGCTAGCCGATGATGTAATTGCTTTTCATCAATTAGTTGATTCAGGTAAATTTGTCGCTCCCAAAATCAAAGGTAAAAATAAAAAAGTCAAAGTCTTCGATGCTTATTTACGCACCATTCTCAAACACTTCAATCTCAAGAAGAAGTGGCGTGTTGTTGTCGATGCCTCTAATACTACCTCTGGTATGTATTATCCGGAAATTTTGCACGAAGCTGGTTGTGAAGTTATCGAGCAAAATTGCGAGCTTGACGGCAAATTTCCACTCGGAGTGCCGGACCCAACTGAAAAAGCAGTCTTGGAACGTTTGCGCGAGGGCGTACTGAAAAATAAGGCCAATATCGGTTTTGCTTATGACGCTGACGGTGATCGCATGGCTGTAGTTGATGATCAAGGTACGGTTTTATGGATGGATAGTATTGTGGCGCTTTTCGCTGACGATGTCCTCGACACTATGCCTGGCGCAAAAATTGTTTTTAATAATTTATGCTCCAAAGCTGTCACTCAAACCATCGAAAAGCGCGGTGGTACCCCAGTAATGTGGATCACTGGCCATTCTTTCATCAAAGCTAAAATCAAAGAAGTCGGCGCTCCTTTTGGCGGCGAGCTTTCTGGACACATTTATTTCACTGACAATTTCTTCGGTCATGACGACGGTGCTTATGCTAGTCTCCGACTCTTGCAATACTTAGAACGCAAAAAAATGTCATTGAGTCAAGCTTTAGCTCAATTACCTAAGTTTATCAGCAGCCCAGAAATTAAACTCGGTCTAGCCGATGAAATTAAATTTGATTTCATTACCAATGTTATTATGAAAGATCTTAAAAAAGCTTTCAAAACGGCTGAGTACAATACTGTTGACGGCGTTCGTCTTGACACCAAAACCGCCATGGTCACTGTTCGTGCTTCGCAAAATGGTCCTTATATCACCATTAAATATGAAGCCAAAACTAAAAAAGAGTATGAAGAAATTAAAAATATCGTCCGCGATATTTTGAAAAAACATCAAGAAATCGATTGGACCGTAGGCGTCAATACTGATGCTTTCGATTGATCTTTGATTTGCTTAAATCAAAAGGTTGTCAAATATTCAATTTTCTGATTTCTGACAAACTTATATTAAGAAAAAATCCCTAATTATAGGGATTTTTTCTTAATTAAATGTCTTTTTGATTTCCGCTGCTATTCTTCTCACTACGCTCACTGTCACTGTATTTCCTAATTGTTGATACAAAGTCTTTTCCGACAAAGTCTCTGGTAAAACAAAATTATCTGGCAAACCTTGTAGTCGTGCACACTCCCTCGGCGTCAATTTACGCACTCCTTTTTTATCTTTAATCAGTGGCACATTGTGTCCACCAGTGCCCATACTGGCCAATAGGGTAGGGCAGATACCATTTTTATAAGTCCGCCGCTGATTTCTCCGCCATAAATAAACATTTTTCTCGTCCCACTCCAAGTTTTTTAGTTCTTGCCAAAGCGGTTTATTTTCATAGTAATAATATTCATCCACTTCTTGCTCCAATAAATCAAAAACCGTTTTAGTCAAGGCGATTTTATTTGGCCAGATAAATTTTTGCGCTTGTGCTTGATCTAAAAATCCCACCAAATAAAATCGCCCACGCGCCTGTGGCACATCACCATATTCCTCACTACTCAATACTCGCCATTGACAATCATAACCCAGTTTTTCTAGCTTGCCCACAATCGTCAATAGCGTTCTGCCTCCGCGATGAGTCACCAATCGACTGACATTTTCAAAAAAAATCACTTTTGGGCGCTTTTTTTCTATTACCTCCAATAACTGAAACACTAACTGCCCTCGGCCTTTCACATCTTTAAAGCCTGCTTGTTCACCCGCTTGCGAAAAGCTTTGACAAGGAAAACCTGCCAAAAGAACTTCAAAAGCCAATTTCTTTACTTCATCGCTTACGCTCTGATAACCGTTTTCACTTTCTCTGGTGATATCTTTTAAAATCAAATTTCTACTGAAATTTTTTTCCCACGTCACCCCGCATTTTTCATCATTATCTGTCGCATACACACTTTGAAAACCAGCTTGCGCGAAACCGATGCTCAATCCGCCGATACCTGCAAAAAGATCAGCCGTCCGCCCTTGCATTTCACTTTTCACCTTTATTTATTATCACTTGCAAATTTGACAATTGTTCTTGCAATTCTTTTTCATTATTTTTCGCTTCAGTTTCATACATTTTTCCAACTCCACCGTATTCGAGCGTCACTATTTTTGGCGTTGTCTTATCCAAAGTCCAGTTCAAAAGCTCATAGTCCACCGTTACCATTTTTTCGTGCACATCGCACATTTCTCCGTTCACTACTTTTGGACCGTTAATATGAATTTCGACCACGCGCGCTAGCGGCATTTTTTCCAAATATGCCTGTGTCGGCATTTGCCAGTAATGCGTCAAACAGCGCGCGTGCGACAAGTCCAGCAGCCAACCAATTTCCGGATTATCTCTTAAAAAATCTTGAAAGAAATTGATTTCTGCCACTTCCGGATAACGGTCATAATTGCCCGCCGGATTCCAGTCTGGTTCTTGATCCACGTTTTCCACTAAAAGCGGCACTGACACTTTTTCTTGAATCAACCGCGCATTTCTGCTACACAAAGCTAATAATTCCGCTCTCGTTTGCACTTGAGCCACTTTCTTATAAGCGTCTAAATGTAAACTTAAATGAGGCACTGACCACGCTTTAATTTGCCGATTTAAAGTCTGAAAGTCAAACCGCTGCCAATCAGCAGTCGGCGCACCTAAATCTGGCAAATAATGGATTAGAGCTGGCAAACCTAATTCGGTGCACCTCTGTCCCTCTTCTTCCGCCAATTCCTTCACCGATAATTTAATTAAATCTACGCTGGTTTTTTTCTCTTTCATTAGTTTTAATAAAGGTTGAGAAAAATTTGCTGCTAATTTGATTTGTTCCGTCATCATCGTGTTATTATAACCGTTTTTATGTTACAATAACTGCCAAGAAGAAGTAAAGGTTGACTATCACTCTTGTCGCAGTAAAGCACAGGTAGTGATTTTTTTGGACAATCTTTATGCTTATCCGCACTCATAGCGCTACTTTACAAGGTTTGCAGGCAACTACTATCGAAATTGAAGCTGACAGTGTTCAAGGCAAACCGAATTTGATTATCATTGGTTTAGCAGAAAAAACTCTCGAAGAAGCCAGAGAAAGAATCAGCGCTGCCCTCGCTAGCTGTCAAATCAGACTCAAATGCCGCAAAACTTTGGTCAATTTAGCTCCAGCTGACCTGAAAAAAACTGGCAGTAATTTAGAATTAGCAATTTGCGTCGCCCTTTTAGAGCTCACTCTTAATCAAAAACTCAGTCAGCCTGAAGATATCTTTTTCGGTGAATTGGCTCTCAACGGCGAACTTCGTGCTATTAGAGGCGCCCTGCCTTTAGTCAACTTTGCCAAAGAACAAGGCTATAAACGCGTTTTTTTGCCTGCCGTCAACCAGAATGAAGTTTCGTTGATTACTGGCATTCACATTTATCCTCTCGCTCATCTTCAAGAATTAATTAATTTTTTACAAAAAAACACCTCTCTTTCTCCTCTCACGCCGCAAACTTATAACCATTCTCTTATTCCCGCCGGCCCAGATTTCTGCGATATTATCGGTCAAAAAGTTGCCAAACGCTGTTTAGAAATCGCTGCCGCCGGCGGTCACAATCTCTTACTTTGCGGCGTTCCTGGCTCCGGCAAAAGTTTGCTCGCCGCCGCTCTCCCTTCCATTTTGCCGCCGCTGACTGAAAAAGAAGCTCTGGAAATTACCGCTATTTATTCAGTCGCCGGTTTGACTACTAATTCTTCTCAGCTGCTCAGTCAGCGTCCTTGTCGCGCTCCTCATCACACTATTTCCACTATCGGTCTTACTGGCGGTGGTCTCAGTCTATTACCAGGCGAAATTTCGCTCGCTCATCACGGCGTCCTTTTTTTGGACGAACTGGCGGAATTTCGCCGCGACACTCTCGAGGCTCTACGACAACCTTTAGAAACCGGCCAAATTACCATTAGCCGCGCTCACGGCTGTGTCACTTATCCCGCTCAAATCACTTTATTGGCAGCCACCAACCCCTGTCCTTGCGGTTATTATGGCAGTCAGCATCATCATTGTCGTTGCAGCCAGGCAGAAATTCTCCGCTATCGTCATAAACTCTCTGGACCAATTCTCGACCGGCTCGACATGCAAATTTTTGTACCCGAAGTCGATTTAGATCAGCTCACACAAAGTTCTTCTTCCATCTCGTCGGCTTCTCCATCTTCTGCCGATCTTCGCGCTCACGTTCTCGCCGCCAGAAAAACCCAAATTCAACGTGCTCACACTCTTCGGCTTACCTCGCCACTCAATAGTCAGCTCTCATCGGCACAAATTAGGACTCATTTTCCTCTTTCTCCAGAAGCAACCGCGCTTTTACATCAAGCTGCTCGCAAGTACCAACTTTCCGCTCGCAGCTACTTCAAAATCATTAAGATCGCTCGCACCATTGCTGACTTAGAACCTGAGCCACCTCTAGTCATTCAGTTTCAGCATCTTGCCGAAAGTCTTCAATATCGTCAACTCCAAAATTAAAAAAGTTCGGTATAATACCATTATTATTAATTAAGCTAAATTATGGCAGAAAAAATTATTACGATTGGTTTAGACGCTCGTCTCGCCGGCCGCAAAAATGCCGGTTTAGGGCGTTATATCAACAATCTTGCCCTGCGTCTTCCTTTTACAGTGCCCGATAATTACCGTTTAGTGTATTTTTTTCATGACAAAAGTCAGTGGAGCGAAATCATTGCTTTACTACCCACACTCGCTGCTGACCGCAATATTAAAGCTCAAGACATCCTGCAAAAAATCAAGCTTGTCTACACTCCTATTCGCCACTATTCTTTCGCCGAGCAAATCAAACTGCCCGCTCTTTTTGCTCAAGAAAAACTCGATCTTTTGCACATTCCACACTTTAATGCTCCTTATTGCCTCGGCTCGCAAAAATACGTGCTCACTATCCACGATTTGCTTTGGCACGAAAAAAAAGGTTTGGCTGTCACTACTCTCGCACCTTGGCAATATTATTTCAAGTATTATGCTTATCGTTTTTTAACCAATCATGTAATTAAAAAATCACGCTCAATCATTGTTATTAGTCAAAACGTCAAAAAAACTTTACTTCGTTTCTATCCACGTGCTGCGGCAAAAACCCACCTAATTTACAATGGTGTCGGTCATTTTCCACCTTTACTTAGAACTCCGACTTTTAAAATTCCTTTACCTTCCCAGTTTTTGCTCTATGTCGGCAATCTTTATCCACACAAAAATGTTGATTTAGTTTTGCGCGCGCTTACTCAAGAACCGTCTTTACATCTTGTCATCGTCAGCGCGCGCGATGCTTTCTGGCAAAAAACCGAGACTTTTATTAAACAGCTTCACCTTCAATCACAAGTCACTTTTTTAGGTCAAGTCAGCGATCAACAATTACAATTTCTTTATCAACAAGCTCAAGCTTTAGTCCAGCCGTCTCTTTCAGAAGGTTTTGGTCTCACTGGTGTCGAAGCTCTTCTTTCTGGTACACCTGTTATTGCCAGTGATATTCCCGTTTTCCACGAAATTTACGGCTCAGTTTTCACTGCTTTTGATCCTTACGACCAGGCAGATTTTTTAACCGCCGTTAAAAAATCTGCCTCTCTCAAAGCCAACCCTTCTTGGCAGCGTCTCGCCACTCGTCAAGCTTCTCGTTATTCTTGGCAGACCATGACCGCTGCCGTTATCCAAGTTTATCAACAGGCCTTATCATGACCAAACTTCGTGTTGCTTTCATCTACGATTGGGCTGATACCAATTATGGTGGAGCTGAGAAAGTCCTCCTCACCCTCAAAAAAATTTACCCTCAAGCTCATCTTTTCACTTCCTTCGCTGACTTTACCCAAGTTTCTTGGCTTAAACAATTCACAGTGGTCAAAACTAGTTTTTTACAACATGCTCCCACCGTTCTTAAAAAGAAGAAAGCTTTACTCGCGCTTTTTATGCCTTTCGCCTTCGAGCGTTTCGATCTTCAGTCTTACGATCTTGTTATTAGCGTTTGTAGTTTTGCCGCCAAAGGTGTCCTCACCACTCCCGCTCAAAAACACTTCTGTTATCTTCTCACTCCCACTCGTTTCCTTTATTCGCATCCAGAGAAATATCGCTCACCTTTACTTAACTGGCTCACTCAACCAATTAATCGTTATTTGAAAAATTGGGAACAAACTGCTATTTGGCGGCCAGATAAGCTCATCGTTTTATCTCAATTGGTCGCCAGTCGTTCTCAACGCTATTATCACCGCACCCCTGACGCCATTATTTATCCGCCTCTCCTAGACAATCATAAAAAAGTCAGCGCGCGTTTTTCTACTTCAAAAACGTGTACACCTAATCCGGAATCCGATAAAGACAATTTTTTCCTTTGCGTCGCCAGACTGGTTAATTATAAAAGCCTCGATTTAGCCATTAAGGCTTGTCTTAAGCTCAAATTACCACTCAAAATTGTTGGCACTGGCCCAGAAGCAGAAAAGTTACATCATTTAGCCAGAAGTCATCGTTTTGCCCATTTAATTGAATTTTTGGGAAATGTTGATCAAAAAACTCTTAACAGCTGTTATAATAAAGCTATCGCCCTTATCGCTCCTGGCGAAGAGGACTTTGGTCTCAACATTCTGGAGGCAAATCAAGCTCAAACTTGGGTTATCGCTCATCATAAAAGCGGTGCCACCGAGCTTTTGCAACCACAGGTTAACTTTTGGCCCATCAAGGACAACACGCAAAAATCATTAGTGCAAGCATTAAATGATTTTTGCACCACTTGGCATCGCCAAAAACAACCCCCTCAATGGCTTAGACCACCTCTTTGTCAACTTGACCTCACTCAAGAATTTATTTCTCGGATGACAAATTTGATCAAAGAAAAGGAATAATATGAACAAAAAACAAAAAACGCAATTTGATCCGCATAACTATGTTGTCATTTTAGCTGGCGGCGGTGGGACCCGTTTATGGCCACGCTCGCGTCAAGCTTGTCCTAAGCAATTTCTACAAATCATTGGCAATCAAACCATGCTTCAACTTACCGCTGAGCGAGCTTTATTGCTCGCACCTTGGGAACGCATTATCATTGTCACCAACAAAGCTCATTTAGCTACAGTTCAAGCTCAACTACCTCAAGCCAAAACCGAAAATATTATTCTAGAACCAGAGAAAAAAGATACTGCTTTAGCCATGTTAGTTGGCGCTCTTTTTGCTCATGCCAAAGATCCACAAGCTGTGGTTATTAACAGCGCTTCCGATCATTATGTCCAAGACTTACCAGAATTCACTCGAGTCATGAATGCTGCCGCCACTTTAGCTCAAGAGAAAGATGCTCTTTTGACTGTTGGTATTTCACCCACGCGGCCAGAAACCGGTTTTGGCTATATCCGTATTGGCGAAGAAATTGGCCGCATTCACAAAGATTTGCCCGTTTTCAAAGTAGAAAATTTCACCGAAAAACCCAATGCTACCACCGCTGCCGCTTTTATTGCCACCGGTAAATACTTTTGGAATGCCAATATGTATGTCTGGTCTAGCCAAGCTTTAATCAAAGCTTTCAAAGATCATGCGCCAGCTATTTGGCGCACAGCGGCCAGCTTGTTGGAAACCAGTTTGATCAAATTTAATCAAGTTTTGCCAGATATTTACACTAAAAACACCGGCATTTCTATTGATTATGCTATTTCTGAAAAAGCCACCAATCTTCTCCTTTTACCAGGCAACTTTGGTTGGTCAGACGTCGGCGATTGGCAAGTCGCTTATGATTTAGGCAATAAAGATCATAACGACAACGTCCTCAATGAAAACGAAAAACCTCAAGCTGACTTTATTGCCTTTGATAGCCGCAAAAACTTAGTTTCTTGTTCCAAAGAGCGCTTAGTGGCACTTTTGGGTGTTGACGACTTAGTTATCGTTGACACTGATGAGATTTTACTTGTTGCTAAAAAAGAGCGTAGCCAAGAAGTTAAGAAAATCGTGGAAGAGCTCAAAAGTAAAAAGAAGTCTCAATATTTATAAAATTTATGCAAAATTCCGCTTATCGTTTTCAAAAACGTCTTTTAGACATTATTATTGCCAGCATCCTCATGATTTTATTCATTCCCGCTTGGATTGTCGTCCCGATTGCAATTTTTATCGACTCTGGTTTTCCCATTTTCTTCAAACATAAACGGATTGGACTTAATGGCAACGAATTTTATCTTTGGAAATTTCGCTCTATGGTCCAAAACGCTGACCAAATTTTGCATCAAAACAATAACGAATTGCTGCATAAATTCAAACAAGGCGATTGGAAAATCAAGGCTTCAGAAGATCCTCGCATCACCAAACTCGGCAAATTTTTACGAGCCTTTACTATTGATGAATTCCCCCAAGTTTGGAATGTTCTTAAAGGAGAAATGAGTATGGTCGGACCACGAGCCTACTTAAAAACAGAGCTTGAAGAGCAAACCAGTCGTTATCCTGAAACTCGCCAATATATCAAGGATATTATTTCTGTTAAGCCAGGTATTACTGGCCCTTGGCAAGTCAGCGGTCGCAATGAAATTCCTTTCAAAACCCGCGCTCGTTTAGACGCTGAATATGCACGTAGTCAATCACTTTGGGATGATTGCAAAATCATTCTCAAAACTCCTCACGCTATGCTTTCCAAATGGTAAAAGCAATTTGAAAACTAAAAGTTTTTCACTACTTCCATCCAAGTTTCCGCTTTCAAAGAAGCTCCTCCCACCAATAAGCCATCAGCAACTTCGCTATATTCGGCCGCATTTACTCCTTTGACACTTCCACCATAGAGAATTGGTACTCCAGGCGCGAAAATTTTGCGCAAAAAAGCAAAATTTTCGCGCAACAACTCACCTTGCAAATTTTTTCCTGATCCAATCGCATCTAGTGGTTCATAGGCAATAATATATTTATCCGTTGGCGTTTTTTCCAATAAATGTGCCATTTCTTGAATTTGGTCCAAATCTACACAAATAATCGGTTTCGTACCAATTCGAATTAAATTTTGTGCTTTATGCCAAATCACTTCATTAGTTTCTCCAAACTGCGCTCTTCTCTCACTGTGGCCAATGACTGCAAATTCTGGCTCAATACCCTTTAAATTTTCTGCCGTCACTTCACCGGTATGCGTGCCATTTTCTGCAAAAATACTTATATCCTGCAATGCCACCGAAAAATCCGGTTTCTTTTCATATAGATAAGCATAAAAAATTGCCGGCACCGCAATCGCCACCACCTTATCTTCTTCTTTTTGATAGTCCTGATTGCGCCAATCTTGCACAAATTGCTCTACTTCCGCTAAATTCAAATTAGCTTTCCAATTACCAATTAAATATTTTTTTGTCATTATCAATCGTCCTTTTTTACTCCTACTACTCTTTATTTTTAATTTCTTTCACCTTTAAGCACCCGCAAAGCTGTTCTTAAACCTTCTTCTTGAGTTAAGCCATAAGTGTCAATCACTAAATCATAAAGTTCTGGTTTCCAAAAATTGATTGGTTCTGTCAATGAAGCTTTTCCTGGTTCGATGACCCATTTTTGCCATTCTTTTTCATACATGCGCGACCATTTTTCCAAGTTTTTACGATAACGCTCCAAGGTATTCTTTTTAGCCGTTTCCACACTAATGTCATCTCTATTCATCACTCGATCAATTCTGACCGCGTCACTGCTACAAATCATTAGAATTTTCAAAGTTCCAGGTACTCCTTGTGCCATAAAACCAGCCAACCACGATTCAATAATCCATTCTTCTTCACTATCTAGTTTTTCTCTCATCCCAAAATCCACTTCTCGATCAAAATCGTCACTATACACCGTCGCATTATGATGTTCATCATTGTGCTCATCCCATAAACCTTTTTCCGTGGCATAGGCGCGCATAAATTCTCCGCCGGAAAAACCTCTCCAACCCATGAATTCCAATTCTTCTTTTAGGCCATTTAGTAAAGTCGTCGAACCGCAGCCAGGTAAACCAGAAATAGCAATGTTCTTGTATTTAAAACCCTGCACATCATCATTAATTTCTACATTTACCATAAGTACCTTTCCATTTTTGAGGTATAATTACTTATTAAGGAATTATATCACAAGTAAAAGAAAGGCTTTAATGAAAAAAGTTATTCATGATCCAAGTAAATGTCTTGGTTGCATGGCTTGCGTCGGTTTAGCTCCCAAACTCTTTCAAGTCGATGAACAGACCGGTTTAGCTCATTTAATCAATGGTCAACCAGAAGTCATCGACGGTCAAGAAACAGGTTGTTTTTTTAGAATTTGCCAAGATGAAGATGTTCCAGAAATTCTCGAAAGTGCTTGTTGCGGCAGTGCTATTAAAGTAGAGACCACCGCCTAATTTTTCTCTTTTACGTCTAGATATTGCTCGCCTGTTTTATGACTTTACCTTATCAGCTCAAAAAATCATGGTCAGCGCGCTCACTTCGTCTCCGTTTAAATAAAAACGGTCAACTCATCGTGAGCGCGCCTTCTCTCACTCCTCAATTTATCATTAATCGTTTTATTGACGAGCACGAAAGTTGGATTTTAAACAAACAAAACATTCTTCGCCAAAAACAGCTAGCTCAAAACAGTTCTATCGCCATTTTTGGTCAAAACTACCAACTCGTTTTTACTTACCATCCAGATTTAGCCATCGGTTTTATCATTAATAATCATCAGCTTCTTTACAACAATAGCCATTATTTACTTCATCCCAAAACCGATTCTTCACTTTCTCTTCAAGAAACAAATAAATTGGAAAAGTTTCTCCGCCAAACTATCAATTCCTACATCCAAGAACGCACTCCTATCTTGCATCAAAAAATGCAAATTAAAAAGCCACTTGGTCGTATTATTATCAAAGACCAAGCCAGCCGTTGGGGCAGTTGTTCTTCTTTAGGCAATCTCAATTTTAATTACAACCTCGTTCATTACCCACCTGAAGTAATTGACTATGTTATTATTCACGAGCTTGCTCATTTGGTACACTTGGATCACAGCGCGGCGTTTTGGGCTCTAGTCGCCAAATATGATGGCCGCTATCAAGCCCACCGCCGCGCCCTTAAATCATAAATTCAATAAGCACTGACTCTTTTGCCGTTGGCGGTTTCTGGTTCTGTGGTAGTAATAACATTGGTCCAAGTAGAATTGTCGGCAGAAACAGAAGTAACATTGTTATAATAAGTTCTACCGTCAGTCCAGTAATGCCAAACGGCAATTTCATCAAGGTTATAAACTTGACCAAGGTCTACAGTAATACAGCGATTCAAAGTTTGAGATGCAGAGTTTGCATTACAACGATTATTCATGTCAATAATTCCGTCAGTAATCACGTTGTAAGGATTTGTATTAGGATTGGCATTTTCAGTAGTATCAATGATATCTTTTTCAAAAGCTACGTTAATACCATTTACAAGTGCTTGCAATTCCACCCAAGTAACATAACCATCTCCTGAAGAGTTGCCAGTAGCACAATCTTTTATATACCTCACATTATTTAATTTTGTATTTATTCTTGCTGGTTTAACATTAGATAGATAAGTAATTTTGGCTTGACCGTTACCCTCTCTTACACCTGCTTGCATTTTACCATCAATAAAGTATTTATGGGAATAGTGAAGAGTTTGATTGGTAGGAGTTAAAGAAGAAGAGGAAGTAATGGCATTAACACCAGCGTAGCCGGAAATGAAGGAAGAGCCGCCAGAACTAACATTATAGGCGCCAGAGGCGCTTGGTGGATAACTATAGTTAGTGCCTCCATAATAACCGCCGCCGACACCAGAAGATCCCCAATCACCAGCGTGAGTAAAGTAGGCACCGTTTATACCTTGACCAAAAGCATTGCCTGAAGTTTGTGTAGCAAAATAAGTATTATCTGCATTGCTACTAATCAAGGTTCCTCCCGGTTGTCCACTGTAAGCAGTACCATTAAGATTGTAAGCACCAGAACCACCAGCTGCAACCATTAGCCTATCAGTAAGAGCACTATCAGACAAACGAATATCTGTAGCTCCACCACCAGAAGTGCCTGTCTCATTACCACTTAAAGTAGTCCCGTCACTTTCATCAATACCATTGCCACCACCATTGTAACCTCCATTAATTACAGCGCTGCCTGAAGTATTACTCAAACCCACTAAACTACCAGGAGAAGTAATGGTCGTGCCAGCTCCTCCGACATAAATAGTTAGTTGTGAATCTTTTTGGAGATAAATACTACCATTAGTATATGCTCCTTTGCCACCATTGTTGCTACTGCTATATATATCCAAAGCTCCTCCCTGCGCTCCCCACGCCTCAATTTGGTACCAGCCAGAATAGGGAGCAGTAAAAGTTTGGGAAGAACCGGTATATGAGAAGGTGGAAGAGTAAGAGTAATTGTAAGGTTGAAGAGAAAGGAGAAGACCGGTAGTATTAGCTTTAACAAAGAAAAGGTTATTAACTTTAATGACAGTACCAATAGGAGCTTTGGATAAAGAAATGGTATTGGAAGAAGTAGTAATAATGGTTGAAGAATTGTAGATTACATTGTTATTGGCAGTATCAGAAACAGACCAAGCATATTTGTAACATCTATCTACATGAAAACTGGTGTTAGTAATATTGGGATAAGTACCAGTATATGGAACTGGATAATAATTAGAGAAGGTACCACAGGTACCATTAATGTATGAAGCTTCTGCGCGAAGTAACTGGCGAGAAGAGATATTAATTCCAGTATCATCACTGCCATCATTAACAGTAATGGCAAAGACTTGATTGGATTTGGTAATGGGACCGGTAGAGTAGGAAATAGAACCACCGGTGGGGGCAGAGGTGTCAAGAACGGCTATTGGCGAAGTGCAAACAGTGGTATTAGAAGCATTGTCGGAGATAGTAACTGTACAAGTACCACCATGAGTGGTAACAGTACAAGTGCCACCAGCCGTAGCAATACCTGATAAAGCATCAGTGGAAGAAGAAAGAGTCATAGTGGCAGTATTACCAGTAACAGAAGACGACCAAGAACCACAGACTGGAGGGGTACGGTCAATATAAACAAACTCTACCGGACCATTCCAAATCCAATTACCAGCGTTATCTACAACATTGGTATGAATAAGGTATTTACCTTCTACAGTGACAGGAACATCATACCAAGAACTACCAGCATCATTCCAATAGTTCATTTTTTGTTGAGATAAAATATTCCAAGAATTAGCCCATCCACTACTATTTAAATCAGTTGACACCCATAAATATGTGCCGGCTACGCCGCTAAAATTATCAACAGCACCGGCGGTATGGACACGAAAAGTTCCGCCTGAAGCCGTATTAAAGTAACGAGGATTTGCATCTTGAAAAGTACCATGTGATGGAGCAGTCGTGTCAGTAACCCTCATCACCACAATGCCAGAACCACCATTACCGCCGTATGAACTCTTTTGTGAGTTACCGCCGCCTCCACCACCGCCCGTATTAGGAGTACCATTTTGCCCAACTCCATAATATGGTGATGTATCAGTACCATAGGTGCCTCCACCACCTCCAGCACCACCAGCGCCGTTGGCGCCGCCGCCGCCAGCATACAAGGTTAATGAAGAGTCTCTAAATTCATATGTAGTACCACCTTGTCCTAAACCAGCTTGCATAGATTCGTAAGCGCTACCATTACCACCATTGCTGCCACCTATTCCAACCCAGGCTGCTCCACCACTACCACCATTACCGCCTTCACGAGTAGTTCCACCGCCGCCGCCAGTAGCAGATATTCCAAACGCCGTAGTAGAACCACCAGAGCTTCCTCTGTTAGCATAATAAGTGGAACCAGCACCACCAGCACCAATTACAATTTGATAGGCTGTATTAGCATACAGCCTAACTTTAGCATAAGTTGTATAACCTCCTCCGCCACCGCTACCTTCACTAGTTTCACTCGACCCAGCACTACCACCGCCGCCGCCGCCGACTAAAAATACATCAGCCGGCCAATTAGAGTTTAGCAGGATTAAAGTGCCGCTAGTTAAAAATTTAATTTTATATTGTTGATTGGTTTGATTAAAAATACTTTGACCGCTATAGAGATAGCTAGTAACTTTAGAATTTCTCATTACCACAATACCCGAGCCGCCATTGCCGCCGTATGAATTCTTTTGTGAGTTACCGCCGCCGCCACCACCGCCCGTATTAGGAGTACCATTTTGACCAGCTCCATAATATGGTGATACATCAGTACCATAGGTGCCTCCACCCCCTCCAGCACCACCAGCGCCGTTGGCGCCGCCGCCGCCAGCATACAAGGTAGAACCTGTCTCCCCAAATTCATAAGTCGTTGTCTCCTGACCTAAACCATGAGTCGGTCTACGAGTATTACTATCACTACCATTGCTGCCACCTATTCCAACCCAGGCTGCTCCACCACTACCACCATTACCGCCTTCACGAGTAGTTCCACCGCCGCCGCCAGTAGCAGATATTCCAAACGCCGTAGTAGAACCACCAGAGCTTCCTCTGTTAGCATAATAAGTGGAACCAGCACCACCAGCACCAATTACAATTTGATAGGCTGTATTAGCATACAGCCTAACTTTAGCATAAGTTGTATAACCTCCTCCGCCACCGCTACCTTCACTAGTTTCACTCGACCCAGCACTACCACCGCCGCCGCCGCCGACTAAAAATACATCAATAATTATTGTTGAACTAGGAGTAAACGTTCCAGAAGATAAAAATTTAATTCTCCAATTATTGCTGCCGTCGTCTATAAAAGCATAAGAACCAGTATACGTACCAAAATCAGTCATGGTTATGGCGAAAGTGGATGAAGAGGAGATTAGAAAGAATACAAGCGCTAAAACTGCCACTTTCGCTAACTTTAAAAAGTATCCAGTTAATTCTCGCTTAACAGTTTCTAATGTAAAAAAAAAGGAGGATGAATTAAAACAATTGTAAGCACTTGAAAGAACATTATGTTTGTGACAACGATTTTGTCTGTTTATCAAGCAATCTTTCCAATTTAGCAGCCCAGTTTTATCCGCTAATTTCATTTTATTTTTCCTTTATCTTGTTTATTTAATTATTTACTCAAGACCTTAAGATTATAAAAGCATTAAAATCTAAATACTATTTTAGCACGAAAATTTGCCATTCTATTTCATCCTTTTATTATTTTAATCATACTTTGCTTAACCACCCAAAACGTGAAAAAGTCACGATACATATTGGACTTTCAGACACAATAAGTGTCTAGAAAGGACCCGAAACATGGCAGCTACAACTTTAAGATATCGAAGTGTCTTATCAAACATGGGCAGGAGAAATTATCATATGCTCATGAAAACTTCTTTAAATAGTCAGAAACTAGAAACTCATAAAGATATAGTTGAATTTAGAAAACAAGTATTACATCATTTTAAAGATTATGGAATTAAATCAACCTTATCTACCTTCTCCAATATTTCTCGCTCAACAATTTATGATTGGAAAAGAAAATATCAAGAGTCAAAATTTAATGATATTGCTTTAATTCCCAAGAGCACTAAACCAAAACAGTTAAGAGTAATGACAACTGATATCAGATTGATAGAATTTATCATTGCCTATCGTTCATCTTTTAACTATGGATTTTTAGGTAAAGAAAAATTAAAACTTTTTGTTGATGAATATGCATCAAGTCTTGGGATTAAAAGTATCAGTACAGGAACTATTGGCAAAATTATTAAAAGAAAGCATCTTGACAAAAATACCCATGCTAATTCTTGCAAAAAAGTAAAAAGACAGAAAAAGTTTGTCGGTGTCAATCGGATTAAACATGCTCCTAAAATTAATTCTCCTGGATACATTGAAGTTGATTGTGTCATTATTTGTCTTAATAGTCAAACTCATTACTTTGTTTGTTTAATTGATATTTTTACCAGATTTGCTCATGTTGTTAAAGTTGCCTCCCTAAGATCTTCTTTAGCTTTACAGGCTTTGACAGATTTTAAAGTAATTTATCAAGAAAAAACTAATTTTACAATTCACTCTATCCAAACAGATAATGGTTCTGAATTTTTAAGTGTTTTTCATCAGTATTGTTTAGAGAATAAGCTTAAACATATTTTTACTTATCCATCTTCACCAAGAATCAATGGAGTTGTAGAAAAATTTAATTGTACACTGCAAAAAGAATTTCTTGAGAGATCAGATGAACTTTTTGCCTACGATTCATCAAAGTTTAACTTGAGATTAATTGCTTATTTGAGGTGGTATAATGAGATTCGACCACATTCATCTTTGAAAAACCAAAACATTATAACTTTTATTAAAAATTACCAGTCCAATATGTATGTGACTTGAACAAAAACTTGCATTTTTACCTATTTTACGTGTATAATAGACCCATGACTAGTACCATTAATGATAGTAATCATTCAGTTACCGCTACCGCCGATCAAGTACCTACTTTTTTCGCCGGTAATCATACTCAGCCTGTTGTCAAAACTAGCGCTGAGCAAAAAAACGAAAGTAAAAAAGAAAAAGTTTCTATGTCAAGACTCAATCCTCAAGATCGTAAAAAGAAGAAAATGCCTTGGTGGAGCTGGATTTTAATTATCATTGGCGCTCTCTTGGTTATTACCATTAGTGCTTTGGCAGTTTTAGGGATTTCTTACAAAGATAGTCTCTTCAATTTTAAAGTTCAAGCTCAAGAAACTTATCAGTTGGCACTGGACACTTACACTACTTTTAAAAACCAAGATTTACCAGGCACAGATGTTAAATTACAAGCGACCAAAGCTAGCTTAGATAAAACTACTCAGCAATTTCAAGAATTGAAATCACCACTGACTTTAATTGGTCGCAAAGCTCAATATGAAGACGGTTTAGCCGCGTTGGCTGCCGCTCAATCTGGTTTAACTGCTGCCCAAAAAGGTTTAGCCGTCATTACTCCATACGCCGATGTTCTCGGTTTCACCGTCGAAAAGAAAGAAGAAGGTGGCACTGCCGAAGATCGCATCAAAAAACTTCTTGACACTGTTTCCGTCGTCGGCCCCGAACTCGATTCTATTTTAGTCGATTTGAAAGCCGCCCAGGCTCAAATTGCCACTATCGATCCCAATGATTATCCTGAAAAGCTTAGTGATTGGTTTGGCGTCAGTTTTGCTCTCAATAAAATTGGTCAGTCGCAATTGGCCAACTTTCCTGCTCGAAACAAAATTGTCGAACTCAAGGATACTATTGATCTCCTGATTAAAACTTTCGAAGAATATCAGCCGGTTATCAATAAATTACCAGAAATTGCTGGTTCTGGTGAAGGTAATCGCAAAAAGTATCTCGTCATTTTCCAAAATAACAATGAGTTGCGTCCTACTGGCGGCTTTCTCACTGCTTATGCCGTAATTTACATGGAAAACGGCAAAATTACCACCGAAAAAAGCGATGATATCTATGAATTAGACAAAAAATTCACCAAAAAAATTGCTATTCCCGCCACTTTGGGTAAATATTTGACCACCGAGAAATATTGGAATTTGCGCGATATGAACATCGATCCAGATTTCGCTAATTCTATGGAAACTTTCTTGGAAAATTATCAAACTGTTAGCGGCGAACCTCAAGACATTGACGGTATTATTACCATTGACACTCGTGTTCTCACCGACCTGATCGATATTTTAGGACCAGTAGAAGTCGCTGGTTATGGCACTTTCAGTACTGAACTCGATAAAAAATACAATGCCCCGCAAATCATCATTGCTCTTTCCGAGATTATCACTCGACCTACTCCTTATATGCGCGAAGATCGTAAAGGTATTTTAGGACCGATGATGTCTGCCATCCTTACCAAGGTTTACAGTGCTCAAAAAGAGCAATTTCCAGCTCTTTTCCAGATGATTGTAAAGAACATCGAAGGTCGCCACGTGCAAGCCTACTTCTTGAACGAAGAGTTACAAAGCGCCGCCGATAAAATCAGTTTAACTGGCAAAATGATTGCCCCTACTGACGGTAGTGACTTTTTAGCCATCGTCGATGCTAATCTCGGCGGCGCCAAATCCAATCTTTTCATCGATTACGATGTCACTCAGACCGTTCTGCCTCCAGAAAACGGCGAACTTACCAAACAAGTAGTTATCAATTATAAAAACTCCCAACCTGGCGATAATTGTAATTTAGAAGCTGGTCTTTTGTGTTTGAATTCCACCAATAATGATTGGAATCGAATTTACTTACCGCTTGGTTCTAAACTCATCGGTGCCAAAGGTTATAAAAATGAACCCAGCGTTTATGATGAAAACGGTTTCACTGTTATTGACGGTTATTTCTCTCTCAATCCTGACAGCACCGCCAAGATTACTCTTGACTATACGGTTCCTTATACCAATGCCACTGATTACACCCTCAATATCTGGCAACAAGGCGGTTTGCGCACAGTCAAGCATTTACTTGACGTCAACGATAATCAAGAAGAAATTGAAGTAGCTGGCGACACTCTTTACAAAGCCAAGTTTTAATCTTTATGCCAGAGAAAACTATTTTCGAAAAAATTATTGCCCGCGAACTGCCCGCTGACATTGTTTTTGAAGACGATGACTTCATCGCTTTCAAAGATATTAAGCCCGCCGCTCGCGTTCACATTTTAATTGTACCAAAAAAGGCTTATCCCACTTTAGAAGCGATTCCCCTTAATGACCCAATTCAATTCCGTCTTTTGCAGCTCGCGCGCACCTTAGCCAAAAAGCTCGGCATCGCTGACAATTACAAGCTTCATCTCAATGTCGGCGACAAAGTCCAAGCAGTACCACATCTACACTTACATCTTTTAGGTGGATTCAGTCAACCAAATCAAGATTTGGGTCAGAAATTATAAGTCTCATTCATCTCAAAAAAATTGAGCTAGCCTGTTAATTTAATTCAGCCAGCTTACGATAAACTTTTTTAACTCAAGATTTTTAATAATTCGGTCAGTTCTAATAATTGAGTTTGATCGCTTGTTCTTTTTTTCAATTCAATCTTGCCTTCAGTCTTGTCTGAAATCACCGCCCGATAGGGGAGGCCAATCAAATCGGCAGCCGCAAATTTAGCGCCAGCGCTTAAGTCTCTATCATCGAAAAGCACCTCTACACCAGCTTTATTTAATTGTTCGTATATTTTTTCTCCCTCATCTTTTTGCGAACCTAAAGCAATTAAATAAACTTGCGCTGGCGCCACCGATTCAGGCCAAATTAAACCTTTTTCATCGTGATGCTTTTCCGCAATAATGCCCATTGCCCGACTCACGCCAATGCCATAACAACCCATGACTGGATAAATCTTTTGATTGTCTGGACCAGTGACTGAAAAATTAAAAGCTCGGGTAAATTTATCACCTAAATCGAAAACATTACCCGCTTCACTCGCGCGCGCTTTTTCCAACCTCGCTCCGCAATGTGGACATTTATCTATTTTCACTTCAGCAATTTCGCTGTTAATACAATAATCGCACTCAGGACAATAATAGACATCATCTTCGCCGGCGTCAGTTAATACCATGAATTCATAAGAAATTTTTTCAGCAAAATTCCCTCCAGAGGCCTCCGTGACTTTAGCTTCCAAACCTAAAGTTGAAAAAATTTCCACGTACGCCTTTTTCATCACTTCATAATAACGCAAGAAATCTGCCGCATCCAAATGAAAAGAATAGGCATCCTTCATCAAAAATTCCCTCCCGCGCAAAATCCCAGATTTTGCGCGCAATTCATCCCGAAACTTCCATTGTATCTGATAAACGCTCTTTGGTAAATCTTTATAAGAAGTAATCATTTCTTGCATTAACGGTGTCACGATTTCTTCATGTGATTGCGCCAACGCATATTCTTTTCCCGTTCGGCTTTTGATTTTAAACAACACGTCAATATTCTCCCAGCCGCCAGTTGTACGCCAATTTGCCGCTGGATTGAGAGCTGGCATATGAATTTCCACACAGCCCACTTCATTCATTTTTTCTCTAATCACATCTTGTATTTTTTGCAACACTTTCAGTCCCAAGGCTGTATAAGTATAAACACCCGCCATCAACTGCCGCACCAAACCCGCTTGCACTAATAGCCGATGATTGACTGTATCCGCTCCCGCCGGCGCATTTTTACTTGGTACAAAAATCAATTCTGACATTTTCATATATCACCTATTATACACGAAATTATTATCTCTATCATTCCTTCTCGTTAGAAATCTTATTGTCACAGACACAAAAAGTCAATCGTATTAGCACTCCAAGCACATCACAATTTAAAAATCGTTTAATTCTTGACGCAGCGCACCGAAAATCCATAGGCCTTAGGATCAGAACCTTGCGGATTAGCATCTCCAGTTCCAATATAAATATTGTAGGTATGCGTCGTGCTAGTTTGAGAAGACGACCAATAAAAACCAATTGTACCCCGATAATACAAATCTCCACCTGAACCGCACCAACCGTAATAATTCCCTAAAAAATTCCCACCTGGTCGCCAAAAAGTAAAAGCATTGCTAGAACCAATAGCTGTACCCAAAGCTACTGTTTCGCCCGTTGGTCCACCGGTTGGCACATGCCAACCTTGTGGACACAGTCCTTGCACGTTTTGTGTCGGTCCAGAATAAGCATTGTTATAATAAGCGCTTGAATTCTGCATCGCCGCCTGCCAGTTATAAAGATAAGTCGTATATCCAGGATCATTCCGGCAATCACCATAAGTTCCAGCCCCAAATCTTCCTGTCGGCGTTGCCGAACCATTTCCTGAAAAAGTTGTTCTAGATAAACAAGCATCTACTGCTCCGCCATAACGAAGATCGTTTACCATCCAACATTTACCATCGGCAAACTTTCTCACTTCATAAAATTTACCATCACGCAGATCAGTTAGGTAAGTTGGTTCACTTGCATTCAAACCATTTGCGTTCGAATAACTCATCGTCCCATAAGTCGGTGTTTCCCAACTTTCACATTGATCAAAGCATTGCATGTCAGTTTGTGGGTTACAATCAGTAAAAGGGTCTATGGCCATAAATTTATTGGTCGCAGTAATTTTAATTAATTTAATTCCATTTATTACTACTACTGTTCCTAGTGGCATTTCGTCTACTGTAATGCCTGCAACGGCCTGAACAAGATTTGTAAATTGGAAAAATAGTAAAGAAAAAAGTAAAAGAGAGGAGAGAAAAAGAAAAGAGCGGAGAAATAAAAAATTTGCGCACCATTGAGAATAAACTTTCACCAGCAAATTAAGCAAACCAAAATTAATTTTCCACCCACGTTCATTAACCGTGCGCTCATTTTCACTTAAAAATCGTTGTGTGTGTGTGTGTGTGTGTGTGTGTGTGTTACAACAATTTTGCTGGTTTGTCA
>CAYVKW010000010.1:0-30150 GCA_964452285.1 uncultured Pseudomonadales bacterium | reverse complement strand
TAGCCTTGGAGTGTGGTCACCCCAGATTCAGAAGGGAGTTTGCCGTCTCCCAACCTACTCAGGAATCCTTCTTGATTTTATTTCAATTTCGCATACTAGACTTTCACTATCTTTGGTCGACGATTCCACGTCGTTCTACTATCAAAATAAAAGCAATTGAAGGTCCTACAACCCCTAGATAAATCTAGGTTTAGGCTCTTCCCTTTTCGCTCGTCGCTTACTCAGGGAATCTCATTCGATTTCTTTTCCTCCGGTTACTTAGATATTTCAGTTCACCGGGTTATCCCCGCCCTACAAAAGTAGGACAGTAAGTACATATTACTGTACTTGGATTTCTCCATTCGGACACCGTCGGATCAAAGCTTTATGGGAGCTCCCCGACGACTTTCGCACCCTTAGCGTCCTTCTTCGTCCAAACAAGCCAAGGCATCCGCTATCTGCATTAATTCACATGATAATAACGTTTTTTAATTAACTAAACTTAGTTGAATGCTTAAAATATTTTGGCCTACATGACAAAAATACTTGTTTGATTACTTGATGTAAGTAATCAAACCATATAATTAAAAATTTACATTTACTTATCTAATCATTCATGATCAATGATTAGATGTTTTCTTCACTTTTTAAAGAACCACTTTCATCAACTCTTGTCAGTCTTGACTGGAGCAAACAATCTGCCGCCAGGAAAGGCGGTGAACAATTGCTTAACAAACCAGTTTAACCGGTAAAGCTGAATTAACAATAAACAATTTGTGATTATTTACTGTATGGTGCAGCTTTTTCCCTGTGGACCCTGAGGGACTCGAACCCTTGACCTCTTCATTGCAAATGAAGCGCTCTAGCCAGCTGAGCTAAGGGCCCGAATCAAGTCGCGTGTTATTTTTTGGTGTTTTTTAGAACAAGATGGGTATTCTAACACATTAAAAACTAAAGTCAAGTGGTAATTTGAGGCAATTTTAAGGAAATTGTAAAATTGCCTTTTAAGCTCTTTTTAAGCAATTTTCAGACAAAAGAAAACCCCGCTGGTAAGCCAGCGGGGTTCGTGTCGATCTTAGGTTGATTATTGGGTTTATTCCAAACAATTTTCCAAATCCCAAAACCACACTTCGGTAGTATTAGGATCTTCCTTTCCATGACAAAGAATAGCCGCAAAGTTACTTGCGGCTGCGACAATAAGCTGAGGATTTTGAGAATTAAGCTCAATTAGCCTTTTTAGGATCATACCTTGAGACTGCATATTTAAACAGCCATCGGTGTGATCCTGCTTAATGAGAACCTTTTCGGCTCCGCTATTGTATTTAACAATAGCCGTCATGATGACTTCTGCCATCGGGTCAACGGTTAACATTTCGTGAACCGCTTGGGTGTCGAGATGACACCCACGTTCGTCAATGTCTTGACAAACGACGGTGGATCCAAATAAACTCCAGAGACCGATAAGCCTCTGTTTCTGATTCAGTACTTCTGGATGAGAATAAAATAAACCTGGGCCAGCTCCGGGGCAGTAGCCTTCATTTTCGTACTTTGCCATGATAGTGTCCTCCTCATTTTATCCGCCACAAAGGTCGGAAGTCTGTTTAAACAGACCGATTAGCGTACGATTTTAATTATACGCTGATCGGTCCATTCAAAACAAACTAAAGGAAGAATATTGGTAAAGGTTTTAAAGATCGGTTCGACGCTTAATCGCAAAATCAGTCTTCAACTCGTGAATGAGTTGAGATTAATCTGGATTATTTGAAGAACGTGTATATTATAACATATTATAGGTCTTTTGTCAAGGGGCAAAAATGTATTCCACATTCTACCTTGAAATGCACCGCTAGCTAATTTTTAATGTTTTCAGATCTTTATCTTAATCTTAGGCTTTCTTGTAAAGTGAGATAATCAGAGTCATTTCTGCAAAACCCTAGAGCAAGGTGCGTTAAATAATGCGCTAAAGAAAGTGAAAAGGAATGAGATTTCAAGAGATTTTTTAAAATTTTCTTTGAGGACCGAAAATAATTTAAGCTGGGATGAAAAATGTTTTGGACCCTTGACTTAGAGTAAAAAAATGATATTTTGGAGGAAACGAAAAAGCTAAAATACATGCAAGCGAGATTGAGAATTAAACTTGAATGATGTGATTTTAGTAGATACAAATAAATAAGAAAGGACAGTTGATATGTCAAGATTGGAAAGAAGCGATGAATACGATGGCAACTATCGAGGATCGGTAGATGATTTTCAGGAGGCGGCGGAAAGATTTGAGCAACGAGATGGGCTGCTAACAAAAGAAGAGAAAAAACCTTTGACTTTGGAACAGCAAATTTATGAAGCGCGAGGCGAGATAAAGGCTTTGCGAGAGGAATTGGAAGAAGTACGAGAGGAAAGAGAAAGAGGGCTGTTGGCGCCAAAAGGGTTAATGGAGAGACTAGCGAAAAAAATCGCTGAAGCGGAACAAAAATTGGCGAGATTGCAAGATGAAGAGGCGCGCTGAGGACACGAAGCGCGCTGGGTCATTCAAAATAAAGAAGTGCGTCTAAACGAAAGTAAAATACTAAAAAAAAGCGGCTAAAAGGAGATATTTTTGTTTTAAGATATAGACAAAAAGCGAAAAACTAAGAAGAAAAACGGAGAAAGAAAACAGAAGGAGTTAAGGAGTTAAGGAGTTAAGGAAAGAGAAAACGGGAAGAATTAAGGAATTATGGAAAGAGAAAAAAGGGAGTGGCGGCGGCAAGTGCGAGAAAAACTGGCACTAATAAGCCCAGAGGGAAAAGCCGCCGCTGAAGAAAAAATCTGGGAGAACCTGAAAAAGGTGCCAGAAATTTGGCAGGCAGAATGGGTTTATGTTTATCTGGCAACGGAAAAAGAAGTGGAAACAAAAAGACTAATAGAAGAACTGTGGCAAAAAGCGGTCAGAGTGGCAGCGCCCAGAGTAGAAGAAGGAAACTTAGCTTTTTGCCAAATCAAAGCTTGGAATGAAGTGGAAAGAGGTTATCAGGGAATTCTGGAACCAAAGAAAGAAAATCTGCGAATTTGTCATCCGCGCGCGCCAATAATTGTGCCAGGTTTAGCTTTTGATGAAAAAGGCGGCCGGCTGGGAAAAGGACGAGGTTTTTACGATCGATTTCTAGCAATGGAAAAAGAGCATTTAACAATTGGTATAACTTCCAATGAGAACAATAACCAAGAATTACCAATAGACGAATGGGATCAAAAAATCAAAATCCTAATAACACCAAGAGCGATTATCGATTGTAGAAAAAGTCCTCATATCCCAAAAAATGAGATATGAGGACGATGTGAGTATGTCTTTTGATAAACTTAAGTCAACGGTAATGGTTTGTTAAGCGAAGCAAAGCTGAGAGATTGCTAAGTTGTACTGAGGAGAGAGATGATCATCAGCTTGAGAAGAAAATTTCTCTGAATAAGTAACAACCGTGCAGCCAGGCTTGAGCAACGTTTGATCCATGATGGGTAAATTGGTCCAATGAATTTCTGGCAAACAAGAACCTAAGATATAGCAAGCCTTACTAAAGTGAGCATTCCAGACTGGAGACGGACAAGTTTGAGCCTTAAGCCAATAAAGCTGGCTTTTCTCAAGGTCTAAGTCCGCCATTTTTTCGAGCTGAGAGCGGAATTGTTGGCGATCGGCGCGATTCCAAGTGGTGAAAGTGCTATAAAAGGTCAAATTACCTTTAGATAGCCAGAGGTGCGAAGATGAGATAGGCAGGGAATTGAGATCTAGAAAGTTGAAACAAATAACCATAACCAAACCTCCTTTTTATTGACAGAGTTAATCAAAATGTGACAGAGCTAGGCACATTGTAGCACAAAAGCGTAAAAAATCGGAACTTTTTTTACTTAAAAGCAAGTTATAATGGAAAAATGAAGTTTCAGACATTGGCACAAAAATTGAATGAAATTGAAAAATACACCTCCAGATTGAAGATTACAGCTTTATTGGCGGAGCTCTGGCAACAAACGGAGGGAGAAGAGGCGCGCGCCATCGCCAACTTAATTCAAGGACAACTAAGGCCAGCGTATGACTCATTGGAGTTTTCTTTGTCGGAAAAAATGGTGGCGCGCGCCCTAACAAAACTAGTAACCGCTCACGGTGGACTCAAAGAAACAGGTGGTATGAATGTGGATTTATTTGGAGAAGCGGATGAAGAAAGTCTAACTGAACAAATCAAGGGAAAACAACGTCAAACTGGAGACTGGGGCGAAACAACAGCTTTAGTCGTAAATGATTTAGAATTAAAAAGAGAAAACGAACTCACAGTGTTGCAAGTTTATGAAAAACTAGTACAAATTGCAAGCACGAGCGGTGAAGGTTCGCAAGAGGATAAACTACTACAGTTAGTGGCTTTATATGAAAAACTGGACGGGGAAAGCGCAAAAGTGGTCAGTAGAATGGTGATTGGAAAGCTAAGATTGGGCTTTGCCCTGATGACAATTCTAGACAGCTTGTCTTGGACAGCGACAGGAGGAAAAGAAGAAACAAAAGAGCTGGAGGAAATTTATCAAAAAAAAGCGGATGTAGGCTTACTAGTAGAATCATATTTGGCATTATTACCGCTTAATTCCCGTGAAAGGCTGGCAAAGTTGCGAGAGGATTATCGTCTAGAATGGGGAGTGCCAATTATGCCGGCTTTGTGTCAAAGGTTGAATTCGAGCACCGAAATTATCGAAAAAATGGAAAAAGTGATTGCGGAGCCAAAATATGACGGGATGAGAATCCAGATTCACATCCGTAAGTGCGGTAATAATGCGGAAATAAAAGCATTTACAAGAAGTCTAGAAGATGTCTCGCTAATGTTTCCTGAATTGAAAAAGTTGGCGGAAATTTTAGAGGTGAAAGAGGCGATTTTTGATTCAGAAGCGGTGGGTTTCGACGCGGAGAGCGGAAAAATGTTGGCTTTTCAAGAAACCATGACGAGAAGACGCAAGCACGGAGTGGATCAAAAATCGCAGGAATTACCAATGAAATTTTTTATTTTTGATATTTTGGATTTCAATGGGAAAGATTTGATTAGCACTCCCCTACTAGAGAGAAAAGAGATTCTAGCAAAAGTGATCGGCGATACGCAGTGGTCAGTCTTGGCACCAATGATGATCACAGGCGACGCCGAAGAGCTGCATCGTTATCATCAAGAGCAACTAGCCAGAGGGCTAGAAGGGGTAGTAATGAAACAGGTGGATTCGGTTTATCAGAGCGGCCGAAAAGGTTGGACCTGGGTGAAAATAAAGGAAGAAGAAGGTAGTCGAGGAAAATTGAATGACACTTTGGACCTTGTGGTGATGGGTTATTATTTTGGCAAAGGTAAAAGACACGGTTTTGGAGTAGGCGCTTTTTTGGTCGGCGTGCCAGACGGGAAAGGGAAATTTCTGTCGATTAGCAAGATTGGAACCGGTCTGACTGACGAGCAATTCCGAGAGCTGAAACAAAAAAGCACTCAATTAGAAGTGAAAGAAGCGCCAGCCGAATATGAAGTCAATAAAGTAATTACGCCGGACGTATGGCTGGCGCCTGAGTTAATAGCTGAAATTGCCGCTGATGAAATGACCAAATCTTCTATTCATACTAGCGGTTATGGCCTACGTTTTCCAAGGTTGATTCGTTGGCGAGAGGATAAAACCCCAGAACAAGCGACTGACGTGGAGCAATTAAAAGAAATTAAAATTGCCTAAAAGGAGGGGAGGGATGACAAGCCGGTTTTTGCTATTTCTCTAAATAATTGAACATCAAAAAAAACGTAAATAAGAAATTAAGCATCGTGTTCGTATTTTTTGCCACCGAGCATTTCATAACCGCAATCGCTTTCGGCGAATTCATCGCCGAAAATATAGCGCATTTGCATTAAAAAAGAAGAGCGAGCAGTGCGGAAAAGGCCAACGCCTTTGACGCGACGCATGGAATAAGCAAAGGTAGGCTCGTGAAAAAGTTTGAACTTATAACCGAGACGGCGCGCTTTTTTCACAAAAAGTGAATCTTCCATGACTTTGCTGTGTTCATTAAATTTGATTTGTGAAAAAAGCGCGCGGCGAACCCCGATGAGAGCACCAAAAGCCAAAGGTTGAGCTGATTTATCTCTAGAAATAAGGAAAAAATTAATGCCGGCGGCGACGGTGCGATAGAAACGATTACGAAGGTCATTTTTATTTAAATGAACAAGAGTAGAAAAAAGGTCGACCGCAAGAGCGTTTTTTTCTAATTGATAAGCAAGGCCTTGAAGAAAAAAAGTGGGCAATTGATTGTCGGCATCCATAAAAACCAACCATTCATTAACCGCTTGAGCGGCACCAAAATTGCGCTGATAAGAAACATTGCGCATATCAACTTGATAAAAATGAGCTTTGATGTGTGGATTTTGGGCGTGAAATTTTTTGAATTCGACTGCTGTCTTATCATCGCTATGACCATCAACGACAATAATTTCGAAATTTTGATTACTTTGATCAGCAAGATCTAGAAGAAGTAAAGGTAAAGCTTTCTGCTCATTGAGAGTGGGGATAATGATACTAAAGTAAATAGGAGTCGTGCTCATGAGCGTATTATAGCATTAAAACCAAAGCAAGCCTTTCTTAGCGCCGATATATTGAATGACTGAAGCGGAATTATTGCGGGCCGCTAGAATAGCTTCATCGAGAGAGCGTTGATAAAGCAAAGTGCTAACGAAGGCGCTGGCGAAAGCGTCGCCAGCGCCAGTGGATTCAAAAGCTGGTCCTTGAGAAGCGGGCTTAAAATCTTGATATTTTTTGCCGTTTTGAAAAACAGTGCCGCCTTTTTCGCCTTTGGTAATCACGACAAAAGGAAAAGACTTAAGAATGGAGGTTTGTTGATTGGCGATAAGAGCCCATTCCTGATCATTAGCAAAAAAAACACCCTGACTGGGAGTCGGTAAAGTAAGAGCGCCGCTAGCAATTTGTTCTAATTCACGACGACCAGGATTCCAAGAAAGACCGAGACTAGGAGTATCAAGAGCTTGCCAAATTTCTGAAAGCGCATTCAAGTTGCCGGCGACACTACTTAAGTGCAACCAGTCGCGCTGCCTCAAATAAGAAACTGGAATATCGTAATCATCGAGCATGCTGGAGGCAGCGCGACTAACCATAATCGTTCTATCGCCAGTCGGACCGCGTAAAATGACGCTGCAGCCAGTTTTTTCCTGACGTTCGCTAATCATTTTACGAGTATCGACTCTGGCTGCAATCAACTCGTTACGAACAATTTGCCCCAAATCATCTTTGCCAATCTCAGCAATAATGCTGACTTGATGCCCGCGACGAGCAAAAGCGACAGCGGTATTAGAAGCACCGCCACCAGTCGTCAAATGATAATCTTCGATCTCGATTTTATGACCATAACGCTGACACAAAAAAGTGCCTTCAGGAAGGCTTTCTTTGGTAAAACTAGGAGAAGAAAAAAAGAGGTCAACTAAAGCAGCGCCGATGCAAGTAACTTTCATGACTGCTGTTGCTCCTCCCGCAAAACTTGGAGTTCACGTTCCAAACCTTCAATGACAGCTAAAAGTTGCTCTTTGTTTTCGACAATGCGATAAATATTGCGCTCTTTTTCACCAATAAGAAAATTGCAATTAATATTCTCCATCACGTCAAACCAAAAATGACCATAAAGAATAAGCGGCTTGTGACGGCCATAATAAAGATGAGCTAAAAGCCAGGCTGTGGCCCACTCACTCAAAGTGCCAGTGCCGCCGCGGAAACAAACAAAAACATCTGCTAATGAAAGCAAACCAAACATTCTTTCGATATAGTTTTTGGTTTTGTATTGTAAAGTCAAGCGATTGCCAGCAGATTCACCTTCAAATTCTGGCAATTCATCTTTATCTGGATTAAGAGTAACGCCAATAGTTTTGCCACCAGCAGCGGCGGCGCCCTGAGTAGAAGCTTGCATAATGCCGGGACCGCCGCCATTAACAATAATTTTGCCATGCTGAGCCAATAAATAGGCGCAAGCATAAGCATCTTGATAGAGTTTGCTTTCAATAGAAATGTCAGCGCTGCCAAAAAAAGCCACGCGGTCAAGACGCCAATTAGTTTTCAAACCGGGGACATAAACCCCAGCTTGACGACGAAATTCTTCAACACTATTAGACATAATTTTCTAAGACAATTATCCAATAAAAAACAGTGAAAGTCAAATCAAAATCGGATTTAACTTAGGCGCAAAAAACGTTTTTGGAAATTAAAAGTAAAAGGACAAAAAATAAAACAATGCCGATAAGAAAAAGAATGGTGCAAGTTTGCATTTGTTCTTTTTGGGCTTTGGCAGAGTTTTTTTCAAGTGCTTTAAGATTTTTGTTGACAGTTTTTTTGGCGGTTTTAACTTCTTTACGGACAGCTTTTTTGACCGCTTTGGCTTCACGATTAACGGTTTTTTTGGCGGCGGCAACGTTTTTACGCGCAGCTACCTGCGCTTTTTGCGCTTTTTTTACCACAGTTTTGAGGGGTTTTTGAGTAACTTTTTTCATAATAAAAACATTATAGAGAGAATTTTAACAAAAGTCAAATGATAAAAAGGTGGAAAATAATCCATTTTAAGTAGAAGGTCGGTAAAACAAAAAGCTTATTTTCACCAGATGAAAAAAAGATGAAGGGGAAAGGGAAATAGTGGTAAAAAAATAATTTTTATCATAATTCTGTCATATTCCTAATGATAATAAAAAACTAGACGCGCTTAAAGACAAATAAAAAGTGTGCAAATGTGTTCTTTTGTATTCAGTATCAACCTTCACTTTGACTCGGGCACAATTTTGTCTTTAAGCGCGTAAAAAAAATAAAGGTAAAAATGAAAATAGACAATAAACAATGGTATTTTTGGCAACAAGAATTAATGATAATCGGTTTATTATGTTTGTTTTTAATTTTTATGGTGGGAAGAGCTAAAGCAGCAAAACAAGAATTATTTTTATTAAATAATCAAATTAATTATAGTCAATGGCAAGAAAAAGTGGAGAATAAGGGGCCAAAAATTAAATTGAGCTTGGAGAGAAATGGACAAGTTTATCAGATAAACAATAATCTCAATGAAATAAACAAATTAGAAGCAAGTAATTGGATTAAAGAAAATTCTTATTTGATAAAAACAGAAACAAGTGAAGATGCTTGGCTTTTGGAAAAAAAACAAGATCAAAACAGTTGGATTCAATACCAACTAAAAGAGGAAGAGCTAAAGGCTTTATATTTAAGTTTTGAATACACGCCGCTGGGTCAAACGATAAAGAGCCCAAGCCGTCCGTTGCTGCAAATAGATTGGTGCGGCAAAATAAACTATGTGGTTTTGGAAACAGAAGAAAGAGAAATGAATTTGGCTGCAAGTGAACGGAATGAAAGCATCATAGAAAAAAATGGGGATAAGACTAAAGTGAGAGTGCCGAATCCAGAAAGTTGCAATAGCGAGCAAAAAGAAGTGAAAATTAAAATCGCAGAAATAGCAGAAAACGATGGTCAATTAATTAAAATCGAAAATTTTAGTTTAAATGACTGGCAAGTAAGAAAAAATGATCTATTTTGGATAGAAAGTGATGATGAAGAAGCAGTAGTAAAACTAAAAACAGGTACGTGGACCCTGGCACAAGGAAAAAAGGTGGCTGTAGCGCGTAATGACTGGGAAAACGAAGAGTTAAAAATTGAATTAATAAAAAAAGACGCAATGGTGGCGGAAATGGAATTGGAGAATTTACTCATTACAGATAATTTAAGCGCTGAAAAAATAGAATTAGGAGAAACGGTTTTTGAAAATGATAAAAGCTTAAGCGGTATCATTAATTTCTCCAGCAAAGCTAAATGGCAAAAAATTGAATTTGGGGCGGCAAAGACAATGACTGAGTTAAGAGAAAAATCTTGGGAAGAAGTAGAAAAACTAGACAATGATCATCAAATTGAATGGCAAAGTCTTAATTATGTAAGCACAGCCAATGGCTGGCAAACTTTTCATTTACCGGCAGCAAAAGAATGGAATCAAAGTCAAGGTTTTTTCTTGGCAGCCAGAGGGAAAGACTGGGAAGAGCGATATACTAAATTGAGTAATATTTATTTTTGTCAGAATGAGCAGTGTCAAGAAGTGGAAGAAAGAAAAGAGAAAAAACTGCAATTTGAGCAGATATATTTTGGCGACAAAATTGGCAAGATGGATTATATAGATATCGCTAATACAAGTGATGAAGTGCTAAATTTGAGAGAATTTTATCTGTTAAATGAACGAGGTGAAAAAGTAAAATTGAACGGGACACTAATGCCGGCGAAAACGCAAAGAATGTATCTTGGTTATAGCAGTGCAACGATGATCGATGAAGGTGAGGGCGCAATTTATTTATATCAAAAACTGGACGAAGAAGAAGTAAGACAAGACGAGCTGAGCTATAAAGAGCTAGAGTGGCCGCGGAATAGTTATCAAAAAAATTTGGAAACGCAAATTTGGAAAGTGGTATATGAGCGAGAATAAATGGGAGCGACTTTTACGGTGTGAGGGCGAAAATTGTCAATTTGTGATTAACGAAGCAAGCGCAAGCGCTGCTAGTGTGTGGCAATTTTCGCCTAATATGCTCAAAGCTGAAGAAACTTGGCGATGGAAAAATGAAAGTGAAAACAGGCTGCGTCTAACGGCGAGATTAAAATGGGAAAATAATTTTTTTCTCAATGCTTATGAAAATTTGCTGTGGCTGGATTGTGCAAAAATAATGAAAACAGCCAACCTGAATGAAGAGACAGTAATAACAACAAAAATCAAACAGGGTTGGCTTAATTGGCTGAATGAAGAAAATGAGAGCTATCAAATAGAGTTGGACGCTAGCAGTGAAGCGGAAATTGTTTGGACTTGGTCGCACCCTTTTTGGACGGAAGTAAAAGGAGAAAAAGTGCAAAATAAAAGTGCCATTTATGATTGGGTAATTGAGATTGACGAAATAGAAACGGAGAAAGAGAGTCAAGAAGCGACTAAAAGCGGAGAAGAAAGTGAATCAAGCGCAAGTGGGCAGCTAACGGAATCAAAAATCACAACCATAACCAATAATATCGTAGAAACGAAAACAATCACTCAAATAGTAGAAGAAACGGGAGAAGAAGAAAAACAAAAAGATAATAATAAAACGCAAAAGACGAAAATAGCAAATGGAAGTGAACAAACCGAAGGAGATAAAGAAACAAAAGAGAAACAAGAAATAGAGATGACAATAGGGAAAGAAAAACAAAAGGAGTCAAGGCTAGTTTTGTCACAAAATGACAATGGAAGTGTAAAAAGCGAAAATGACTTCGGGTGGCAAATAGGTAATTACTGGTGGATTTGGCCGATGATAATTTTAACCACAATTATTGGTGTAAATTATTGGCTGAAGAAGAGAAAAATTCCGGTAAATCAACCTTTTTCTATTTGCCAAACCTCTAAGCCGAAAGCGTCGTGAGCAAGACGCTTTTCGTCGGGTTGCTCTGGATCGAATTGATTGGTGACCGCATAGAAAAGCGTCATTGGTCGCTCATAAGGATTACTGCAACCGTGAGCAACGCCTTCGGGAATAACTAAGGCTAAGTTTTTGCCAGCGCCCAAAATAATAGTCTGATGCTGATCAAAAGTGGGGCTATCTTGACGTAAGTCGTGAAGATTGACGATTAAGCGATCAAAAGGTGGGCAAAACCAAAGATCTTTTTGATGACGATGATAATGATAACCCTTGATAGCACCGGCGCAAACGTAAGACCAATTGAGTTGACGAATCACAAAGTCTTGTTTGAGACCGCGGATATGGCCATCATCGTAACGCAAAATTTCAGCGAAATTACCATCGCTAGCACTAAACCAAGGACTATTAATAATTTCAACTCCGGCAATTGATTTTTTTGACCGATAATCTTGAACATCTTCTTGTCGTGCGAATTTTTCAGCAATTTCCATAGATGATTCCCCTTCTCTTTTTCTAAGAAAGACTAACCTGTGCTAAGGCTTCTTTAATCGTTTTTAACTGAAAGTCTAAAATGCCAATTAATTTTTCATTACTCATGGCAGTATTGCGTTGATAAGGACGAGCTAAAGTTTTCAAATAATCGTCTAAATTACTTTTTTTTACTTTGCCCGGTAAATCTAAGAGTGCTTGAATGGCCACGGCAAAATCATAGTCACTCCATTTTTCGCCGCTACTAGCATGATAAAGACCTTCTGTCTGAGTGCGAATAAAAAAGCCAATAATCTTGACGAAGTCCTCGATATAAGTAGGACCAAAAAAATGATCAACAAATTGAGGATAGAGGGAATTGGTTTGTAGACCAGCGATGATACGATGGACAGTATCTATTTTGGCGAAGCTAGAGCTGGAAAAAGGCTGATCTATGCGCAAAATCGCAGATTTTGCGCCTGATTGAGTGACAGCTTTTTCTGCCAAAAATTTGGTTTTACCATACCACTCGATAGGTGATGGTTGATCTTCTTCAAAATACAAACTGCGTTTATTGCCATCAAAAACATAAGCAGTAGAAATGTGGATGAGAAAAAGTCCAAGCTGAGCGCAAATTTGAGCGAGATTGCGAGTGCCGACGACGTTGACTTGATAAGCTGGGCCGCTTTGATCGCCGTCTTGTTCGTGAGCCGCTGAAACATTGGTAAAAGCGGCAAAATGAACAACGGCACGCGCAGTGTCATGTTTGACAAGCTCAGCGCGTAAACCATCAAAATTTGTAATATCTATACTAGGAGTGCCGCTTAAATCCAAAGGAATAATTTCATATTGATCTTGATAAGCAGCAACAAACTTACTACCGATAAGACCATTGCTACCAGTGACAATAATTTTTTCCTTCATAGTTTATGATTTCTGAACCTGATGATAATTTTGATTAAAAAAAGCTTGAGATTTTTGCTTGAGCGGTTGCCACCAATCTTGATGATCTTGATACCAGTGAATAGTTTGCTGCAAACCCTCTTCCAAAGTGACCTCTGGCTGCCAGTCAAGATTGTGATTGATTTTGCTCCAATCAACGCTATAACGACGGTCATGACCGGCACGATCTTTGACGAATTCCAACTCCGCTTCAGTTTTACCCATGAGCTGCAAAATCAATTTAATGACATCGAGATTGGAAATGTCTTTAACTAAACCGCCGACAAGATACGTCTGATGAGTTTGACCAGAAAGCAAAACTTTTTCAATTGCTTTGACATGATCGGTAACAAAAAGCCAATCACGGACGTTGAGACCGTCGCCGTAAATAGGCACTTTTTTGCCTTCAATGATATTGGTAATGGCTAAACCGAAAAGTTTTTCTGGAAATTGGAAAGGACCATAGTTATTACTGCAGTTAGTAATAGTATACGGAAGATCGTAGGTGTCACCGTAAGCACGAACCAAGTGGTCACTGCTAGCCTTGCTAGCGGAATAAGGGCTACGAGGATCATATTTACTATCCAAAGTAAATTTATCTTGAGTCGCCAAAGGCAGTGAGCCAAAAACCTCGTCTGTACTAATATGATGAAAGTGCTTGACTTTGTTTTTCAAAGCGGCATTAAGCAAATTGAAGGTACCAAGAACATTGGTTTGGAGGAAAATTTCTGGTTCTAAGATGGAACGATCAACATGCGACTCAGCAGCAAAATGAACGATGAGATCGACATCTTGAGTGATTTGCTCAACTAAAGCTTGGTCGCGGATATCGCCGTGAACAAAACTATAATTAGGGTTGTCGGCGGCGCTGGCCAGATTGGCAAGATTACCAGCGTAAGTGAGAGCATCTAAATTGACAATTTGGTCATTTGGATGCCGCTGAAGCCAGTATAAAATAAAGTTGCTGCCAATAAAGCCAGCGCCGCCAGTAACTAAAATTTTACTCATAAAGATTTACTTTCCAAGTCACAATGACAAGACTCTTGGATTTTCTCCAATTTTACCACAAAATAGCCACTAGCAAAGGCGAGAATAATCGTGGTAAAAAAAAAGAAGTAAAGCCAAAATTTTTGTTTGATTGGCAAATGGTCGGCTTTGGGAGCACGAAAAAAATCGCAAAAAGAAAGAATAAAATTAGGCATGGGATAATTATACAACAAGATGAAGGAGCTTAAGTGCTTAAACCAGTAGCTAAAGCCACTAAACGCCAAAGCCAATAAACACAAAAAAGGATAATAAAACCGACAAGCGCAGTGGTAATTTTTTTCTTACCCAAATCAATACTATTTTGTTTGCCAGTAGCGGAGCCAGAAATCATTTGAAAGCCGCCCCAAAGAATAAGGACAAAAAGACCAATGCCGGCAAGAGGAAAAATAATCACTGTCAAGGCGCGATTGATAATCGCGCCTGGTGTACGACTGTCGGGATCGCTGAAAACGGAAGAAAATCGAAGCGGATTCATAGCTTCCAAATCGCTATATTTTAAATTAACAGCATTAAGATTCAGAGTGAGAGAATCTGATGGAAGCTCATCATTGGGAACACAGACATAAGGATTTACGGTTGAACCTTCAGACCAATTTTCATTAGCAACACAAGTTTTACCTTCTTCACAAGTGCCTTTATCAGCTAAGTTTGCTGGACCACAAGCCGTATCGTCATCTGGATCTGGGACTACAAGAGTGGGACAACACCATTGACCAACTACAACACCGACAGCGTCTGCTTTCGCCAAACAAAAACGACCTGCTGGACAAGTACCAGTAAGCCAGCCATTGTCTTTTCCGCAAGTATAGTCGGTCGGAGTGTCGATACAATCTAATTGATCAGCGAAAATTGGCGTGAGGCCAATTTTCGTGGCCAAAAGGAAAAAGACGAAAATGAAAAGAAAAAGAGGAAAACGAAAACGGTGGTACGGAGGAAAGAATGAAGAAAGTGTAAACATATAAATTGTCTTTATCTTTATATTGTAAGTTTGAAAAAATGAAACTAAGACGTGACAAAAGCGCAATTTTTTAACGATAATTTAGCAAAGAATGAAGAAAATAAGTTAATAAGAAAACGGACAGAATAAAAGAAAAAAATGACTAGAAGGAAAAAGAAAAATTGTGTTACAATCAGTGGTGGAATACAAAAAAGAGTGCGGTGAGAGGTTAAAATAGAAAGGAAATCTGATGACTCAGATGACTCAAGTTTTAGTTCAAACCAAAGGTTTCGATTTGACAGAGGCGTTGGAAAAACGATGTCAAAGTGGAGCAGGTAAACTGTTTAAATACGATCCGTCAATCGAAAAAGCGGAATTTTTCTTGTCTGGTTCGAGCAAAAGAGGTTTTTGTGCCAAATTAAAATTGGCAAAAGCGGGCAAAGATTTATTTTTTGAATACCGTGATAAAAGTGATTTGTACAATGCTATCGGAGAAGTTTGCACCAAAGCCAAAGAAGATTTGAGCGAGAGTAAGTAAGATTGTTTTTGTAAGTGAAATTCTGGCAAAAAATAATTGAAGTTTTATATCCAAGATTTTGTTTTGGTTGCGGTAAGATGGGGGAATTTTTATGTGATCGGTGCTATCAAAAATTAAATTTTTTGATTGAGGAAGTCAAATTAACATTACCTCAAATCTATCTGACAAAAGTGCAAGCGCTTTTGGTTTACGACGAACTGACTAATAAAATGATTCATCAATATAAATATAATGGAGTAAAAGATTTGGGTATGACTTTTGCTTTTTGGTTATATCAATTTCTGCTCTTGCCAGAAGTGGAAGCGATTACTTATATTCCAGTCCACAAAAAAAGATTGGAAGAACGCGGATATAATCAAGCAAAAATAATTGCGGTAGAATTGGGCGAACTTTGGCACAAGCCAGTGTTAGCGTGCCTAAAGAGAACTGTTTATCGCGAAAAACAAGCTCTAACGAAAAGTGCGCTTGAAAGGCAAAAGAAAGCGGCGGATATTTTTGCAGCTCAAGCGGCGACGCAAGATTGGAAACAAAAATATCCGCGGCTGTTACTAATTGACGACGTGATTACCACGGGAGCAACCATGAATCAGGCGGCAAAAGTATTAAAAGAAGCTGGGTTTGCAGAAATCTATGGGGTAGCAATGGCTCATGGAAATTGAAAAAGTATGGTATATTAGACAAGATGTCAGAAATTGAAGCAGTAAAAGAGGCGATTTCGATCGCTGAAATCATCGGCGAAAGAATTAAATTAACACCTGCTGGTAATTATCAAAAAGGATTGTGCCCTTTTCATCACGAAAAGTCGCCGTCTTTTTTTGTCAATGATAGTCTAGGTTTTTACAAATGTTTTGGTTGCGGAGAAAGTGGAGATGTAATTAGTTTTTTGGAAAAATACGAGTCACTGACTTTTCGCGAAGCGTTGGAGATGTTGGCGCAGCGCGCTGGTATCACTTTAACACAAAAGAACTTTGACAAAGATGACGCGCTGCGCCAAAGACTAATGGAACTAATGGAAGAAGCGACGGTCTATTATCAAAAAAACTTGCAAGAGAATCCGCAATGTCAACTAGTAAGAGATTATGTAAAAAAAAGAGGCTTAACGGGAACGACGATAAAATTGTTTCGGCTAGGCGCGGCTGAAGACAGTTGGCAAGGTTTATGCGATTATCTAACGGCAAAAAAATTCAGCCGCGCTGAAATCATTGCTTCAGGAATGGGCGGTGAAAATAAAACTGGGCGGCTTTTTGATCGTTTTCGCGGGCGACTGATGTTCCCACTGAAAAATCATCGCGGAAAAGTAGTGGGTTTTTCTGGAAGAATGATTATAGGCGACGAAAAAAAAGAAGCCAAATACATGAATACTCCAGAAACGTTAATTTATCACAAAGGCAAAATGCTTTACGGTCTGCATGAACTGGGACAACAAATTAAAAAACAAAAAGAAATGTTGATTGTAGAAGGTGAATTTGACATGCTTTCTAGCTGTCAAGCAGGCGTAGATTATGTGTGTGCGATTAAAGGTAGCGCCCTAACAGTGGATCACGCCAAATTAATTAGTCGTTATGTTAAAAAAGTAATTTTAGCTCTAGATGCGGATAAAGCTGGCATCGCGGCAACAAAAAAAGCTATTACTCATCTGCGACCAGAGGGAATAGAATTGCGAGTAGTGATGATTGATCGGGGTAAAGATCCTGATGAATTTGCAAGAAATGATGCGGCTGGTTGGCGAGCCAAAGTCGCGGCAGCAGTGAGCGTGTATGATTTTTTTCTCACAGTGATTTTGGCGAGCCATGATCAAAAAAGTATTGAAGGACAAAAAGAAATTATTAAAGAATTAGCGAGCGTATTTGAATTAATTGATAGTCAAATTGAATATGAATTTTATTTGAAAAAATTAGCAGAAACTTTAAGTCAAGATAAAGAAATTCTGAGACAAGATTTGCAAAAATGGGCTAAATTTGGAACAGAAAGTGACGACAATAAACCGGCTGAAATGAAAAGTGTCAAACTGGCGACAGTGAAAAAAAAGTCAAGTAAATTAACTAAATTGGAAGCATATATTTGGTTTTTATTTTTACAATGTTTAAGTGAAAAACAATATGTTAGTTTAGCAAGCAATTATATCATTGAGGCTGAATGGGAAAATCATTTTTTACAACAATTAAAGAGCTATTATCAAGATTACCAAAAAAAGACCAACTCTCCAGAATTAAAAAGTTGGTTGAATAGTTTACCGGCAGATTTTGCGCAAAGATTAAAAATTTTGGGCATGAATAATAGTTTTATTAAATTTTTGATGAAGAATGATTTGAAAACCGAATGGGAAAAAGCTGTTGCCAATCATCAAAAAATTTGGAGTACGCAACAGTCGCAAATTTTGCAACAAGAGTTGGCCAGTTTGGATCAAATCGATAAACTGACACCGGAACAAGAAAAAAGGCAAGCGGAAATCTTGCAAAATTTGCGTGAATTGACGCAAAACAAAAATCGAGCAAAAAGCGACGAAAACGAAAAATAAAAAGACGCAACTGGTTTTTAAAACAATGGGTGATTATAAATTGTCTGGATTAGATAAAAGCTGACTGATGGCTTCTTTATTAACGTCGCGCGGTTTACTACCATTGGCTTGACCGACAATGCCGGCAGCACAAAGTTGATCGAGAATTCGAGCAGCGCGAGCGTAGCCCACAGAAAGACGGCGCTGAATCATGGAGGAAGAAGCTTGATCGTATTGAGCAAACATTCTAGCGGCGTCCACAAAAAGAGCATCGCGTTCTCCAGAACTCAGATCTTCATCGCTGCCAGGCAAAGGCGCACTAGCACCTTTTTTACCAGAAACACGATATTTAGAAGTAATGTCATCGATATATTCTGGCGCCCAACCTTGAGACTTAAGAAAATCAGTTAAAGCCTTGGCGTCATTATCGCTGACAAAAGTACCTTGAATCCGAATTGGTTTAGCTTTATCTGGAGGAATATACAGCATGTCGCCGTTGCCCAAAAGTTTCTCTGCGCCGACACTATCTAGAATCACCCGAGAGTCCATGGCTGAAGCAACATTGAAAGCAATCCTAGTCGGAACGTTGGCTTTAATCAAACCAGTAATAACATTAACAGAAGGTCTTTGAGTAGTGAGAATAAGATGAATGCCGACAGCCCGAGCCATTTGCGCAATTCTAGTGACTGACTCTTCGACATCATTGGGAGCAAACATCATAATATCGGCAAACTCATCGATGATGACTACAATTTGAGGCATTTTTTCTACGCCAGTAAGTTGATTGTAGCCAGAAATCTGGCGAACACCGTGATCGGCCAAAACTTGATAACGGCGGTCCATTTCAGCACAAGTCCACTTTAAAGCCGAAACCACTTTGGCAGCGTCAACGATGACCGGAGTGAGCAAATGTGGAATGTCTTGATACATCGTTAACTCGACTCTTTTGGGATCAACTAGGATGAGACGCAATTCTTCTGGACTACAGCGAAACAAAAGAGAGCATAAGAAAGAATTAATGCCAACGGATTTACCAGAACCAGTGGCACCCGCAATCAAGGCGTGAGGCATTTTACTAATATCACCAACAACTTGTTTGCCATTGACGTCAATACCTAAAGCGACTGCGAGCTTGGAAGGATGATTACATAAAGTACTAGAGGCCAACATCTTGCGCAAAGTGACGAAAGCGGCTTTGTGATTAGGAACTTCGACGCCAACTAGAGATTTACCAGCAATTGGAGCTTCAATTCTGATTTGTCCGGTAGGTGCGGCTAAAGCTAAAGCTAAATCGGTAGCAAGAGCGGTGATTTTTGATAATTTGGTGCCCATGGCAATTTCAAGGGCGTATTGAGTCACTGAAGGCCCACGATTAATTTCAGCCACTCGAGCCTTAATGCCAAAAGAATCGAGGGTATTTTCAATAATTTGAGCATTAGCGTTAATATCACCTCTGTCGGCTTCGCCGCCGTCACCGTCAGATAAAAGACCTAAGCTAGGATATTGCCAAGGTTGATGATGAGTGGAAATAGTAATATCAGAGTCGAGGTTAGTTTTTTCTGCAACAATTGGCTTGATTTCTCCAAGTAAATCAATCTTTTCTAAATTATTGATGTTTTCAGCGGCAGTTGGAGGAGCGAAGTCTGGTTCTTGATCAGAGAACATTTTCTCTTGTTTATGATTTAAAGTCGGAGAAAGAATATTGGCAAAAGTAGATTTTTTTTGATCTGAGTCAGCCGAAGCACCAGACTCTTGATCGTGGCCAACAAAAGTGATACCATCTTTTTCTGATAAAGTTAAATTGGCCATTTGCGCTTGCAGCTTTCTCTCGGCTTGCCAATTTTTATACCAAGTAAAAATGTCACGTAAAGAAATTTGGGCGAGAACTAAAACACCGCCGATAATGAGAGCAGAGAAAAACAGATAAGTACCTGGGACGGTAATAAGTTTGGACAGAGTTTGGAAAGTCGCCGCGCCAACAGAACCCCCCGAGCTAATGCAAGTAACGCCAGCAAAGAAAAGCAAACCACCCAAAAAGAGTGAAGGACGTGACCAAACCCAAGTGGTACGAAAAAGAATGAGAGCGATTTGCATGAAAAGAAAAGGCACAATAAGGGCACCACTACCAAAATTAATGACGAAGAAATCATTGATCCAGATTAAAAGCGCACCTTGTCTAAAAAAACTAGCCAAGGTGAGAAGGCTTAAAACTAAAAAAAGGAGAGCGAAAATAGAAAACCAAACAAAATTATTAAGAGGTTGATTTTTGGATTTTCGTCTACGTCTACGTGCCATAAGATGTCTATTTTAGCACAAAAAGTGCCATTTAAGCAATGAGGAAATATGATATAATCAAGATATGGCTCAAACATCTTTAATGGCAATTGTCAAGAGTATTCGGCCGATGCAATGGTTGAAAAATCTAGTCATGTTTGCGCCTTTGGTTTTTTCCGGTTTGCTTTTTTCACTTCAACCAGACGGTATGCCCTACTTTATTACTGTCTTTTATAGTTTTGTGATTTTTTGCATTTTAGCTTCAAGTGTTTATCTGATGAATGACATTATTGATTATAAAGTGGACCGACTACATCCATTTAAAAAAAATCGACCAATAGCAGCGGGAGAGCTAGCTATTCCAGTGGCTTTTTTCTTATCAATTAGCGGGGTGATTTTAGCTTTTTTCCTGAGTTTTCCGCTTAATTCGTCGTTTCGAGTTTTATTATTGATTTATTTAGTATTGCAAATCGTTTATTCTACGAAATTGAAAAGCGTGCCAATTTTGGACATTGGTTCAATTGCGGCTGCTTTTGTCATCCGAGTATATGCCGGAGCCACGGTGGGCGGAATTCATTTAAATTCTTGGTTTTTGCTGACTTTAATCGCGGCAGCGCTGTTTTTGGCGGTAGGCAAAAGACAAGGTGAAAGAACTTTGATGGAAAATTCGGGAAATCTAGGTCAAACTAGAGGAACACTTAAAAGATATAGCCAACGTTTATTGGATCAATACACAAGTATGTTTGCCACCGCCACTTGGGTGAGTTATGCTTTATTTACTTTTCAGTATCAATTTGTGCGGCCGGAACAAAATTTATCGATTTTGTATTTAACTTTGCCAAAAGTACTGAGACCGGAAAAATTATTAATGTTGACTATTCCAGTAGCAATTTTAGGGATTATGCGTTATTTAGAGTTAATCTATGAGAGCAATCAGGGTGAAGCGCCAGAGAAAGTTTTGGTCCATGATAAGCCCTTACTCACGATTGTAGTAATCTTAATAGTAATGGTGGTAGCAATTATTTACGGTCTGCCAGCAGTAAATGCATATGTGGAATAAATGGTTGGTAAAAATAAAAGCCAATTGGTGGTGGCTAGAAGCGGCGATTTTGGCGGCGATTATCCTGATAGGCGGTTATTTACGCTTTAACGAATTGGCGGAGCCGCCAACATATATGTTTGATGAAGTTTACCATGTACCAACAATTAAAATGATGGCGCGCGGTGATCCGCGCGCCTATGAATGGTGGCACGGAGAACTGAAAGAAGAAACTCAAAGTGGAGCGTATGTAGACTGGCTCCATCCGCCGTTGGCAAAGTTGATAGCGGCTGCTAGCGTGCGGTTATTGAGTGAGAATAGTTTTGCTTGGCGCGCACCAAGCGCTCTGGCTGGAACCGTTTTAATTTGGGTAGTTTATGCCTTGGCGCGCGCAATTTTTCCACAGGCGCGCGGAGCTGGTTTGATAGCTGCTTTTTTAGTTGCGGTCGACGGCCTCACCATAACTCAGTCAAGAATTGCCATGAATGATATCTTTGTAACTTTATTTACGACAGCGGGCTTACTGACTTATTATCTCTATAATCAGAAAGAGAAAGACTGTTGGTTACTACTAACAGCGTTGATGAGTGGATTAGCTTGTGCCAGCAAATGGAGTGGAGCTGTTTTGGGTCTATTCTTAATTGTATTTGAATTAATAAAACTGAAAGAGAGGAAAAATAATTGGATAAAAATGGGACGTTTTCTGTTTATTAGCGGACTAATGACCGGGTTAATTTATTTATTGAGTTTTTGGCAATTATTTTTGCATCATAACTGGAGTCATTTCTTAGAGTTGGAAAATCAAGTCATACTTTACCAAACTAATTTACAAGCAAGTCATCCATATAGTTCCTCGGCTTGGTGGTGGCCGCTCGGATATAAACCAGTATATATCTATCTAGACGCAACAACGGGCAAAGCAATTTGGAATCGACCAAATTATTTATTTTGGTACATCGGGGTAATTTGTCTCGTTAATGCTTTATATTGGCTCTGGCGGCGAAAAACACCAAAAAAGTTTAAGGAGAAATTATTGTTTTTAATTAGCGCTTATTTTTGTTTTTGGTTGCCTTGGTGTTTTTCGCCGCGAATTATGTTTTTTCATCATTATTTGCCAGCGGCAACGATTATGTGGACACTAAGTGGTGGTATTATCGCCACGTGGCGGAAAAACAGAAGAGTGAATGATTAAAAGAGCAAAAAGGAGTAAAAGGTAAAAAAACACGCTTTTTATCATTTTTTCTTAATTATTAAGGTATAATAAACTTATGAAGTTGGTAAAATCTTATTTTTTGCGTCATCCAGTCAGAACTCAGCGGTTTTTAGAAATTTTGCCGGGATTTTTTTCTTGGTTTTTAATTCTATTTCCAATCTGGGGCTCATTTGTTTGTCCTGAAATCGTAGCCTATTACGTGATCGTTTTTACCGTTTATTGGCTTTATCGCAGCGCGGTGATGGCAATCTTAGCTTTTGCAGCACACTTTAGAATTAAGGCCAGTCAAGGTAATGATTGGTTGGGAGATTTAAAGAAGAGCTTTCCAACCCGCTATAAAGAAATTCATCATCTGATTGTGATTCCAACTTATCAAGAACCATTAACAACTTTGGAAAGAACTTTGGATCATCTCGAGAGTCAATCTTTTCCAAGAGAGAACTTACATGTTATGATTTCCTTTGAAGAAAGAGAGGGCGAAGCGGCTAAAATAAAATCTGAGCAATTATTAGAAAAATATAAGCAGAAATTTGGCGATTTATGGACGACTTTCCATCCGAATATAGAAGGAGAAATCAAAGGGAAATCCAGCAATAATGCTTGGGGAGGTAAGCAAGCGAAAAAGTTTTTGGTGGACAAAAAGAAAATACCGATTGAGAATATCACCATTACTTCTGAAGATGCAGACGCAATTTTTCACCATCATTACTTCAGTTACTTAACCTTTGATTTTTTGTCGCAAAAAAATCCCTATCGTTGTACCTGGCAAGGAAGTATTGTTTTTTACAACAATATCTGGAGAGTGCCGGCAATTATTCGAGTGCTGGGAGCAACTTTTTCTGTAAACCAAATGTATATTCTTATGAGACACGATCGCTTAATTAATTTCTCCACTTACAGCACTAGTTTAAAACACATGGAAGCAATCGGTTTCTGGGACACTGATGTTATTCCCGAAGACTATCGTTTCTTTTTTAAGTCTTATTTTGCTCGGAAAGGCGATTTTGAAGTTAGACCGATTTTTTTACCGATTTATGCTGATATGCCAGAAACAAATTCATGGTGGGGCACGATGAATAATCAATATGAACAATTAAAACGCTGGGCATGGGGAGTGTCAGATGATTCTTACATTATTAAACAATTTATTATTAATGATGATATTCCTTTTGGTGATCGCTTTTTAAGAGTAATAAAAGTGGTAGAAGATCATTTTTTGTGGCCAGTGAATTGGTTTGCGCTGACGGTGGCAGCGCTAATGCCGCCACTTTTAAATAAAGAATTCAATCGGACTTTGATTGGAAAGACATTGCCTCAAGTAACTTCTTTCTTACTGACTTTAGCTTTGATCTCTTTGGCGGCAATTATTTTAATTGATGCGCTTAATAGACCACCGAGACCGAAAAAAACGTTTTTTTCGTATATTAAACAGCCGTTGGAGTTTTTGTTGTTTCCGCTGGCTGGGTTCTTTTTTACTGCTTTACCAGGCATTGATGCACACACAAGGTTAATGGTTGGTAAATATCTAGAATACAAGGTCACAGAAAAAGTATAAAGAAAGAGAAAACTGATAAAGCGGTCAAAATAAAGATGAGAAAGCGCAAAGAGAAGAAATTGACTTTGAAAACATCGGGGTTAGAACCAATTGTTTTGAGCGAAAAAAAACAGAAAAGAATGCCATGGTTGAGATCTTACTACCGGCCGTTTTTTTTCGTGGCTGTACCGCTGAGTTTATTAAGTAGTTTTTTTGCTATTTTTTTCTGGCGCTATTTGCCGCCTTTTATCCCTTTGTTTTATACAAGATTGCAAGTAGAAGAACAGCTGGCAGAAAAAAATTGGATTTTCGTTTTGGCTGGAATAGCGCTCAGTATAGATGTAATTCATTTTTTAGTGATTTATTTAGCCAGGAAACGTGATCCAACATTATTAAGAGTATTTAGCTATGCGACAATTTTTTTACAATTATTATTATTAACAATAGTATTAAGAACAATTCTGATTATAATCTAAAATGAAAATTGGATTTTTTTTCTTGATCGCAATGATAATCACAACTGTAGTGACTCCAGTGGTGATTTGGTGGTATCAAAGAATGGGTTGGGACAAAGCTCATCAAGGGAAAATTCAAGAATGGAAGAACACTCATCTCAAAAATGTACCGAGAGGAGGAGGTTTAGCAATTTTTTTGGGCTTATTAATAGCAGGTATGTTTTTATGGCCTTGGAATTTGCAGCTGCAAATGATTTTTTTAGGAGCATTTTTGCTAACTATGGTGGGAGTTGTGGATGACATTTTTGATTTAAATCCATTTATCAGATTATTAGTTAACTTAATTGCCTCTGGATGCGTGATATATGCGGGAATAACTATAGATTTTGTAACCAACCCATTAGCAAACGGGGTTTGGCATTTAGATCAATTAACTTGGCTACCGCCGGTCTTAACTCTAATTTACTTAACTTTTTTGATTAATATTACGAATTGGGCGAAAGGAGTGGACGGACAAATGCCGGGAACAATTGCTCTAGCAGCAATTTTTATCGGTTTTCTCTCCTTTCGCTTAACTGGAAATCAAGTGGAACAGACAACGCTGCTAAGTTTTATGACCGCAGGAGCGTTTATGGGGTTTTTGTGGTGGAACTTTTATCCACAAAAAATTATGCCTGGTTATGGAGGTGGAAGTTTGGGAGGTTTTTTGCTGGGAGTTTTATCAGTTTTGTCTGGCGCAAAATTAGCGACTTTATTCATGGTATTGGCGCTGCCAATTTCGGACGCCATCTTCACAATTTTGCGCCGATTGTTAGCTGGAAAGTCGCCTTTTTGGGGTGACCGAGGTCATTTGCACCACAAACTTTTGGATCAATTTGGTTGGAGCAGACAAAAAATTGCAATTTTTTATTGGACTATCACTTTGATTATGGGAATTTTAGCTTTGATTTTGCCAACGCAAGGAAAAATAATCGCTTTTGCAACAGTGCTATGCTTAACTTTTATTTTTTTAATTAGAGCAAAAATTTTGAGTTTGGAAAAAGAAAAGAAAAAGTAAAAAAGCTACCAATACGAAGAATAACTGATAAAATAATTTTTATTGTTTGAATTCAATATTGAAACTAGCGAAGCTAGACTGAGGAATGCGTAAATAGCCAGGAGCGCGAAGATTGAATATCTCTTTAAATTCACTGCCAGAAAGGGAAAAGTCACCGCGATTGGTGTTAAAACGGACTTGGCTCGTCTGACCGCTATCATTATGACTGACGGTAACACCACTGATAGAGGTAATAGCACCCCCAGATTGATTAGCAAAATCCCGCAGTTCATTCATAGAATAAGGATTGCCGCCAGAACCGCCGACATTGCAGTCATTAATAGTAACAGGCTGAATACGGCTGGCGTCGGCGGAGCCGGGATTTTGCCTGACAATATAAGCATTGAGAATATCTGACATTTCTTCTTGAGTCAACCAAGGATGAGAACGGCCACAACTATTACCAGAGCTAGAATAACCATTTCGATACCAAGCTTTATAAAACCAAGGAGAATTAGCTTTGACTTCCCAAGCTTTACTAGACCAATCGCTACCGCCGTTTTTATCTGTAGTATCCCAACCAGCAGTATTAGTATAACCACCGTGAGTGGAAGCGTATTGAGTAGAAACAGGATTGTTACTATCGTCTACTAAAACCCAGCCACGAGTTTCGTTAACTGCTTTTTCCCAATCGCCGCCTTTTTTGGAATTTTTATAAACTTGACAGCTTTCGGTTGTGCAAATGGATTTACTGCCGTTACTTGTGTAACGAATGGCGTAAGTCCGAGCGGCGACAGCCTGAGCTTTGAGCGTTTCCAAAGGCCAAGAAGCTGGGACTTCATAGATACTTTGCAGGTATGAATCTTCGAAAGACATGCTGCCATAACCATCGACGCTAATTTCGCTCATGACACTAAAATCTTTTTTCAATTTGGCGCCTGGATAATAAGCGGCCAAAATATCCTCAGCGCTCTGGCCGGCTTCAGCTCTAGCCTTAGCACCATACTGGCTCATACCATTGCGATGGGTATAAGCGCCAAAAGAAAAAACAGCAAAAGAATTACTAGGAGCGCTACTTTTATAACCAATGGAAGCATTAAAATCATCAGCCAGAGGCACGTCGCCAACCGCAGTAGTGTAACTGCCAGAACGAGCATTAATAATCGCTTGCTGTTGAGCGGTCAGGCTGGCAATTTTAGAGCCCAAAGACTGCTGATAGTCTTTAGCCTTATCAATCTCTCCTTGAAAAAAATCAGCTTGAGCATCGAGCTGCTTTTCCAAAGAAGCAAGACGGGTTTGTTTTTCTTCTAAATCAGCTTTATCTTGATTGAGCTTGATAATTTCGGCGGCCAAGTCTTTGATTTTTTGCGAGTTGTGAGCCTGAGCGATTTGATAATTCATTAAAGTAGTGAGTAAATCAGTATTGGCATCTGGCTCCAAAATCATTAAAAATGGAGAGGTGAGCTGGCTATTTTTGTAGCTTTGGGCGACAATAACGGCTAAAAGAGCGGTTTTTTCAGCTTGAAGAGCAGAACGTTCTTTGATATCCTCGGCAAGAATTTGAGCTTCTTTTTTAGCACTCTTCATGGCCGCTTGAGCATTTTTGATTCGCGTGGCAAGGCTGTTTACTTCTTGCTCAAGCGGCGTGGTGGCAGCTTCTGACAATTGCTTTAAATGTTCTAATTCATCAATCTGCTGTTGTAATTCATCGACCGGATCAATAGCGAAAGTAATTTGAGGACAAAAAAGAAAGCAAAGGCCTGCACAAAGCAAAAAAAACATATGGAGACAATGGAAGAGTTTTTTTTGCCAAAATTGAAAGCGATAAGAAACACTAAACATAAAAATTAATTAACCTAAGGGGAATTTTTTGCGCCACCAGTCAACCCATTTATCTAAACGAGTGGGGGCCGGTTTTTGCATAATTAAATAATGAGACATAACTTCTTTAATATGCGGATAATTACGAGCGTGTCCAACTAGCATGACTAAACGATAAGGAAAGATTTGCGTTTCTACAATGACCTGTTTCTGACCAAAATTTTCCTCAAACCAAAATCGTTGTCCGCGACTAAGCCAAGGATAAAAATGGTCATGAGTGTAAATACCGTAGTTTGTAATAGCATGGCGGACTTTTTTTGGCGGCACATTAACGAGGGCATAATAAAGAAAGACTAAAGCGAGGACAACGGTGAGTAAATAGAATTGATTGGTAAAAATGAGAAGAAGAATAATCAGGACAATTAAAAGAATCAAATTGCGTAAATAATCTTTGGAGAGTCGGGGGCGGAAAATTCTCTCTGGCGCAACCCAACTAAAAAGCAATTCTTCGCTGAAATCTGGAGTCTGCTCGTCATAACTTTGCAGAGGCCAGTCGGATTGAAAAGAAGAAACGGCGGGATTGAAAGCGTTAACGTCTTCAAGCTGTTCATCGGAGAGATAATTCTTTGTTGTTGACATAATAATAAACTAGTTACTAAAGAATCCAGGTAATTTAAGAATACCGACACCAATAAATTGTAAGATGGTGACGGAGAAAATAATAAAAAGCAAGGCAATCACGGAATTAGTGATACGTTTTTTAGCATCTTGGACACCTTGAGGATTACCTTTGGAGGTGAGCATGGTAAAAGCACCAATCAGAATTTGGAAAAGGATAAAGACACCAGAGACTCCAAGCATAAAGAAGGTAAGCTGAGCAACAGCGCCAAAAGGATTGGTAGACAGACAGCCAAGACCAGTCCAAAAGCCAACTGGTTTGGCGGCAAAATCGGCGGTTGAGGGCAAAACTGAACCATACATACAATTGCGACAAGCGTTTTGAGAAGCGACGTTGGGTAAATTGACACAAGGATCAGCACTCTTGGCGCCATCTCCACTTCCAAGCGCTTCATATTTGGTACAAACCTCTGGAATTTCTGTAGGTGTGGGACTAGATGCGAGAGCAGCAAGACATGCTTGATAAGCAGCGCTTTGAGTCTCCGATTGCTGATTATCTTCATAATCAGAACAGCAATTGCCACCTGATGCTAAAGTGCAAATAAGAGAAGTAGTGCATGCTGTCTGAGATAGAGTAGATTTATTGGGACAGGTAGTAGCAGACTCAGTGACAACACCGCTGTCGCCACTGGTATAAGTGAGACAGCCGGCGGCGAAAATTTCTGTAACGGAAAAAAAGAAAACGGCCGCGAGCGCGGTAAAGATCAACAGAAATTTTCGCTGGATAGAATTGATAAAAAACAAATGGGTCATAAATAAAGTTTCTATTTAAATAAAATGTCGATAGAAGTGGGATAATTATAGCAAAGAAAAGGGAAAGTTGCAACTAGCGATAAAGGTGATTTTTAGTCTAGCGGAGACAGAGAAAAAAGTTGGCAACTATGATGATAAATTTGATCTAAGTCAAAGCCAAGGTTAGTAGCGGCGAAAGCGGCAGTGTGAGCAAGAAATTCTGGCAGACAAGCTCGACCGCGGCAAGGTTCGGGCGATAAAAAAGGAGCATCGGTTTCTAAAAGCAGCCTCTCTCTAGGAACGAAAGTTGATAATTCACGCAGATTTACCGCATTCTTGAAGGTGAGATTGCCGGCAAAGCTAATAAAACTGTGAGGAAAACGAAGAACTTGGCGGAGATAAGCTTCATTACCAGAAAAGCAATGGAAAACAAGGGGGAAAGTAGAAACAGGAGAAGCGGCGATGATTTTGAGCAACAGACCATAAGCGTTGTCGGAAGAATTGGGATCGCAAAAATCATCGCGAACATGAAAGAGAATAGGTCTGGGGTGCGGTAAAGCTGCGATAATATCCAGTTGAGCTTTCAGGAGAGAAACTTGAAGAGAGACGAGGTGGGCGAAATCGGGAGCTTGACGGTCCAAGTGATAAAAATCCAAGCCGATTTCGCCATAAGCATCGAAAGCAGCTAAATCAAGGTTTTGCCAAGCTCGAAGAGCTTGATCAAGCTCATTTTGATTGATGGCAATTTCTGGATGTAAACCAGCGCTAGCGAGGAAAAAGTCCGGCATTTTTTCACGCATATTTAACGCATCTTGGCTAGAGGTGGCAGTCGTGCCGGCGATTAAGCTATGGGATATTCCGGCATTTTTTGCGTTAATAGCTAGATTAGACCAGTCTTCGGATAAAGGTAAAAGGTTGTAATGGGAATGAGTGTCAAAAAGTCTAAGCATAAATTATTTAGCCAAACGAGGAAAAAGAGGAGTGAGAGCGGTAATTTGAGGGGCAGAAAAATGCTGCAGCAAAGTCTGGCTAGTTTCCGGCATAAAAATCTGTAAATCATAAAGGATGACTAAGAGCTGAGCAATTAAAGGTTGAAGAAGATGGATTTTTTCTAATTGATCAGTAACAAGCCACGGTTTAGATTGGCTTAATTGTTGATCCAATTCCCCTACTCTGTCGATAATAGTCTGGAGAGCAGTATTGGTCTGATAATCATCAAGCAAAGTGACAAAAGAGCGAGAAAAAGCAGTCGGCAGTGACAAAGCTTGCCAAGCATCAGCGGTACTGGAAGCAAGTTTGGCCAAACGGCTGCAAAGATTGCCTAAACCATTAACAAGATTAGCAGTATAAAAATCGTCAAGTCGAGCAGTGGTGATATCGACGTCGTCGCTAAAAACAGGAAAGCCAGCAATGAGGAAACGAGTGCTTTCTCGACCGTAACGATTCACAAGATCTATGGGGGCAATAACGTTACCCAAAGATTTACTCATTTTGTTGCCATCAACAGTTATAAAGCCATTGATCAAGATTT
>CAYVKW010000009.1:0-32313 GCA_964452285.1 uncultured Pseudomonadales bacterium | reverse complement strand
TGGCACAGCTGTTAAAGTGACTTCATTAGGTGCACTTGTAGTCTGAATTACATTACCTCCTGTCGCTTCTTGAGCTCCAACTGTGCCAGCAGCCATTAAGCTGCCAGTGGCTAAAAACAAAGCCAAGAATCCTAATTTTCTATTTTTCATTTTTAATCCTTTCAATTCCTTATACCCTTATTAATTTTTAAAAAGAAGCTGTAATCGTATAGGTCACGGCCGTCTGATAAGCTCCTGGTAAAGTTGTGGATGAAGATAGAATTCTATAACATATACCCACAGCATCGCCATTCGTTGAACGCAAATTATTTATAATCGTATAAGCCGATTGCGCATCAGCTGCGCTTGTGAAACTGCTCCAACCGGTCGTTGCTGCATTCTCGTTTGCTGTCGCATCAGCAAAGCTCACCTGGACATTTTTAGTTGTTCCATCTGCATTACCATAGGTGTCTCCATTCAAAACTTCCATTGTAAAACCTAATCTTCCGCTGGCATTACTCCATTCAGAAGCAGTTCCTGCTGTGCCATGACCTGGAATACATTGAGGATTTCCTGTTCCGTCGCTAGGACAGCCTTGACCCATTAAACTCATTTGATCAGAGGCAATCGCTGTCACTTTATAACCGCTAGCTGCATTTGTGGTTACTGACATCTTTTGCGCCGCATTTACTGGCGTCACACTATTAATCACTCCAAAAGGCACAGTTGTACCCGTGGTTGCCACATCAGTTGCACTTCCACACATCGTTGTCGTTGCTGTCACTCCCTCAATCTTAAAAGTCAATTGTGGAGCTACTCTGACCGTCATTTTGACCGCATTACTGTAGCCGACACTTGACATTTTAGTTTCACTTACCACTCCATCTAAATTTTCTTTGCGAATTAAAACAGTTTGTAAATTAATTTCATCTGTCGTTGTCGCCCCAATTGGATTAATCAAATTATTAATGTAAAAAACTGCATCAGATAGAACCACTGGTGTTTCTCCTGCATTTACACAAGTGAAAACATGATATGGCGCATCTACAGTTGCCACTATCGGCTCAGCTAATGTTAAGCCAGCGGGACAAGTAATGTTAGCATTAGCATTAAAATCAAAACCGTCACTGTCTGGAATACCATCATTGTAATCTGTATCTGCATTTGTATAATTAGCCTTCAAGTAGAAGCCAATTAATTCGTTGGCGGCTACGGTCTCTGAAAGGACAGCCTTAATCCTACCCTGAGCTTTAAAGATTACGGGCGTATCTTCATTTTTATTACTTGCTGTTAATACATTAGATAAAGCAATCTCATTATCTCTCAATTGCGCACTCGTTGTCGCCACCTGATAAGTAGTATTGCCAATAGCTAAAACATCTCCGCCAATTAATTGCGCTGCTGAAGTTGACTCGACACCATTAGTTTTAATCGTGACTAAAGATGAACCCTCTGTGTTACCATCTGCCAATGCTCCCACAAACGATCTTCTAGAGTTTTCTGTAAACAAAGATACAGTTAAAGCAGCTTGAGCTTGTTTCACTGGCACGCTGATTAAACACGAGACCATCAAGAAAAATAAAAGAAATTTATTTGATTTTGTCATAATTAACTTTTCATTGTCCAATACGCTTTATAAACGTAAGCTCCATTTTACACGTGAATTTTAAAAAAGTCAACTACTTTTTGCCATCTTTTTCGTTTTACTTTTGATGCTTTTTGTTTTCGGGGTTCTTATTCTTTGATTTGTCTTATTATTATTATGCTTTGCTCTTCGTCTATTTAAAAACCCCCTCTTTTAGAGAGGGGGTTTTGCCATTTTCAATCTAATCTTATTTTGATTATTTGATGACTTTAGTGATAGCACCAGCACCGACTGTGTGACCGCCTTCGCGAATAGCAAAGCGCAAACCTTCAGCCATAGCCACTGGAGCAATTAATTTGACGGAAATCGTCGCATTATCACCAGGCATAATCATTTCCATACCGTCTGCCAACTTGATTTCACCAGTGACATCGGTGGTACGGATATAAAATTGTGGACGATAACCATTGGTAAATGGTTTGTGACGACCACCTTCATCTTTGGTCAAGATATAAACTTGAGCCTCAAATTCGGTGTGTGCAGTCACTGAACCTGGTTTAGCCAAAACTTGACCCCGTTCCACTGCATCTTTTTCAATACCGCGGAGTAAAATACCGACATTGTCACCGGCTTGACCCTCATCGAGCATTTTGCGGAACATTTCCACTCCTGTGACCACTGATTTTTGTTTGTCGTGTAAACCAATGATTTCCACTTCTTCGCCGACTTTGATTTTACCGGATTCAATCCGACCAGTTACCACTGTACCGCGACCAGAAATTGAGAAAACATCTTCAATTGGCATCAAGAAAGGGTGATCGAGATCGCGCACTGGATCAGGGATATATTCATCCACTGTGTCCATTAATTTCATCACTTGAGCCTGGGCATCGGCATCGCCTTCCAAAGCTTTCAAAGCTGAAACACGCACTACTGGTGTATTCTCACCATCATAACCATATTTGGTTAAAAGATCGCGTACTTCCATTTCCACCAAATCAAGCAATTCAGCATCATCAACCATGTCACATTTGTTCAAAGCCACTACGATTTTTGGCACATTCACTTGTTTAGCCAAAAGGATGTGCTCACGAGTTTGTGGCATTGGACCATCAGTCGCAGCCACTACCAAAATTGCACCATCCATTTGAGCGGCACCGGTAATCATGTTTTTAATGTAGTCAGCATGTCCTGGAGCATCAATGTGAGCATAGTGACGTTTTGAAGTTTCATATTCCAAATGTGAAATATTAATGGTCACACCTCTTTTTGCTTCTTCTGGAGCATTATCAATATCGAGATAACCTTTTGCCTTATTCAATTCAGAAGGCACAGCCTTTGCCAAAGTGGTTGTAATTGCCGCTGACAAAGTGGTTTTACCATGATCAACGTGACCGATAGTCCCGATGTTTACATGGGTTTTAGTGCGTTTGTATGCATCTGCCATATTTACCTTTCCTTAATTTTTTATTTTAATAATTTTTAACTACTACTTATTACCAAGAACAAACATTATACCACAAATTAATCTTCATCACCGCCGCGCTGTCTCCAATTTCCGCGCTCTTCGATAATCTTCTGAGTAATTGTGGCTGGTACTTCATCATAATGAGAAGGAATCATTACACTGGTGGCCCGACCTTGAGTCAAACCACGCAAAGTGGTCACATAACCCTGCATTTGTGATAATGGGACCAAAGCCTTGATAATTGTCACCGGACCGCGAGTGGTTGTGCCTTGAATTTGCGCTCGACGACTACCTAAATCACCAATCACGTCACCCATAAATTCTTCTGGCGTCGATACTTCCACATTCATAATTGGTTCAATTAAAACCATATCAGCGTTTTTCACCGCTTCGCGCATACCCAATGAACCGGCCATTTTAAAAGCTAATTCACTTGAGTCAACTTCGTGATAAGAACCATCGTAGAGGGCAACCTTGATGTCTGTCATTGGATAGCCAGCCAAAAATCCTCTGCCCAAAGCTTCTTGCACACCTTTATTTGTCGGCTCGATAAATTCACGCGGCACTCTACCACCGGTAATTTCATTGACAAACTCATAACCAGTGCCGCGATCTTTTGGTTCGATTCTCAAAAGTACATGACCGTATTGACCATGACCACCAGTTTGCTTAATGTATTTACCCTCGCCTTTAGATTCTCGGCGAATTGTTTCACGGTAAGCCACTTGCGGGCTACCCACGTCACATTCCACTTTAAACTCGCGCCGCATTCTGTCCACTAGAATATCTAAATGTAATTCGCCCATACCACCAATTACCGTTTGTCCAGTTTCTTTATTAATCTCAATCGAGAAAGTTGGATCTTCCTCCGATAATTTGGACAAAGCTAAGCCCATTTTTTCTTGGTCAGACTTCGTTTTTGGCTCAATCGCCAAAGAAATAACTGGGTCAGCAAAGGTAATTCCTTCCAAAACAATTTGCTTACTTTCATCACATAAAGTATCACCAGTTTTTGTCGCTTTCAGACCCACGATGGCTACGATTTCACCAGCACGCGCTTCATCAATCTCTTCTCTTTGATTAGCATGCATCAAAAGTAAACGACCAATCCGTTCCTTTTCTCTTCTTTCTGGATTATAGACATAACTTCCAGACTTGAGAACACCAGAGTAAATACGGAAATAAGTCAAACGACCAACGTGTGGGTCAGTTTGAATTTTAAATGCCAGACCGCAAAACGGTGCCTCTGGCACTAATTCGCGAGTTTCCTCCTCTTCTGTTTTTGGATTAGTACCGGTGATATTTTTAATGTCAGCCGGTGCTGGCAAGTATTCCACCACTCCGTCCAAAAGCATTTGGATACCAGTATTTTTCAACGAAGATCCAGCAAAAATTGGCACCAATTTATAAGCAATTACCGCTCGACGTAGGGCTGCCTTCGCTTCATTGATACTAATTTCTTCACCATTAAGATATTTTTCCATTAAAGCGTCGTCAGTTTCTGCGATGGCTTCAATTAAATTCATTCGCACTTCTTCTACCTTGTCTTTTAATTCTTCTGGAATTGAAATTTCTTTTGGTTCATCTTTTGCGTCTTGATCAAATTCCCAAGCTTTTCGCTCTAAAATTTGAATCACTCCTCGGAAATCATTTTCAGCTCCAATTGGTAAAACCATAATTGCTGGTTTAACTCCAAATTTTGACTTAATGTCTTCAATAGTAGCAAAAAAATCGGCTCCCAGTTTGTCCATTTTGTTAATAAAACAAACTCTCGGCACATTGTATTTATCAGCTTGTCTCCAAACAGTTTCTGATTGAGATTGCACACCTTCAGACGCGTCCAAAACTGTAATGCCGCCGTCCAAAACCCGCAAACTTCTTTCCACTTCCGCTGTGAAGTCAACGTGGCCTGGAGTATCAATAATATTGAAGCGATAATTCTCTTTTGGTAAATGACTATCAAAATGAGGTGTCCAAAAAGTCGTGGTCGCCGCGGACACGATGGTGATGCCGCGTTCTTGTTCTTGCGCCATCCAGTCCATAGTTGCCGCTCCGTCATGCACTTCTCCGATTTTGTAAGTTCTGCCAGTATAAAACAAAATTCTTTCAGTTGTCGTTGTTTTACCAGCATCAATGTGTGCAATCACGCCAATATTACGAATCCTGTCCAACGGTACATGTTGATTAGTTTTTACAGTTTGTTGTGCCATATATTCCTTAATTTATTATTTTTTTACCAAATTTTTTACCAGCGGAAATGCGCAAAAGCTTTATTCGCTTCTGCCGCTTTATGAGCCGCTTCTTTTCTCGCAATTGCGCCGCCCTCGTTATTGAGAGCGTCCAGCATTTCCGCCGCCAATTTCTCTTCGAAACTGCGGTATTGCTTATTTGGTCTTTTGTTAGCTTCTTGCACCAACCATCTCAAGGCCAAAGAAAAACCTCTTCTTGTTTTCACTGGCATTGGCACTTGGTAAGCCGCGCCCCCAACTCGGCGAGAACGCACTTCCATTTCTGGAGTAATCGCTGCTGCCACTTCTTCAAAAACCTCAACCGGTTTTTTGCCTGTCTCTTTGGCCACTTTATCCAAAGTTCTGTAAACCAAAGTTGTAGCTACAGCTTTTTTACCGTCCACCATGACATAATTAATTAGTTTTGCCACTTTCGCGCTGCCATATTTGCTGTCTGGAGAGATTTCTCTCACTACTGCTTTTTTTGCTCTCATAATTTCTTTCTCTTCTCCTTGAAAATTTCCTTAATTTCAAGAATACTATTATATTTGTTTTTTTCTTTTTAATTTAGCTTCTTAGCTTAAGCTTTTTTTTGCTTTTTCGCTCCGTATTTACTTCGTGACGTCGACCGTTTTTCTACGCCTGCGCAGTCAAACTTGCCCCGCACCACGTGATATTTCACACCAGGAAGATCTTTTACCCGACCACCTCGCACCAAAACAATGCTGTGCTCTGATAAATTATGACCTTCACCTTGAATATAAGCGGTCACTTCCACTTTATTGGATAAACGGACTCTCGCTACTTTACGCAAAGCTGAGTTTGGTTTTTTTGGCGTCATCGTTTTGACCAAAGTACACACACCTCTTTTTTGTGGATTTTTTGTTCCCACCATTTTACTGGTTAAGCTATTAAAACTTTTTCTTAAAGCCGTTCCTTTGACTCTTTTAGTCTTGTCTTGACGACCTTTTCTGATTAATTGGTTAATTGTTGGCATAATTTCGTCCCTTATTATTTGCTCAATTTCAATTTTTTAATCAATGTTTGATAACGCTCTTCACTTACTCTTTGCAAGAAGTTTAATAAACGTCGTCTTTTGGCCACTTGTTTCAATAGACCCAAACGAGAATGATCATCTTTTTTGTGAGCCTTCAAATGCTCGGTCAATTGTTCAATCGATGCTGTCAAAAGTGCTACTTGCACTTCTGGTGAACCTGTATCATTGTCTTCCTGACGGAATTTATCAATGATATCCAATTTTTGCTCTTTGGTTAAAGCCATGGTATCCTTTCTTTACACTTGCTTATTTCTGAACTTAAGCAAGCCCAACAAGAGGCAGTTGTCACCGCCTCGAGCCAGTAACCAATTTATTCTTAATAAGAAACGCAATTATACCACATTTCCCCCTTATTAGTCAAGCCATTAAAACTTAAATATTGCTGTTTTTGTTCGCCATTGTTATTTCCTCCACGCTTGCTGCTTCCGTCGCCACTTGTGCGCTTTCGCTTGCCGTTAAAATTGCTTCCACCAGACCTTCGATAAATTTAACGTCAATCGTTGTCTCATTTTTATTCTCTTTATTAGCATTCTCTTTTGTCTCGGCACTTTCACTGGCTTCTTTTTCTTCTACGGCCATTGCGCTTTTTTCTTCTCCATTAATTAACATTACTACATTCTCTTTGATATTTGTCCACTGATCTTTAAATAAATTAATGATTAGAAAAATGGCTGTGCTCAATATTATTCCCCACATTACTGCCAGCCAAATTAATTTTTTTACTGGCTTTATGTCTACTTTGTCCTCCATTTTTTTTTGTGACATTGTTGCTGTTACCATTGGCTCATTATAACATATTTCGCGCTCACAATTTTAGTACCGTCCGCTTTTATTTATTTACATTTTTTGATTTTACCACTTGACAAATCAAGAAAATGAGATAAAGTATATTGCACCCGTAAAACGATACTTTTACTCAAGTAAAGTTTCATTGGTTTTATACAAGTTAAGTTAAAAAATAGAAAGTTGCGTTATGGCAGAAAAAAGTAAAAAGCCTATCGTTCGCACTAAAGTTGCGACTGAAAAAAAGACAACTGCGAATACTAAAACCATCGCTAAAAAAACTGTTGACAAACCAAAAAATGTTGACATCGTCGAAGAAGCTAAGAAAGAATTAAAGAAAATGGAAGCCGAGCAAGCTGCTGACAAAAAAGCTAAAAAAGCTGATTCCAATAATAGTTTTGCTTGGGGTACTTTTATCGGTGCTGTTCTTCTCACTTCTGCCGCATTTGTTTTAGGTTTTTTCATCAAAGATCAAATGCAAAAAAGTAAAATCAATAAATTTTTACCAGAGTTAATTGCTGGCTTGGGCGGCGGTATGGCTGTCGAAAAAATTGGTAATCTTACTGATGAAAGCGGTATTTATAAGTTTAGCATTAAATTCGCTGATGTTGAAGATGAATTTACTTCTGCTATCACCAAAGATGGTCGTTATTTCTTCGTCGACATGAGCTATGAAGTGCCTAAGCTTTTAGAAGAAATCAAGGGTGGAGATGCTACTGCTAATGCGGATACTACTACCACTACTTGTGAAAATATCACCAAGACAGATGCTCCTTTATTGGAGGTCTATGTCTCTTCAGACTGTAGTCACTGTCACGACTTAGAAGGTCAAATTGCTTCTGCTGTATCTCAAGTGCCAGCTTTAGCTAATTCTATCAAACTTCATTACGTCGGTGGTGTCAATGAAAATAATGAACCACTTTCTCTTTTTGGTGATACCGCAGCCGGTCAAGAGAATTTACGCCAAGTTTGTATTCAAGCCAAAGACGCTGGCGCTTTCTGGCCTTATGTTGGCTGTATGTCTGCTTCTGGTGATACAGAGAGCTGTCAAAAAACCGCTCGTGTCGCCACCAATATTGTCAATCAGTGTATGACTGATGGTTCTGGCTTAGAACTAATTGTGGCTGATAATGAAGCCGCGACTGCTCACAATGTCAGCGGTACTCCGACTTTATATATTAATGACACTCAACATGTCTCAGATATTGACTTCGGTGGTCGAGTTCCAGATTCCATCAAACAAATTGTTTGTTGTGGTTCTGCCACTCAACCAGATTTTTGTAGCCAGACTTTGACTGCAACTGAAACAGCAGAGTAATCGCTGCTTCACTGGTATAAGTGATTTAATTTATGCGACCGCGTTTATCAAAACGCGGTCGCATATTATTTCTCTTTTATCTGTTATAATAAATTAATCATGCAAGATAAAAATGGTCATTCTCTCACTCAAAAACAAATTTTCTATAAAATCAGTCGTCGTCTGCAAGCTTGGTATCTAGAATTTGTGACTGGTTTTTTGTGGTGGTTTGTTGGCAATTTGCCTTTTCATACTTGGCGGCGATTTTTTTACCGCCTCGCTGGTATGAAAATCGGCCACGGTTCTACGCTCCACATGCAAGCGAGAATTTACGACCCACGACATATTAATATTGGCCAAGATACTTTAATTGGTGAAAAAGCCACTTTGGACGGTCGCCGTCAATTGGTAAATTCTCGTGGTGCTCTCACTATTGGCAATCATGTCGACATCGCTAGTGAAGTGATGCTCTGGACGAGTCAACACGATTTGAAAAGTGACACGTGGGCAGCCATCGAGGAGCCAGTTGTGATTCAAGATTACGTTTTTATTGGTCCGCGCTCAATTATTTTACCAGGAGTCACTATTGGCAAGGGTGCCGTTGTTGCGGCTGGCGCCGTTGTCACCAAAGATGTTCCCGCGCGCGCTATCGTTGCTGGCGTCCCGGCCAAAGTTATCGGTGCGCGCACTGCTCCTCTCGACTATCGCCTTGGACGCGCGCGCCTCTTCCAATAATTTGAAAAATCATGATTTATCGGTATTTTTCACTTATCCACCTTGTAGCTTTTTCATTCCTCACTTTTTAGCTCCACTTTTTAATTTTGCCGTCTTGCTCTCATTTCTTGTCGTGTCGCCCAAGTTAGATTTTTTCTTTGTTCAGTATCACTCTCTCTCAATACTTGCTGTCGGTTACCAGTTCTAGCTGTTTCCGCCATCGTCTTTCCTAAGAAAAATTCTCCATAATCTATTCCACCATCTGCCGCTTCTTTTCTTGGAATTACACTTCTTAGAATTTGCGTCATCTGATTTTGATCACCACTATGTCTAGAAGCAAAGTTTTCCAGTTTTACTTTTTCCCCGTCATAAATCAATACTCCTTTCGGCTGGTTTGGACATCGTTTTAAGACTTCTTGCCATGCCTCTGCATCATGATCAGGCACGACTAAATATAAACTATCAACACTTTGCTTTACTGCTTCATTTGCCGCCGTGAAACCCTCAAACTCTTTTTCCGGTTGTTTTATCTGTCGCGCAAAAACTGCACGAAAATCTGCCCACGCCTTCGGTTCTGTTAGTTTTTGCGCCGCTTCCCGCACTGTTCGCACGCTCTTAAATTCTACTAATTCTTGCAACTTTTCTGTTTGCAGCAAAGCTCTCAGGTAAACGAGTAGGGTAGAGACTTCAGTTTGCTGTAGCAAATCATTATTCAAAATGATTTTTCCTCCTTCTACTTTGTAATATCGATCCCATTCTGCCTCATTTTCCCATTCACCAGTTGTATCAGTGGCCACATCTTCACTAACCGTATCTTCGGCAGTTTTGTTTTTACTCGCTTCCGACTTCGGTTTTAACTTATCCCAAATCAATGAATTAATAAATTCATTTTTTGGGTCCGCCGCTTTCAATTTTAAGTTCACCAAACTTGATAAAACGCTATTTTTTTCTCCAAAACTAAGGTCACTATAAAGCTCAGCTTAATTTTTAGTTTGATAAAAATCATTTACTGGCAAATTTTCAGAAACTTGAATTAGTTCATACGGCGCTGCCCGCGATGGCACTCCCAGTTGCTGCCCGTGATCAAGCGCAGCGTCGATACTGGTGACAAAACCCACAAGATGATAACGATCTCCAGGCAGCGCCTCAACCTGATTAAAATTCCAAGAAATTCCCTCAAAACCAGAATTATTAGTTGCGCCATTCAATTCTGCCCCTTCACTTTTTAAAGCTGCACTATTCATTAGTTGACCGCTTTGCAAGATTTGTATCGCTTTATCAACGCTGGTAGCGTGAAAAAGAAAATTACCATCTTCAAAATCAACCGCCAAATCACTTTTAATTTCTTCCAGATTTTCTTCCTTTATCACTTTTTGCTCTGCTATCGTCTCTGACTTTATCTCATTCTGCGCGATAAAACCATTAAAAGCCTCTGTTGCTTTTCTTTGATAAGACAGCTTTACTGTTTCTAACGCCGCTGTCAGGCCCATTTTCCTAATTTTATCTTCTGCTTCTGCTTTCGCTTCTTGGAGAGCTTTTTCTTCATCCCATTGGTATGTTGTTTGCAAAAATTCTTCTATTTCCGCTGCTTCTTTTCCTTGTGCCGTGAATTTTTCCCGCGCCCACTTTTTTCGCATTTCCAAATTTTGTTTTTTTGTTTCCAAAATTTTCTCTTCCAAATTTGCTAGCATCTGCTTCCCCTCTGGATGATCTAGAGGAGACATCATGCCGTTTTTTACCATTTTTAGATAAAAATTACGAACTAGTGTTGTCTGCGCTTCTCTGTCTCGCACTTTGTCCAATAAATTCAATAAAGTCGCTCTTTCTTTTTGAAAGCTTTCTTCAGCTTCTGCTCCGCGCTTATTTTCTGCTTCCGTCAAAGCAAAATCAGTCAAGTTGATACCATAGACTTCATCTAAATTAGCCAATAATTCTTGCAAACCAGTAGCGCTTTTTGGCGTTACTTCTGTTTTTCGATCCTCGTTCTTTTCCCGTTGTTTTTTTATCGGCGCATTCTCAATTCCCATTACCGCTGCTGCATTTTCCATATTTTTATTTTATCATCATTTCATCCAAAAATTGCAAATTCACAATCTCTTCTCGCACTGTATATAGTAATTCTTCCAATTCTTGCACTTCTCCTTCTGGTAAATCAAACTTTCTTCGTACCGGCGTATTACTTTCAGTTTTTTTGACAAAATCAATCATACCATATGTCACTTCATAAGGAAAGTTCGGTTCCAATTGACAGAGCAATTTGTAAAATAATAACTGCCTTTTCGTTTTGTTTCTCAGACTTTCTGGCAACATTTTTTCTCTTTCACTCAAGCTAGCACTACTAGTTTTACCCAAAAGTTGATTTTCTGTCTGCGATCTTCCAGATTTGTAATCAATTACTCTCAATTTGTTATCCTCACTTGCTAATCTGTCTAAACGATCAATCTTTCCGCAGACCGGCACGCCGGCTTTAGTAGAGAGTTTTCTTTGATAGCCAAATTTCTTTTCCACTGCCAAAGTGACATTACTTCTATCTTCTTCTGTGTAAGTGTGCCAATAATTTTCCAAAGACGTTAAACCTATTTTCAGGTAATTTTCTTCGTCAATTTTTGTCATGTTCTTGCTCAACCAATCTTGCCGGAAAATTTCTTGCACCGTTTCTAGAGGTAAAAATTCTTGCCCATTTTCTCGTCCTCGATAAAGGTTTTCCAAAGCCAAATGAATACTATTACCAAACTCAATCGCTGGTGTCGTTGGCTCTTTTGGCATTTGCAGCAAGTATTGCTGTAGAAATTTATCGGTGTCCGTGAGATAGAGATCCAAAATAGAAGGCGACAAAATCAGTTTCTCCGCTTTTTCTTTCAAAAAAGCTCGCGCTTTTTCCTCATAGTTTGGTTTTGTCGCCTTGGTTATTAATTTTTCCAATGCCTCGCCCGTTTTTTCACCAACCAGTTGCGGCTCTTTTGTTTGCGCCCATTTCCCCGCTTCTTCTTCCTGCATACAAGCAATAAACATCGATGGCAATTTTGGTTTGGCGCTCACGCTCTCGTTTTCACTTTCATGCCAGCTGATAAACAAACGTTTTTTCGCCCGCGTGAGCGCCACAAATAGCAGCCGTCGCGCTTCAGCTTCCACGTTTTCATCTTCTCTTTGTTCCTGCAAAATTCCCGCCGGCAATGGCAGATTCACTTTTTCTTTTTTATTCCAATTATTGTTATTTACTCCGCAGACAAAAACATTTGTCCATTCTCTGCCTTTGGCTTTGTGCGCCGTGGTCAAGCTAATTGCACCTTTTCGCACATCCAGATCCAAAACAGTTAGCGTTAAACCATGATTTTGCATCAATTTAATCTTTTGCCAAAATTGTTCCAAGTAAAAATCTTCTGCACTCTGCTTCTCCCAGAAACTGGCAAATTTTTCTATTGTGTATAAATAAATCAGATAAGCAAACTTCTCATCTTGATTTTTTACCCAAGCCATTAGTCCGCTTTCTGTTATTATCTTCCTCAGCAATTCGCCCGCTTTGTCTGTCTGAGCTTGCTTTTTCCATTTTTCAATCAAGCTAATAATTTTTTTTGCCTCTTCATCGTCACTTTGAGCTTTTTCCGACCACGCTCGCCATAAACTCTCCCTCTTTTCACGCGCCTTTTGCGCTTCCTGAATAATGGCATCCGCTTTTAATTGCCACCACGGTTGCCATAGCATTTGTCCAAAATAAAAGTCAGCTTTTTCTTGGTCGTCTAGATTTACAATCAGTTTTACTATTATGAGCAAGTTCTTGATCAATTCTTGTTGTAGCGCATCCACTCCACCTTCGATTTCTATCGGGATATCGAAATGAGCTAAGACTTCCATTAGGCGCGCCGCTTCTTTATTATTACGATATATCACTGCTATTTCGTCCCACGGCGCGCCTGCCTCATGCAAACTCACAATTTTTTGTGCTATTTCCAAAATCTCGCTATCTCTGCTTTGATATTCCGTTAGAGTGACGCTTTCTCCTTCTTCATTTTTGAAATTGTTCAGTAATTGCTCCGTGCCCAGTAGTTCGCAGCCATTTGCCACCATTAAGTGATGTGCTAAAGCGTAAATTTTATTGCTACAGCGATAACCAGTTTTTAAAGTAATTTTTTTTGTGGTCGGATAATCTTTTTCAAATCGCAAAAAGTTTTCCAAATTTGCTCCCTGAAAACGATAAATAGATTGTTGCGCATCGCCCACCACAAAAATATTCGCCGCTCCTTCCCAATATTGCATTAATAAACGCAAAATTTCATTTTGCGCATTATTCGTATCTTGGTATTCATCCACTAATACATATTGAAATTGTTCTTGATAGCTTGCCAGCAATCCGGGATTTTCTTTCAAGGCCACAATCGTAGCCAAAATCATATCAGCGTAGTCATAAAAGTTTTCCGCTGTCAATTCTTTTTCATAAGTTTTATAAATTAATAGCAGTTCTTTTTGTTTTGCCAAAGTTTTTTTCCATTTATCCAATTTCGTTTTACTCGGACGTTTTTTGGCTTCTTCTTCTGCAATCAGATTGTCAGTATTTTCTTCCGCTCTTTTCACCAATTCTTCATATTGCTCCGCTTTTATATTTTCCTGTTTCAGTTTGCCGATTTGTTGCAGAATATCTCTTAAATAAAAAAAGTTATCGCCCGCTGGCCGCAATACTTCTAATGGCAAAGTCAGGAGAATTTTTTCCATCAGTTCATTCCTACTCACATCGTCCAGCACTTGACTATCGTGTTTGAATGGAAAAAATTCTCCTTCATTTTCAATGATTTCCTGACAAAAACCGTGAAAAGTATTAATCGAAACCCGATAAGCCGCACTACCAATTAAACCAGTTAACCTTTTTTGCATATTCACCGCCGCCGCTTTCGTAAAAGTCAGGGCCAAAATATTTTGCGGCTCCGCCAATCCTTTAGCAATTAAATTCGCAATTCGTAACGTCAGCACTTGCGTTTTTCCTGTGCCCGGTCCCGCAAAAACCAACACCGGTCCCTCCAGTGTTTCCACTGCCTCTTTTTGCTGTGGATTCAATCTTTTTATTTCTTGCTCAAATTTTTCCTGATAATTGATTGTCGTCATCTTTTCATTCTATCACGAAAAACCTACTTTTTTTTTCTTTCTCCTTCTTCTTTGCCCGCATTTTCCCGACTTTATTTTTTCATTGCTCCTTTTTTTATCGCCCTCTTTTCTTTTCTCCATTGTTCCACCTTTTGCTTGCTCCCTCAAAAAAATCCTCGCTGCCAGAACGAGGATTTCGTTATCTCAATAATTTCAATCTCAATTTACTTCAAAAGTCTTTTTCGCAAAACCACGCTCAGTCCACCTAAAATTACAATTCCAGCGGCGATTGCTTGCACTGGTCCTGGTAGACTGGTATTCAAGATTTCCACTTCCGTATTGGTGTTGGTATAGGTTACTTCTTGTGTCGTGGTCGTACTGGTAGAGTTGGAACAATTTCTATTACCATAACTATCAGTGGTACAAATCTGTTCTGTAGTGCTAGCCGCTTGGACACCGCCAGCATTACTAGCTAAAATCACTGCGACTAATAAACTCCAAATTAGTTTCATAAATTCCCTTTACCTTCAACTTTACCTTCTCATTCTAACACATAAAATTTTTTTTTGCAACTATTAAGGCAACGTAAAACTGTAAATTAGATTTCCTTTTATCGTCAGACCTCTAGTTTTATCTTGATTGAGCCAGATAAAACGCGTCCCACTTAGTTCTTTATTCTGCCACATCGCGGTTTTTTCTCCATTTTCGTTTACGCGCCAGACTTCCCCTGCTTCCGGCCATAGTATCCACCAGTTTTCTTCGCCTTTGGCCAGATACGCAGCTCCCGTCGTCGTCTCTTTTATTGCCCACTTCATTTTTTCGCCGCGCGCATATTTTTTAATTCCTTCACCGTCGCTGACGTAAATATAGCCATCTATCCACATATCTATCACCGGTTTTGTCAGCGAACTGTCTTCGGCTAGCCAATTTTCCACGCTTTCTGCGCCCGTTTTGGTCGCCATTTTGATTTTTCTCAAGGCTTTATCATTTAGCCAATAGTAATTTTCATCAAATTTTTCCAGCAAATTTATTCCCGCCGCTTCTTCTTTGCTCGCGCCACTTATTTTCATCAGGCTCGTTGTCAACTTTTCCCAAGACATCTTTTTTTCGTCATATTCGTACAACTCGCCCACCATCGCCACCAGCCCTTCTCCATCCCAAGTTATCGCAGCTATTTTTTCACTAGTTTCCGGTTTTTTTATCCGCCCAAAACTTTTTTTTTCTTCATCTATCAATAAAATCTCTTCCAGACTTTTATCCAATAAAGCCATTCTGCCTGTTTCGCTCACCACCACTTGATCCACAACAAAATTTTCTATTCCCGTCAGACTCAAATCGTAGAAGACTTGCCATCTCTCATTTTCCTCCGCCTCTTTTTCCTTTTCCTCCGCCTCTTTTGCTAAGATTGCTTTTTCCATTTCTTCTTTTTCTGCCACAATACTTTCTTGTTGCCCTTGATACGAAATTAAAGCAAAAATTAGACCTCCGCCCAGCAATAGACCAAGCCCGATTTTGATTAATAATTTTTTCTGGACTTTCATTTTTTCGTTTTAAATTTCGGTCTTTTTACTCACTCAAAATATAGCGCACGCCCTTGGTCACACCTCGTTTTTCAATGACTCCTTTTTTAATTAAGTCCTTCATATCGCGCAAAATCGTATCAGTTGACACATTTGGCAATGCCTGTTGTGCTTCTTCCGAAGTGATTTCTCCTTGATGATGCAAAATTTCCAATAAGATTATCTGCCGTTCGGACAAAGAAATTTGTTTCCCTAGTTGCTCTTTCAGCTTCAAGTCTTTGGATAGTTTCATCACCTGCTGTTTGACTTTATCTACTTCAATCGCTAAACCATAAGTAAAGTATTCCAGCCAGTAAGTTAAATTTTGATTGCCGCTCTGTTGCACTGACAAAAGAGCCTGATAATAACGCGCTACATCCATGTCAAAATACTGTTCCAAAGAAAAAAACTTTTTGAAGTCATACTTTGCCAAGTATAGCACTAAGGTTGCCATTGCTCGCGCCGTCCGTCCGTTTCCCTCTACAAATGGGTGAATATTTACCAATTGATAATGCGTAATCGCCGCTCGTAAAATCGGATGAATCGCCGTCGCTTCTTCACTATTGAGCCACGCAAAAAAATCCGCCAGCAAAAATGGCACTTCACTGCTATGCGGCGGCCGGAAAGCCACTTGGTTGCCGTCCACTCCTTTGATTATTACTTGTTTATCACGATATACACCCACATATTCTTCATCAATCAGTCTATTTACGGTTAGGCTATGGAGTTTTTTTAGAGTTTTTTCAGTTAATAAATTTTCACTTACACCTTCATTTTGTTGCTGATCAATCCACCAACTCACATTTCGATAATTAATTACTTCTTGAATATCGCGATCTCTAGCTACGATACCTGCTTTTTCACTAATTGAGCGCAGATTGCTATCGTCAATCATTACCACTTGGCTCGCTTGTTCCCGCGTCAAATCATTTCCCTCTATCTTAGTACCAAAATGCACCGTCCTCTGTAATGCTTCATTCCGAAACTTCATCTCCCATGATGGCACTAGGGGAGAGTTTTCTATCAAAGCTCTTGCTGCCTCAATCCGGGACAGATACATAACTAAATTATTGGAAATAGTGAAATTTGGCTGAAACATAAACTTAATTATACCTTATTAACGCAAAAAATGCAATAATGATTTGCCTCTTGACAAAACCGACTTTTCATGGAAAATACAAGTTATAGAAAGGTAGAGTTTAATTATATTAAATCATATTTGGACCGGGTGTCAGCAATTAAACTTGTATATCGTTCATGAAAAAATATTTACCCTTTATTTTACCTGCTTTGGCTGTCGCCATCGTCGTCTTTTTTGCCGTTCGCTGGTATCAACAAAAAACCGCCGCTTCTTTGCCCGCTCCAGAAATTAGCGCTGGCGCCGAAATCGAAGAATTAAGCGTCGCTGAACTGGAGTCTTTAGAGAAAATGAGCCGAGGCGTTGGCAATTATGAAAGTTTAGATCTGAGTGTGACTGATAATCAAAGCCAAGCTCAAGGTGAAGTTCGTTTTGAAAAAAAAGAAAATAAGGTTTACTTTACTATTAGTGCCAATTTACCTGACATTAAAACTGGCTACCGTTTATGGCTTAAGCCCAATGATAGCCCAGAGTTTTACTCAAGTAAAGTGCTCACTTATGGCAAAGGCGGTTGGATTGTCGTCACCGCTGTTAGTCAAGACAAGCTTCCTCTCTCACTCGAGGTCAGAGATGGTAACAGTGTCGTTTTGCGCGGCGAGTTAAAATAGGAAAGTGCCTCTTGACAACCTGGAGCTCTTGAAGTAAACTCAATGAGGTTCGTTAAGTAGTAATTAAAAAGTTGTCGCTCTCGCGACATAAAGAAAGGTAATATGAGTGCATTTAGTTACACTAATGCTAAAGGACAAACCTATTTCTTGCACACCAAAGATGTGACTTTGAAAAACGGCCGTGTTCAAACCATTTATTTCTTTGCTCGTGATCAAAGACCAGGCTTCTTAGAGGCTGTTCCTGCTGGTTACACTGTGGTGGAAACCACTCGTACTGGTATGCCAGTTTTGAAAAAAGCTAAATAATTTATTGTCGTCTTTTTACAGGCTCCGCCATCAACGATGGCGGAGCCTTTTTGTTTCCCCTTCTGGCCTTTTTTTGCCTTCACCATTTTGAAATTCGGCTTTAAAATCACTTTTTTACAGGTAAAATAGAACTCTGTGCAACTCAATAAATTATACTTACAAAATTTCCGCCGTTTTGAAAACCAGACTTTTGATTTTGGCGACCAAATCACCGTTTTTCTAGCCGACAATGGCAGTGGTAAAACCACTGTTTTAGAAGCCATTTCTTTGCTTACTAGCGGTAAAAGCTTTCGTGCCGACAAAACCACCGAAATGCTTCGTTTTGGCCAAGATTTGGCTCGAGTGTACGGTTTGACTGCCGATAAAATCAAACTTGGCGTCACCTTGACCAGCGGCTTTGTCAATGGCCGCAAAGCTCCTTCCAAACTTTTTACTCTTGGTGACGCCAAAAAAATGCAAAAAAACTTCATCGGCCAATTCTTGAGCGTCTGTTTTCGTCCAGAAGATTTACGTTTGATCGAAGGCTCTCCTGCCAGGCGCCGCGATTATCTTGATCAGCCGCTCTCCTTAGTCAGCGATGTCTATCGCGGCGCCCTCAAAACTTATCAGGCCACTCTCATTCGTCGCAATAAACTTCTGACCGCTATTAGAGAAGGGGAGAGTAGTCGCGACACTTTGACCTATTGGAATCACAATTTACTCACTTATGGTGCTATTATTCATGACCACCGTCGTCAGTATTTAGACTTTTTGAATCAAAAAGTCCCCTTTTGGCTTCAATTTCAAGTTGTTTATGACCATTCCACCGTCACTCAAGAGCGTTTGGATTATTATCAAAATGCTGAAATTGCATCTGGACACACTCTTATTGGTCCGCATAAAGACGATTTAGATATTCGTTTTGACTTTGGTGACGGCGCGCCCAAATCCTTACTTACTTATGGTTCGCGCGGTCAGCATCGTATGGCTGTTCTGTGGCTTAAACTCGCCGAGCTCGCTTTTCTTCAGACTCAAACAGAGCAGCAACCAGTCCTCCTTCTCGATGATATTTTAAGCGAACTTGACGAACAAGCTCAAAAAATGGTCATTGAGTTGGCACAGAAGCAGCAGACCATCGTCAGCACTACTGACGCTAAGATTATCAGCCTTTTCCCCGTCGCTTCGCTTCGCTTAGAAAAACTTTGATTATCCGCTCGTCGTCTTTCTATGCTAAAATAACTCTAAACCTTATCTTATGAAAAAAAATCTTCACACTTCAGCGCTTATTCTTATTGGTATTCTTTTAGTGCTTTTTGCCTACGTCTGGCATCGGCAGGAAAGCGCTTTTATCACTCGTTTACGCCAATTTAGCGATCATGATTTTGCTGATTTCACTTTGGGCAATCAGACTTATCGTCTGGAAATTGTTAGCGGTGTCGCGGCTACGGCACAGGGTCTCTCTGACCGCTCTCAAATCGGCAGCGACGGCATGCTTTTTGTTATGCCCACCGCTTCTTATTATAGTTTTTGGATGCCTCGGATGAATTTTGATCTCGATATTTTATGGCTTCGCGATAATCAGTTGGTGGAAATCATGTCTCACGTTCCTCGTGAAGCCACTGGCACTCCCGCTGCTCTCTTACCTCTTTACACCAACAGTCATAAAGCCAATTTGGTTTTGGAAATCGCCGCTGGTCGCGCGGAGCGCGACGGTTTGAAAGTAGGCGACACGTTTCGATTTAAGCAGTAACATTTAGTTCTCGTTTTTAGCTTTTTTCTTCTTCTGCGCGGAAAAAATTGTGGCAAGCGACTAAAATCTCGTCAATTTCACCTTCCAAGATTTGTGCCAAGTGATACCAACTTTCTTCTAAACGGTGATCTGTAACTCGATTTTGTGGAAAATTAAAAGTCCGGATTTTTTCCGCTCTTTGTGCCCGTCCAATCGCCGCTCTCAAATTTCCGAGTTTCTTCTGTCTTTCTTCTTCTTGTACTTCCCATAATCGCGCTGCCAACATTTGCAAAGCAATTTCACGATTTTGAGTTTGTTTTCTCTCTTGTCTGGCATTGACGACAATGCCCGTCGGTATATGAGTCAGCCGTACCGCACTATTCACTTTATTGACATTTTGTCCGCCTGCCCCGCCTGCTCGGCAAAATTGCCAATCCAGATCTTCCATCTTGATTTTGACGCTATTAGGTGCCACTTCTGGCAAGACTGCCACGCTCGCGGTACTGGTGTGAATTCTTCCTGCTGACTCTGTCACTGGCACTCTTTGCACTCGGTGCACACCACCTTCATATTTCAGCGCGGCAAAAGGTGAGAGTACCTGTCCATCGCTCAGATGCACTTTGCCGCGCAATTTTATCACTTCGTCATCTAAGTATTCCACTCTTAAGTTTTGTTTCTCCGCAAAGCGTAAATATAGACGCATTAGTTCACTACCCCAAATTTTTGCTTCATCGCCACCGGCGCCGCCCCGGACTTCGATAATACAGTTGGCCGCTTGCAAGTCTGGCGGCGCCTCGCTATTACGATCAACGTTCATTGATTCAGCGGCGGCTTCCAAAGCTTCCTTCTGTGTCCGCAAATCGGCGACTTCGGCCGCCGCCATCTCCGCCAACTCCGGATCTCGCATTAACGCTTCCGTTTCATTAATCCGTTCTTCTAGGCTTTTCAGTTGTTCTGCAAAAGGATTCATTTTATTTCTTTTTCACTTTCATTTCTTTTTTTACTCTCTCTTCTTCTTTTGTTTTTCATTTAATTTACAAAAAATCCTGATTTATCAATGTAAATCAGGATTTTCCAATTATAAATCAGCTAAGCTTCTTTTGCTTCTACCTTTTTTGCTTTTTCCGCCACTTCTTGCTCGCGTTTGGCTTGGTTCAAAATCTGTTTGAAAGATTTTTTTTCTGCTGTTGGCGCCGCTGCCTCTGCTTTTTTCGCTAAACGTTCCGCCTCTTTTGCCTTTTGTTCTTCACGTTTCTTCTTGGAAATATCCATTTTTTGTTTAAATTTATCAATTCTACCTTGTTTATCGACAAATCTCTCTTCTCCGGTAAAAAACGGATGACATTTATCGCAAATATCAACTTGCATCGTTGCCACCGTTGCCCGAGTTACAAAAGAATTACCGCAAGCACAAGTCACTGTGCATTCTTGCCAATTTGGATGGATGTTTGCTTTCATAAGAGGGCGATTATACCACAAATTTTCAGATTTGGCAATGGGCGCAAAAGCAAGTGCTTCGTCCGCCCAGACGCACATTTTTTATTTTTGCGCCACATTTTCGGCACGGTTCATTTTCTCGCCCATACACTTGCAGCAATTTCTCGAAATTACCACCTTCTCCCAAGGCGTCCACATAGCGTCCATCAAAAGTCGTTCCTCTCTTGCTAATCGCCAAATTCAGAATTCTTTTTGCCTCGCGCACAATTTCCCCCGCTTCTTTCTCAGTTATACTTTTTGCTTCTCTTCTCGGGTCAATTCCAGCTGCAAATAAAGTTTCTGCTGCATAGATATTCCCCAAACCACAGCAAACCGCATTATCCATAATTACTTGTTTGATCGGCTGCTTTCTCTTTTGTCCGCATTTCCATAAATACTCACCAGTCAACTCTGCTGCATTTGCATCTGGTCCCAGCCTAGCATATTCAGTTTTCATTTCTTTTTCATCAAGTACCTTCATCCAACCAAAAACACGCATATCGTTGAAATATAAATGTCCATTGTTATCGAGAGTATAAATAATTCTTGTGTGTTTTCCTGGCAATTCTTGCAACACGTCCTCTGTCGGATGACCGCCGCCTGCCATCAGATTGCCGCTTCTCACATAGAGCAATTGTCCCGTCATTTTTAAATGAGTTAATAAATGATAATTATTTTCTAGCACTATATCAATAAATTTCGCCCGTCGCCGTAAATCGATGATTTTTTGTCCTTTCACCAATTCTTGTCTTTCTTTCATTGGAAAACTTTTGTCACGCAAAATTTCCACGCCGGAAATTTTGCGCCCCACAATCAGCGCTTTCAAACTATTCTTCACTGTTTCTACTTCTGGTAATTCTGGCATTTTTCCCCTTCACTTTTGTTTTTATTATATGTCACTTTTTTATTAAAAATCCCACGCTTTTTAGGTCGTGGGAAATTGTTGCTGTAATTTATTATTAACTCAAACAAAAGCAATGTTTACCAGCTCTGGAAGCTATTAAAAGTCTGTACCGACAATTCGCGCACCGTGATTATTTCAGCAGCGCCATTTTCTCGTACTTTTGTGTAATTTCGGCTTTGCAATCGCCCTCTGACGCTAATCCTGCTGCCAACTTTCAATTCATTGACTTCAATTGCTTGCTGACTCCAGAAGATACAAGGAATAAAATCCGCCCCATTGTTTTCTTTGATTACTACCACCATTGTGTCGGCGATAATTCGTCCATAAGGCGTTTTTCTTAAAATCGGCGACTTGCAAATTTTTCCCAGCAGATAAACTGAGTTCGTGGTTTCCTCTCCCCAAGAAAAATAGCAGGCATGAGCAAATACTCGCAATATTTGCCTGTTTCTGCCGTTACATAAACGGTAAAAAGAATTGATTTCGCCGATGACGATCACTTTGTCTCCGACTCGCTTTTCTTTGATCAATGACCTCTCAGCGATGACCAAAAGAATATCTTCTGCTCCGCTCCTCCTCCAGACGCGGATTTCAAATTCATACTGGTTTTCAGTGATCATCCTAAATGGAGACAAAATTTCTCCATAGACCTCGATTTTATTCTTTGGATTCCAACTCATTGCTTTTCCTCCTTTTGTATTCAGGCAATTTCTTTCGTTTATTTGTTTGAGTTAATTTTTTACAGAACTTCTATATTATACTCCAATATAATATGAATTATTATGTCACTTTTCCAGCAAACAAGTTCCCGGAGTTTTAATTAATCCCGCCTTTAGTTTTTTTTAGCTAAAAAAATTGATGATCGCTACTAAAATTCCACCGCCCAAAATTCCCCAAATCGTATTTTTTTTGCCTTTTCCTTGCCAAGCAATCGGCCAAATTTCATGTATTAGTAAATAGATAATCATCCCAAAGACTAGAAATTCTGCCATTATCATTGCTGATTCAGGCAAATTTTCCGCTATGGTGGCGTAATAGCTCATCGCTCCGATTACGAACGGAAAATTTGCCCAAAACAAATGTTTGTAAATATGTTTCTTTTGACTATGAATATAAGATTCTGGTATCCATAAAGCTAAGTTAAGCGGAATATTGTGCAATACAATCATTGCCGCGAGCACACTTACTGCCGTCATGTCGGTAGCCGCCAATATACCAAAAGCCGCACCTTCAATGATATTGTGCACTGCTAAGCTGATAGTGGTCATAGTGGCTAGGTGACACATTTTTCCCTCGTGATGACAATGATGATGGTGATGATGCTCAGATTCTGGTAGACTGCGGTCAAGAAAAAAATTAATTCCCAAACCGATTAACAAAAATAAAATCGCCCACCACGAGTTTTCGCTCCATGGGAAGAGCTCTTGAATGTTCTCTGTCAAAAATAAAAACCCTAAGGTGCCCATTGCTAAACCCAGAAAAAAACTCAAAAATTTTTGTCCCACCTCTCTTTTACGAACGAAAAACCAGCCCAAAAGTGGACTCAAAAAAATCACTATCAACAACCCCCAAAACATTCCCATAGATAAATTATTATAGCACAAATCAATTCTCTCTTGAAAGTGAGTCCGCCGGGACTCGAACCCGGGACGCGCAGCTTAAAAGGCTGCCGCTCTAACCGACTGAGCTACGGACCCATATTACGCTCACACACATAATCATCAGAACAAAGCGTATTATAACACATTTTCTTTTCTTATTTATCTCTAATTATTATTTTTTTCGTCCTTTCGTTTTTTTTGCGCTCAGTATTATGCTTATAAAGCTTTAATTTTTTTGTTGCGGTTTTTCTGCTGTTGCAATTGAATAGAAATCGTTTAGAATAAGGCTAACTTAATAATAACACTCGAAAGGGAAATATGTCAGACGCCGCTATTCATTTAGAAGATGATGCTTTGCACGAATTTTTGGCACAAAATAAAAGTAAACTCATTGTAATTGATTTTTTTGCTAGTTGGTGTGGTCCGTGCCAAATGACTGCGCCAATTATGGAAGAATTGGCTCGTCAATACAAAAAAGACGTGGTCATTGTCAAAATAGACGTCGATCTTTCGCCAAAAAGTGTTGCTGAATACGGTATTACTAGCATGCCAACTTTAGTCGTCATCAAAGACGGTCAAGAGATTGAACGCGCTAGCGGTTTTTTGGGCAAAGCTGGCTTTGAAAATCTGATTACTAAAAATCTAAAAACCGCTTAAACACTTATTGTTTACGGTAGAATTTTTAGCCACGTCACTGTCGCCAGCTTTGATTGGGCATACTTGCTTATCTTAAATTACCAGAAAACCACGTCCATGCTATTTCTAGCGTTTATTAAATGCCCGTCATCAACTTGAAACTTTCCCTCAGATTTTTTACTTGCGTAAAAAATCTGCCACCGATTGCAACAATTGTTCAGGATTGTAATCACTTTTAATCATATAGCCCCGCACTCCCAACTCCAAAGCTTTGGCAATTGTCTGGTCCTGCGCTAAATTAGTCAGTAAAACAATTGTTTTTGTTGGTTGTTTGCTATTATCACTTTTTGATAAACGTTCCAAAATTTCTAAACCATCGATAAACGGCAACATAATATCCAAAAGCACTAAATCGAAACCGCCTTTTTCAATTGCTTCTAAACCGCTTTTCCCATCTGGTTTTGCTTCCACTTCATAGCCAGCATCTTTCAATAACATTTCATAGAGCTCGCGCAATTCTGTTTCATCTTCAATCAAAAGGATTTTTTCACTTTTTTTTGCCATTTTACCTCTCTTACGACTTTCTTATAGTCGTGCTTCATTATAACATATTGATAATACTTGTCCAAATTTTTTATTTCTCATCGACATTTTGTCCTCTTTTAATTTTACCACTTGTTGTTCTTGGTAAGCCGCTCACAATTTGCCACTCCTTAATTTCTTTATAACGTGGATTATTAGCATTAATTTCCTTGATCTTTTTTTTCAAAAAACTCTTAATCGCTTTTGTTTCCATGGCAATTTTATTTCCGTCCTCCTTTTCTTCTATAAGCGGCTTTTCTAATTTTTCCGCCAAATTCTCCTCCGGTACAATTAAAGCTGCCACCTCCACATCGTCGTTCACTAGCTTCCCGTAAACCAACGATTCTTTTATTCCTGAAGTTTCATTTAGCAATTGCTCAATTTCTTCCGGATAAACATTTTTCGCATTTTTGCCAATAATGACATTTTTTTTGCGCCCCGTCACATACAAAAAACCGTCTTCATCAAAATAACCATAATCTCCAGTACACAACCAACCGTCTTTTATTGCTTCGTTAGTTTTCTTCTCATCTCCATAATAACCCATCATCACGCTTGGTCCGCGCACCATAATCTCACCCACGCCATCTTCATTTTTTTCCGCAATTTTCACTTTACTATTGGGCAAGGGGAAGCCAACGCTTTTATGTTTATTTGCTCGATCTCTGCCTGTAGCAATCACTGGCGAATTTTCCGATGCTCCATAACCTTGAATAATTACTGTTTTCATTTCTTCGAATCTATCTGCGACTTCAGGATTGAGTGGTGCACCTCCAACTAAAATTTTGCGCAATTTGCCGCCAAAATATTTTTTTGTCACTTGATTGATCAGTTTTTGATCTAAATCATTTGGTAGTGCTTGTACAATCCGTGTATAACAACCTTCTACAATTAAAGGTACTAAAAATAATAAAGTCGGTTTAGCTAGCTGCAAATTTTGTGAAAAACGGTGCAAACCACCTGCTAAATAATAAATTGTGCTGCCGCACAGTAATTGTGTTAGTGCTCCTGCCGTAAACTCATAAGCGTGAAAAAGCGGTAAAATCGAAAGTAACACTTCTTCTTTTAAATCTAATAACTGAGCAATGCCAGTGGCATTGGCCATTAGGTTAGCCTGCGTCAGCATCACTCCTTTTGGCGAAGATGTGGTGCCAGATGTGAACATGATTACCGATAAGGATTCTGGATAAACTGGCCACTTCTGTTCAAAATCAATTTCCTTTTTCAGCTCACTTTCACCGTTAGCCATCAATTTTGGCCAAGTGCAACTCGCCATGGCATTTTCTTCCCAACTAATAAAATGGCGAATTTTTACATTCGCCATTTTGACTGCTTGCATTTTTTCGCTCACTTCGGGCGCATAAATTATGGCGCTCACATTGGCTTTCTGCAGCGCATTCAGCAGATCTCTTGCTGGCAGTTGCCAGTCCAAAGGTACAATTACTTGATTTAAATTGAGAGCGGCAAAGTAAGCCAAAACCCAGTTATAACTATTGGGAGCTATTAAAGCAATTTTTTTCCCTTCTCTTCGTGAAGGGTTTAAGTTTAGTTCTTTTGCTAGTCCAGCGCTCGCGGTCATTACTTCAGTTAACCATTGGTTGTAAGTAATAGTGGTTAATTCGTCTTCTTCATGATTTTGGTAAACAAATGCTGGTCGATTGCCGTATTTTTTTGCCCCCATTTTTATTAAAACCCGAAAGCTTTCAGCCGAGTCCACTTTGTTTAAAGGATACTGATAATTAGTGCTTGACATCATTGATTTCTCCACTATAATCACACCTGTAATAATTAACATCATATTTTTATCACAATTGTTGTAGAAAGTCAAATACGTCCACTTATCAAACTATATCACAAACGTACTTAGATAAAATTGCTCATTTCAGTCACGATCCTCAATTGCTGATTGTCGCTAAAAAATTACTTGAGCGCGCTCAGCCTTTTTACGGACACTTGGACCCAAATCACTTTGTGGCTGAGCGCGCCACAAGTCGTGATTTGACCACCGTCGAGCAAATCGTTCACTTAGCCTATAATTGGCGCTATAGCCAAAAAGACGATTATGTTGTTCCCGCTTCTTTTCAAGAAATTGTGCGAGCTCCAAACAGTGTTACTTTGGTGGTGAAGGCTGTTCTTGGACGCCGCCGTTTGATTTTAGGTACTGCTCGCCTCACTCAAAGTGAAAATTTAGAAATTTTTTCCTTTTTTGATTTACCCACAGGGCAGCTTTGGCCTCATCAAGAAAAAAATCTGCTCCCCTATGAGATTGAACGTCTCGCTTTTCATCCTCTTCTTGATTTGGAATCAAATTTGACTTTGAAAAAAGCTGTCGTTCAAGCTTTATTTAAAGTTTTACCTCGGTTCATGCCACAAGAAAATTCTTGGCTTGGCGTTACTATGCGCGCCAATGTTGCGCAATTTATTACTGCAGCCGGTATTCCTTTTCATCGTCTGGAGACAGCCAAATTTGCTCATAACCAAGTTACAGACAAGTTTGTTAAAATTCACCCTCGTTATTTTACAGATATTGCCGCTTATGAAATCGAAATCAAGTAACCAAGAACTCTGGCAGAAAATTATCGCCCGTGATTGGAATTTGAATACCGTTCGTCGTCGTCTCCGTCATCCGCGCACTCTTTATCCCGGTCGTCCACAATTATTTACTGCCGAAGAAATTTTTAGTCAAAATATTTTAGTCAAAAAAGGTCGCTCATTTCTTCTTACTTTAGACGGCGTCACCCAAAAAATTTCTTCCTCTCAAGTTTTAAGTGTCGTTGCTAGTACTCACACTCAATTAAAAAAAATCTTCACTCACAATCCTCGCGATCCAGTTTGTCAATATTTAGTCAAAGAATTTTTGACTTATCAGCATGCTGTTGATAAACTTAATTTTGGCTTTTATGCTTTTTATTTCGACGCGCAAAATCATTTTTCCCATGCCGTTCAATTTCCCACTTTGCCAGCTTACAAATTAGCTCTCGTCGCCAGCGGCAGCGCCCTTTATCGTGATCAAAATTATCAAAAAAGTTGGTACGAAATCCGTTCTCTTCTCAATCGGTCTCATATCTTAGTCGCTGGCGCCAGTGTCGCTTCAGTTACCGCCCATATGATTTTGCGCGACGCGCGCCCCGGTTATCTCACTATCGGCGACCCCAAGAGCCCAAACCCGACCAATTTTAATCGCACGGATTATGATGTTTTTGATGTCGCCGCTGATGTTTCCAAAGCTATCGCTTTTGCCCGCAAAGTCCACGCTCAAGATCCAACTCAGGTCATTTATTTAGAGCCCCATGGTTTTTCAATTAAAAATTTCCAAAAATATCTTTCTCCTAGTCGCAATTATCCCGCCGTAGATTTAATGATTGAAGCCATTGACAATATTTTCCATAAAATTGATTTGCTCAAAGTCGCTCAAAAAAATTCATTACCTATTATTCAGTTAGCTGACGTTGGCTCTGTGGCAGAAATCAATTTTAATAATCCTCACGATTTGGAACAAGGTAAAAGTCTTTTTTTAGGTATTAGTAACAAAAAATTAGATGTTCTACTCAAAAAAGATTTCCTAGCCGCGGCCATTTACTTAGTCGGTTTGGAAAACGCTTTTCGTGACGAAGCCGGTCTTTTCCTCAAAAATCGTTCTGATAGTCCTTTTCGTCGGACCACACCTCAGATGGGCAGCACCACTTTAGTCGCAGCTGGCATTGCTACGGAAAAAGCGGTTCGTTATCTTATCAATCGCAAAACTAAAGCTCAATTTGCTTGTAAACGTTTTCTTTTTGATAAGAAAAACGATCAGCTCAAAGTCCAAGCTTGGAACAACCCCCGCTCTATGTTTTTGAGTTTCGCTTTGGATTGTCGCCAGTTTTTCCTTGCCAAAAAAAAGAAATAAAAGTATAATCACTCTATGATAAATTTAGGCATCATTTTAGCTTGCCTTGTGGCGTGTTTTAATCTCTTTATCGGCTACAAAGTCTGGAATATTAATAGAAAGCAAACTACTCACTCTTTATTTCTTTTATTAGTGATTCAGCTTAGCCTTTGGGTGATTTGTAACGCTTTTTCTCAATCAGCGCTTTTATCTTCAGCGCAAATTTTATTTTTTGTTCGTTTGGTGATGGTGGCGACCGCCGGCATTCCAGTCACTCTTTATTTTTTTTCTTGCACTTTCCCAGATAAAAAACTAAATTTGCGCCCCTCTTGGTTCTGGTTCTGCATTACTTGGGCTGTTTTCAATATTATTTTCAATTTTTCCCCTTACACTTTTTCCAGCGTTAGTATCACTGCCACCGGTTTTTCTCCAGTTGCTTCTTGGGGTATTATTTTTACTGCCATCAACTTTCTTCTTTTCGGTGCTTTGGCTTGTCTTAATTTTATTCGCAACATTAAAAAAGCTCACGGTTTGGAAAAAGTCCGTTACACTTATTTGTCTGCCGCCTTCGTTAGCACAATCGTTATTGTTCTCATCTTCAACTTTTTTCTTGTGGTTATTTTCCACAACAGCAGTTTAACCAATTTGGGTAGTCTCCTTATGAGCGTTGTTATTAGCGGCGTGATTGGCTATTCCTTACTTAAAATTCGTTTTACTAGTTTAGATTTTCTTTTGGCAAAAATTTTCTACTATCTTATTCTATTTTTATGGGTGGTTTTGGCCTTAATTTTTCTCAGTAGTTTGTCCATTTCTTGGCCTAGTCATTATCGTTATCTTTCTTCCTTCTTCTTTCTTATTTTTTGGTCAATTGCTTTTATTTATATTTATCAACATTTTCAAGACTTCTTAATTAGAAAAATTGTCAATCATGGTCTGGACTGGAAAGCTGAAAATCAGAAATTTCTCAATCGTATTTCGCGCGAACTCAGTTTAAACAAAATCATTGTTGAAACTTTACGTTTTATTTCTTTGCTTATTAAAAATACTGGCAATTTAATTTATGAAGATTTTACCGATGACGGTCATTTTTTTCTCACCAATACTTTCAATGAAAAAAAAGAAGTCGCACCGCTTTATGAATTATGTCAAAAAAAATGGCAAAAGGATAAATCTTATCGTCCCTTAATTTTGGAAGAGCTAGTTTTTGCTCATCAACGAGAAGATAGGAATTTAATTCAATTAATGAAAAAAGAAGGGTATGAGGCCGTTTTTCCAATGGTTCTTTATTCTGGTTCTCAAGGCATTTTGGTTTTGGGCAATAAACTCAATCAAGATCCATATTTCGTTCAAGACATTGAGCTTTTAGAAAAAACTCTGAGCGAAATTTTACTCATGATTGATCGTGCGATTATTTACCAAAATGCTAAAAACATCAATGATTTCTTACAACGCAAAGTTGACAGTGCCACTAAAAAATTAGTGCGCGCCAATGAAAAATTAGTCGTCGCCGATAAAATTAAAGACGAATTCGTTTCTGTCGCTAGTCATGAGTTACGCACTCCGATGACCGCCATCAAAAATTATCTATGGTTGGTTAATAAAAATAACGACGACAGCCATTTCAAAGAAAACAAAAAATTTATCCAAATTGCTCTTGATTCCACCGACCGTCTGATTAGCATGGTTAATGACATGTTGACTATCTCTCGCATTGAAGGCAATCGCTTCCAACTGATGCCTGAAACTTTCGACCTCAATCAATTGGTTAATCAAATTTTTCTAGAATTTGAACCTTTAATTCATGGTAAAGATGTGAAATTTGTTAAACATATCAGTGCCAAACCTATTTTAGTCACCGGCGACATTGCTAAATTAGCTGAAGTTGCTCAAAATATTGTTGGCAATGCTCTTAAGTTTACTCTTCAAGGACGAGTAACGGTTAGTTGTGAGAGTCAAGATAACCAAGCTTGTATTGTTGTCAAAGACACCGGCTCCGGTATTGATCAAGATGACTTCCCCAAACTTTTTAAAAAGTTTTGCCGTCTAGAAAATTCTTACGTAAAAATTAAAGAAACTGGTACCGGTCTGGGCTTATATATTTCCAAACAAATTATGTTGAAACATCATGGTAACATTGTCGCAGAAAGCGTTTTGGGCAAGGGCAGCACTTTCACTATCGTTCTACCTTTGGCAGAAAAATAAAGCTCCTATTTTTTCATTTTTTACTGAATGATTTTTAGAAAATTTCGGTGGTCGGGAACAGCGTCACTTCTTCTATGCTTTTGGCATTCGCCAAAAGCATCGCCAGTCGGTCCACGCCAATCGCAATTCCCGCGGCTGGGAAATCAATGGTTCTCAGTGCTTCAATAAAATCATGATCGTAATCGTAAGGAGTTTTTCCCAGCCGCGCTCGTTCTTGTAAATCTGCCCGACATCTTTCTTCTTGCTCATCGGCATCAGTTAATTCACCAAAACCATTTCCTAATTCTAGACCACCTAAATAAACTTCCATTCTTTGTGCATATCGCGGATCGTTTTCACACAATTTTGCCAACGCCGCTTGCTCTCGCGGATAATTGTAAATTATCGTTGGTCTTTGCTGTCCCAATTGTGGTTCAATTTCATTTAAGAAAATTTGATTATAAGCTTCTTCCCAAGTTGTGTCTTGAGTTATTTGATAACCTTTTTCTTTCGCTCTTTGGCACAAACTCTCTTGATCCAATAGTGTTTTTTCATCCACCTGTGCATATTTAGCAAAAGCTTCTTGCACCGTTATTCTCTCGCAGCCCATACTTAAATCATAAGTTTTTCCTTGATAAGTCAATTTTTTTCTTTTGACTAAGAAAAGCAACATTTCATCCATATCTTTCATTAAATCAAAATAAGTTGCCTCTTGCCGGTAATATTCCAAAATCGTAAATTCACTATTATGAGTCGGACTGCGTCCCTCTCCATTGCGAAAACTCTTGGTAATCTGAAAAATATTTCCTGCTCCCGCTGCTAGCAATTTTTTCATCTGCAGTTCTGGCGACGTTACTAGAAACGCCGCTTTTGGCGTCTCATTTTGTAGCTTTAATTCTGTCTCAAATACTTCTAGATAAGGTTCCGTTCCTGGATTTGGGACCAAAAGCGGCGTTTCTACTTCATGAAAACCTCTTTCTTGAAAAAATTGCCGCAACAAATTAATCGTTTTTTCTCGCCACCAGAACTTCTCCCATCTTTCCGGTTCTTCTCTTAATTTTTGCCAGTTCTTTTTCTCATTCTCAGTCATATATCAGCTATTATAGCACTCTCTCTTCTTTTCTCATTCAAAGTTTTTTCATTCAAAACTATGTTAGAATAATAGTAAGAATTTTTCAGTCAAATTAAACTCATTATGTTATCTAGAAAATATCAACTAGCCACTTGTCGTCAATTGTGCCCAAAATCTTGCCACAGTTACTTTTCCATTTCTTCTTTTCCTTTCCTTCATTTACTCAAAGTAATTCTCTCATCAGTGAAAGTGACAGCTTTAGCACTTATATTCTTTCTCACTTCACACTCATCCACTTTCGCCCTCGCCCTTTCCGACGTTGGTACATACAGTGGTTCTGCTACCATCGTTGACGATGGTAGCGGCAAGTATAGATTAAAGTTCTTAACTTCAGGTACTTTCATCCCCAAAAATAGCTCCACCATTGATGTCTTTCTCGTTGGTGGTGGTGGTGCTGGCGGCCAAAGTTATGATTATCATCGTGCCGGAGGAG
>CAYVKW010000008.1:0-33111 GCA_964452285.1 uncultured Pseudomonadales bacterium | reverse complement strand
AATAATCAAGTAAAATCGGCATGATGATTGGCTCAAAAATCGCTGGAGAAAATGAGGAGAAAAGCAAAGCGAAAGCTATAAGTGAAAAGAGATTGAAATTTTGGTATGCCTGTGGTATAATCACAAATCTGTAATGATGAAGAGAGGAAAAATAATTCGTGATTAAAAGAAGCGGTCCAAGACGGCGCTCACAGCGTGAACGTGTTTTCGTGGTGGCTAATAATTTGATTCGTTTTCCTCAAGTGCGAGTGATGGATGAGCGAGGAGAAGCCTTAGGTGTGATGCCTATTGCTCAAGCTCAGGCGTTGGCACATCAAGATGAAAAAGATCTGGTGCTGATTACTGATAAAGCCGATCCACCAATCGTGAAAATCATTGAGCTCTCAAAATATCGTTATCAATTGTCGCAAAAAAAAGCTGATGAACGGAAGAAAAATAAAGTTCAAGAGATTAAAGAAATCCGTTTAACTCCTTTTATTGGCGAGAATGATTTGCAAGCCAAAATGCGCAAAGCGGTTGATTTTGTGAAACACAATAACAAAGTCCGCTTGTCAATGGAATTGCGTGGTAGAAATATCACTAAACAGGATATAGCAAAGGAGATATTGGATAGAGTGGTGGGAGAATTGGCGGAAATCGCGCAAGTGGAAGTGCCAGTGAAATTAATTGGCAAAAAAATGCAGTTACAATTGATGCCGTTAAAAAAGAGCAAGAAAAATAATTAAAAGCAAAAAAGTTTGGAGAAAAGGGGATATTAATTATGGCAAAAAATTATAAACGGAAAACCAGAAAAGGAGCGGCCAAACGCTTTAAAATCACTGGTACTGGTAAAATTTTGCGAAGAACGCAAAACATGCGTCACTTGCGCGCTAATAAAAGTAAAAAAGCCAAAAGAAATTATCGTCGTTTAACTCAGGTAACTGGGGGCATGGCGAAAAAGGTGAAAAAGATGTTAGGAATGTAAAATTATGAGAGTCAAAACAGGTTTTATTCGTTCACGAAGACATAAGAAAATTTTGAAGGCCAATAAAGGTTTTCGGGGTGCCAATCATCGGTTGTTTAAACGCGCCAATGAGGCTTACATGCACGCCGGTCAATACGCTTTTGTGGGCCGGAAATTGCGCAAACGCGATTTACGTTCTTTGTGGATTACCAGGATTGGTGCGGCGGTAAAGATGGCGGATGAGAATTTGAATTATTCTCGTTTTGTCTCTTTATTGAAAAAAGCCCAAGTTGGTTTAGATCGAAAGATCTTGGCTGATTTGGCAATGAATGATTTAGACGCTTTTAAAGCGGTGGTCAAGACAGTACAAGCTTAATATTTGTCCGTTGTTTATTGTAGTGTCGAGCTGTTGGTTCCCTAGTTGGAAAACTAGGGAACTTTTGTAAATGGCCAAAGAAAAAACTGATAAAGAATAATGCTGATAAATAGGCATAAATTGAGATGAAAAAAAGATGACAAAAGGTAAAAGTCAATAAGGAAATTAGAGTTTCAGGGGTTATAATGGGTTTATGGCAAAATCATGGCAAGTTTTTTATAGACCGCGTAAATTTAGTGAATTGCATCTGCAAGATGTGAGCGAAAATATGACGGCTTTGGCGAAAAGTGGAAAGCTGGCGCAAGTGTGGCTTTTTACTGGTCCGCGTGGCACTGGCAAAACGTCGACGGCAAGAATAATGGCGGCAATGCTGGCGACGAAGGCGAATGAGGCGGCAGTAGAAAATAATTACTTACAAAAGAAAACCGATCACTTACTGCCGCTGGTGGATCCAGATTTAGAGGATAAAGAAGTTCAAAATATTTTCGCTGGTAATTCTTATAGTGTGGTGGAAATGGATGCAGCTTCACATCGTGGGATTGATGACGTCAGACAATTGCAGGAACAATTGGCAGCTCCTCCCCCACTGACAAAAATGGCGGTTTATATTCTGGACGAAGTTCATATGTTTACAACGGAGGCATTTAACGCTTTGCTGAAAACTTTGGAGGAGCCGCCTGCTCACTGCGTTTTTATTCTAGCGACCACGGAACAACAAAAAGTGCCACCAACGGTAATTAGTCGCTGCAGCTTATTGAATTTTCATCGAGCGAGTGAAGCTGAACTTAAAAAAGCTTTTGCGAGAATTTTGACGGCGGAAAAAATGGAGGCAGAAGATCAGGCTTTAGTAAAAATTGCTCAGTTAGCAGATGGAAGCTTTCGTGACGGCGTGAAATTATTACAGACTGTAGCTAATTATGGAGCGATTACCGAGGAAAATGTGATAGAACATCTAACAGGTGACCAGACACAATTGGTGCGAGAATTAGTGGAAATAATTTTGACTAAAAATGAAGTAGCGGCGGTGGACTTTTTCGCGAAAGTACGAGCACAAGCGTGGCAAGAAAAATTCTTGATTAATGAGTTTTTTGAGTTTTTACATGCCGAACTGGTGAAAGGGATAAAGAAAGAAAAACCGACAGTATTAAGTCAAGCGCAAGCAGGCTTTTTGTTGGGCGAATTGACTGATTTACGTTTAGGTCTGACTATCCCCTATCTAGATCTGGAATTGAAAATTTTGCAAATTCTAGAAAAAGCAAAAAAAGTTAGCAGTAAAAAATAGGTAAAAAGAGGCAAAAATGGGACAATCTTGGCAACAGCGAGTGTTACAGTGGGCGAATGAGCTTAAAAGCAAAAGTCCAAGCCTGGCAAGCTTACTTTTGTGTGCAGATTTTTTAAATGAAGATGAAAGAACGGTGACATTGGTGGTAGGGAATGAATTTCATCGACAAATGTTGTCGACAGCGCAAGCAATGAGCCAGCTATTGGCGGCAGCCTTAGCGGTGGGGTTACCAGAAAAACGAGTACTAGTGATGGCTGCCGCCCAGTGTGAAAAAGCTTTGCCGACAAAAGAAACAGTGGTAAAAGATGTGTGGGAAAATTTAATTTAAGAAAAAAATATTAATAAAAAATGTATTGGTAAAATGGAAGCGCCGCTTTTTGTTTAATTACAAAAAGCGGCGCTTGGTTAAGATCAGTTTTAGACTTCGTCAATCTTATTCTACTTCTACCAAAGAAATGGTGTCAGTGGAACCAGTTTCTGAAGTAATACCATGCATAACAACTAATTGTTGACCGGCTTCTACTAAAGCTTGACGCTTTAATTCAGCGATAACGTCTTTGACGTTGGCAGTCGCCTGGTTAATTTTGACTGGCAAAACCCCGTAAGCAACGGAAAGTTGATAGTAAGTATCTTGATTGGCGGTGACGGCAATAATTGGCAAGCTAGGGTGCAAGCGAGACAAAAGTCTAGCGCTGCGGCCAGTATTGGTCAAAACCAAAATCGCATTAAGATCCAAACTGCTATTTTCTACGATATCATAGACATTTTCAGCAATGACTTCTTGTTTGTCAGTAGAAAGTGGCAAACAAAGCTCGTCTTGAGCCAATTTTTCATTGAAAATGGCAATTTTGGCTTGAGTTTTCACTGCTTTGACTGGATAAGCGCCAATGGTGGTTTCTTCTGAAAGCATGACAGCATCGGTGCCATCGTAAATCGCATTAGCAACGTCAGAAACCTCGGCTCGAGTCGGGCGAGGTTGTTCAGTCATACTCTTGAGCATTTGAGTGGCAGTAATAACTGGTTTAGCAGCCAAACGACAAGCGGTAATGATATTTTTTTGCCAATAAGCAAGCTCTTCATAAGGAACTTCGACACCAAGATCGCCACGAGCGACCATAACTACGTCAGAAGCGGCAATGATTTCATCGAGATTATCAAGAGCGGATTGAGTTTCAATTTTGGCGACAATTTGTGCTTCAATATGTCTTTTTTTCAACTCTTCGCGTAAAAAGTCGATGTCTTGTTTGTTGCGGACGAAAGATAAACCAACAAAGTCGATCATGTCTTTTTTGGCGGCGCCGTCCAATTGTTCGTAGTCAGCTGGAACCAATGAAGGCATATCGATGGTAATGCCAGGAATATTCATGGTTTTGCGATGTTTGACAGTACAAGCACTTAAAGCTTTGAGAACAAGGGAATTCTTTTCTTTGGCAACAACTTCGAGTTCGCAAAAACCATCATCCAAAAGGACCATATTGCCAACTTGTAAAGTATCAACGACATTTTTAGGGATGATGACTTTTTTTGGCGCAGAAAATTCTGGATTATCGGTAAAAATGCAAGTTTCACCTTCAATTAAAGCGAAAGGTTTTTCCTCTGGTAAATTGATACGAATTTCTGGGCCTTGGAGATCAAGTAAAATACCAACACTAACATTTTTTTCTGCTGCAACTTTGCGAACGCGTGCAATTCTCTCTTGATGCCAAGCGGGGCTAGAGTGCTTGGTGTTAAAACGAGCAACGTTCATGCCAGCATCAATGAGTTTGGCAATGGTCTCTTCACTCTCGGTGGCAGGGCCAATGGTGGCAACGTTTTTGGTAAACTTTTCCAACATATAACTTTCTTTCTAATTATTATTTCTTTTTAGAAGGAGTTATTATAGCATGAAATTCTAGCTGTGGAAGTGTCTAATCTTCGTAAATGAAGCTGCTTATGTTATAATTGGGGAACTTAATAATTGAAGATGACAAATTGCCGCGGTACCAGAGTGGTCTAATGGCCGGGTCTGCAAAACCTTGGTTCGCCGGTTCGAATCCGGCCCGTGGCTCGTTGTAATTTAGAACTTGTGGCGAATTGATTTGAGATTTTCGTTGAGTTGGTAGCGAATTTTTTTGAGAGCGGAGTGAAAGTCTAGTTGGGGAAAAGCATTAAACAAGCGGGTATTGAGTTTTGAAGTTTTTTTGAGCTGATTTTGAACAAAAGCAGAAATTTCTTCGGTAGAATCTTGAGCAAAGTGTTTGAGATTAGTTTTGAGTTTGAAGATGAGCTGAAAAGAAATGATATTATCGACGGCAAAAATCAAGGCGAGAATAAGAGCGAGACCAGTGATAATGGAAGATGGAATCTGGTTTAGTAAATCGACCAGTAGAGGATTGAGAAAATAAAGAGTGAAAAGACCGCCCAAACCAAAAGGAACCATAGTTTCTAAACAAATGCGGCCGTTGAGATTGAATTTTTTATCACTATAATCCCACCAACGAGCGTTGAAAAGCTTTTCCATAAGCCAACTAGTAGAATATTCAAGAATGGAAAAAATCACCATGGACATGATGAAAAGAGCGATAGGATCGTCAAGATAACGATAAAGAAGAACAATGCTGGCTAAAGCGCCAAAGCCATAAATAGGACAATAAGGTCCGATCAAAAAACCGCGATTGATGAAACGGCGAGTGTGAAAAAAAAGATTAACGACTTCGATGCCCCAGCCTAAAAACGCATAAATCATGAAAAGTAAAAACCAGAGTGAGAGTGATATAGTCATAAGCTTATTTTAGCATAGATAATTAGGTTATAATTGGCTATCTATGATAATAATGGGTATCGATCCAGGATTTGATCGTCTGGGATGGGCAGTGGGTCAGACATTGGCGCGCGGGAAAATCAATCTACTGAGTTTTGGTTTGATTAACACTGATAAAGAAGATGATTTGCTCGCGCGCTATGCTCAAATTGATCGAGAATTAACGGCATTGCTGCAAGAATTTAAACCAGATGAAGCGTCAATTGAAACTTTGTTTTTTTTCAAAAATCAAAAAACGGTGATGCAAGTAGCAGAAAGTCGAGGGGTGATTTTGAGCGCGCTTTTGCGAGCAAAAGCGCGCGTGTATCAATATACACCGCGACAAATTAAAGCGGCGGTGGCAGGAAATGGTGCGGCAGATAAAAAAGGAGTAGAAAAATTATTGCGTTTGCAATTTAATTTACCTGATGACGGAGAAGTGATTGATGATACTTATGATGCTTTAGCGGCATTACTAACTCATGTAAGCACAATGAGGATAAAAACTAAGTAGAGGTGTGCAAACGCAAGAAAGCGGTCAAAATTTGATTAGCTGATTTTTGATAGCTAAATTTATGTAATTGGGCAGGAGCGTTTTTGAGAAGAGATCTTTTTTCGGTGGGAGTGAGAGCGCTTAAAGTGGACATGGCGCGGGTGATTTGACAAACGGAAAAAGGATCAACTCGAAGTCCGCAAGAACCGACAACTTCTGGCAAAGAAGTGTTGTTGGCAACAACGGGAATATTGTCGTAAGCAAGAGTTTCAAGAGCAGGAATACCGAAACCCTCATAAAGTCCGAGATTGAAACTACCAAGAGCGTGAGTAAGCAAGGTGGCTTTTTGTTTGTCGGTGATAAAGCCAGTCTGAATGATTTGCTCAGAGAAGGGTGAAGCGGCAAGACGAGCGTCAATTTCATCTGTTAACCAACCGTTTTTGCCGGCGAGAACTAATTTAATATTGGCAAGGCGAGGATTACTTTGATTTTCTTGGATAAAATTGTCGAAAGCGTCAATTAAACGTAATAAGTTTTTGCGGGGTTGTAAAGTACCAAGATAAAGAAAAAACGGCGAAGTGAGTTGCAAATCTTGAAGAATTTGATATTGTTGAGCTTGATCTAAATGAATAATTGATCCGGAAAAAGCTGGATAAGCCAAGATAATATCATCTGGAGACCGATGATAAAGACGACAAATTTCTTCACGACTATATTTGCTAATGGTGGCAATTTTGGCCGCTTTCTTAACACTGTAACTGGTCCAGTTGCGAAGTTGGTATAAATCGGCGGCTTTGAATTGTTGAGGATAAAGCAAAAAAGCTAAATCCATGACGCTGCTAATATAAGGAAGAGACGAAAAACGTGGAGCGTAGTGGCCAGGAGTGTAAAAAAAATCATATTGTTTTTGATGAAAAAAAAGGTGTTTGGAGAGTGCAAATTGAGTCCAAAGCTTGGGTGGACCAATGATTTTGTAATTAAGTCCCAGACGAGGGAGAGGTAAATCGGCGACAGGTGGTTGCGATAAAAGAATGGTGAGATGAAAATTTTTGCGTCTGGTCTTAGTGATTTCTGCCAGAGCTTTAATCATCTCAAAAGCATAAATATTGCTGCCAACACGGTGTTCACAGTTGGCTTCATTGCCGTCAATGGCGAGATGAATAGGATGAAAAAGGTCAGGCATGGTTAAATTCCTCAATGGCTTGTTGATAGACTTGAGCAGTTTGCTGAGCGGTTTTCTGCCAAGAAAAAAGATTGAGTTGGGCGGTCATTTTTTGGCGCAAGGTCTGAAGGGCACTCGGAGATAAGGTCAAAGCTTGGGCGAGACCTTGCGCAATCGAATCAGTTTGATGCGGATTCACTAAGATAGCGGCCCTGCCGGCAACTTCAGCGGTGGCGATTTTTTCGCTTGTTACCACTGGTGTTTGATAGTAAAAAGCTTCTAAAATTGGTAAGCCAAAGCCTTCATCTAATGATGGATAAACTACGGCTTGAGCGAAATGATAAAGAAGACCGAGATCTTGATTATTTATCGGCGGTAAAACTTTGAGCTGAGGATGTTGGTATTTTGGTTCTTGCCAACCACTGGCGCCAGCTAAAACCAAGGCGACTTTATCTCTGAGCGGCCACCAAGCTTGAATTAAACGCTCAAGATTTTTGCGTGGCTCTCTGGTGCCAATGAAGAAAAAATAGGGAGTAGTGAGAGAAAATTTGCGCCTAATAACTGATATATCTTGATTGTCCAATGTTTTTTTATCAAGCAAATTTTCTTGTGGTAAAGCCTCATAAATCAAATGTACGTGATCTTCGGGAAAATGGAGCAGATTAATGATGTCGTTTTTGGTTGCCTGTGAGACAGCAATGATGTGAGCGTGGCGTTTTTTTAGAATGGCCCAAGATTTTTGATGGTGACGGAGAATGGTAGGATCAGCAACTTCTGGATATTTGAGAATAGCAAGATCATGGATAGTAGAAACCAGAGGTAAGTCGACATCTGGCGGTTGGAGATAATCCCAAGAATGAAAAACTTCGATTGTGGGCATGAGCTTTTTAATTGGATTAAGACCTAAATAGTGCCAAAAAAGTTCGCCCACGGTGGGCGGTAAATGTTGTAAAACTAGATTACGAGTGAAAGTAGTTTTTTGAGCGGGTGAAAGTTGACTCGCAATTTCGTTTAAGTCAGTTTTTAGTTGCGTCTCCCCTCGCCCACTACTGGCATAGGCAAAAAGTTCACAATTAGGAATGTGGTTTAAGGCACAAAAAAGGTTGCTGGTATAGCGGCTGACGCCGCGGTGATAAATAATTGGCGTAAGGTCAAAACCAACTTTCATTAATTAAGACTTTCTGAGCTCATATTAGCGATGTCGGAGTCAATTTGGTCGAGAGTTAAAACGGCGGGTTTTTGAGTGTAAATACGGATAAAGCCGAGATTGGGATAATCAAGAATACGACTTTCAGTGAAATTGCGAGCCAATAAATATTGTGGCAAAAGATTGCTAGAGTCAGTGAGAGAGCGCAGATAGTCGAAAAGAACAACATTTTGATAATTAGTGACCGATTGCAAAGTGTTATCAAGATTAATGATAGCATTGGTGTCGTAATTGCCAGTGCTTAAAGTAGGAAAAGGAGCGGGCGCTTTTTGCTCGTACCAAGTCCAAGGAGAAAAAGGAGCAGCGTAAGCAAAAAGCGCTAAAGTGTCGGTGCTATTGTATTCTTGATGCAAAGTGGTCAAGGCGTGACGCCAATTTTCTCTTTGTAAATCAGTGTCAGTGTAATAAGAAAAAGTGGAAAAAACATTGATAGCAAGGATTAAAATCAAAAGACTCCAGTGATACCAGCGGAGTTGACGCCAATTTTCTACTAAACCGAAAATCAGATAAGCGAGAAACAAGTAAATGAAAGGCAAGAGAAAAATCACACGTTTAGGCTGAATAACTGGCACAAAAAGTGAGACTAAGCTAGCCAATAAAAAAGGCAAGACGAGAAAGTAAAAATATGGAATAAATTGCCGCCAGTGTTGGCGCCAAAAAGCTTGTTTTTGGCGGAAAAGAATAAATAGAATAAAAAAGCAAAAAAGACAGGTGATAAAAATATAAGAAAAGTTGACGCTAAGGTCAAGAACGCCAAAAAGAAATTTGCCAAAAGTGAGAATAGGCGCTTTTAAGAGAGAGAAACTAACGATGTTTTCCCAGCCAGGAAAATTTTGTCTTAGAGCTTGACCAGCGGCAAGCTGACGAAGAAATTCTGGTAACCAAGGTAAGAAAGCAATTGTGGGAATAATAATAGCGAAGACAACTTGAGACCAATTTTTCTTGCTGAGTAAGAAAATGATTTGGCTGGCAAAAACGAAAGGATAAAGATAAGATGAATATAAACCGAGAATTGTCATTAATAAGAAAAGAAAGAAGTCGCGGGAAACGGGAAAAAGATTGAAAAAACGATTGAAGGGGTTTTTGGGCGAGAGCTGATAACTGTCTTGACCAGTACGAGTGGCTTCCAAAAGGAAGAACCAACTCCAGACTACAAAGATGACGGAAAGAGAATAGGGTCGAAGTTCCTGAGAAAAAAAGATGTAAAAAGAGTTGGTGGCTAAAAAAAGACTGGCCAAAAGGCCAACTTTTTGATTGGCAAGTTTGTGACCGAGCAAGTAAACTCCCCAGATGGAGATGAGACTAGGAATGACGGCGCCAATCAAACGCAGCCACCATTCACTACGATTAATTGATAGAGAAAAAAAAGTGATTAAATGTAAGAGCGGAGGTTGAAAATCGTCAGTGATATTAAGTTGTTGAGAAAATGGTCGATCTGCTTCTAGAGCCTGAGCGGCTTCGTCAAGCCAGAACGAGCCATTGAGGAGTGGCAAACGCAAAATCAAAGCGAGAGCCAAAATTAAAATCAGAGTGGAATGACGATGCAGCCAAGCTAACATGGGATAATTATAACATAAGCAAAGAGAGCAAAAGAACTAAGAAATAAAAAGTGGCTGAAGAAGATCAGCAACTTGAGTGGCGGAAGTGGTTTGCATGAGAGCGAGGCGCAAAGATTTAGCAGCGGGGAAATCGCTGATGTAAGCGGCTAAATATTTGCGCATGGGGATAAAAGAGTATTTTGGCTGATTGATATAAGTTTGTTCAAAAAGTTGTGCGTGCTCAAGTGCAACTTTGGCTTTTTGGGCAACGGTGGGAGTGAGATCGGTGAAAATCCAAGGATTGCCGAGAGCAGCGCGACCAACTAAAACTCCGTCAACTTTGGAATCGCGAGCGCGTTCATAGATTTGAGAGTGAGTTTTTAAATCGCCATTGCCATAAATGGCAGTGGCAGGCGCAAGTTGGTCGCGCAAAGTCACTGCTTGAGCGATAGCTTGCCAATCAGCGACACCACTATAGCCTTGCTTTAAAGTCCGACCATGTAAACTAATTAAGTCTGGTTTCAGGTAGAGTAAAAAAGTAAACCAGGTTTCTAGCTGATTACAATCAAAACCAATTCTGGTTTTGATGCTGACGGGCAAAGGTGGAGTATGGTTTTTTTGGGCGAAATCAAGAGTGGCCCGACGGGTGGCTAAAAATATTTCTTTGGCAAGAGCGGGGTTTTGGATTAAGCCGCCACCGGCACCATTGTGGACTACAGTTCGAGCAGGACAGCCAAAATTGAGATCAACACCAAAAAAACCACGAGCGCAAATTTCTAAAGTGGCATCGTAAAAATATTGCGGCGTAAGACCGTAAATTTGCGCAATGACTGGAGCTTCCAAAGATTGATCGCACCAAAGAATGGACGCTAATCTTTCTGGGGCAAAATGCCAACCCTCCACATTGAGAAATTCGGTAAAAAGAAAATCTGGATGACCGTATTTTTTGGTGATTTGTCGCATAGGCAAATCAGTGACGCCATCCATGGGACTGAGAGCAAAAACTAACTTTTTAGCTTGATAAATAGACATTTTATTTATTATACTTGATTTTGCCAAAAAAGCGACAATTGATTACTTAAATCGGAGGAAATCAATTGTCGCTCAAGATAATGGCGACGATAAAAATCGGCGAGCAAAAAAAGTTGGTGATTGACTAAATGGTCAAATTGTAAACGAATAAATTGATGAGGCCAAGATAACTTTTGACTAAAATATGACCAAGTATCAAAATGATGATAATTATCGGTAAAAACACTAAAATCAGTATCGAGAGTTTTGTCAAAATCAAACTCAAACCATTCTCCAACTAGAGGAGAAATAGATTCGCTAGCGCTAGGAAAAGCATGCAGAGTGCCATTCTGGTTGTAGGTGAAAAAACTAAACTGACTGTCTAAAGTGGCGGCACTGAGGCGGATGCTATAATGACCTGTGGTGGGTTTGGGTACAAGATATTGGTAACCAAGCAAAACTTCGCTGGCATCAGAATCAGTTTGTAATTGATACAAAGGTATTTTTTCGTAACGAAGAGGTTGATTTTGAAAAGTAAATTCGACACGAGCCTGACCAATAATATTGAGAATGAAGTAACTTTGGTCAGTGTAACTAGGCACAAAACGGCGAAAATTATAAATTTTTTCTCTGGAACTAGGTTGATCATATAAAGCGGTGATTTCTGGATAATATGGGTCAATAATACCTATTTGTCCGTCTAAAGTAGTTTTATTGACAACAATAAAATGACCGGTGATTTCAGCAATTAATGGCTGAGCTGCTTCTAGAGATGTAAATGAATAAACGGATTGCCAATAATAATCGTTGGCGGGGCCACGAATAAATTGATACTCAAACTTGGGGAAACTGGAATTACCAGAGAGGTGATATTGTTGATGTAGCTGGGTGGATAAACGAGTCAAAGCTTGCCAATTGAGCAAATTAGCGTTAATGTAACCGTCTGGCTGATTTTTGAGCCAATCATTGAGGCTAGCGGGTGTAAGTGGACTGCCATCTGGTAAAAAACTGTAATGATAATAATGAAAAAGCATCACGGCGCTGGTTAAAGCACAACCAATCTCGCCAATAGTCTGCGGATCTGGATTTTGGTCAGTATGACCAAGAATCTTATTCCGCCATTGAGGATCGGTTTGATAATAAGGCCAGACATCGGTGGCAACAAATTGATCCGGAGTGGCGAAACGAAAGTAGTGCCAGATTAAAGTAGCATCATCGTTGGTGGTTAAATTGCGGTCTAAAACTAAGGCTGGTGGATAAAGATTGGGTGTGGACGCCAATTTGGTGGGATAAAAATCGTCGATATAGGCGAGAAGACGACCACTTTCTGGCGCGTCAGTCGGCCAAAATTGAACTTTGAACTGGTTTTGATTTTGTGAGAGAAGTAGAGTGTAGCTCTGATTATTCGCTGGTAAAGTCAGATGAGATGTCACTGTGCCAAAAGGAAAAGCTTGAATAGCAGTTTGTTTGATTAATTGACAAGCGAAAATCTGGTCAGCTTGTAAAGTGCAGCGAAAACTATGGTAACTGCCGTCAGGGAGAAAAAAATAACGGAATTCCCATTGGTCGCCGGAACGAAAGTTTTTGGGGGTCAATTGAACTTGATAAGCATAATCTTGAGTGGAGGCGGGTGGATTTAAATTGGGTGACAAGGCACTAAAATTGGCGCCCGCCAGTGAAAGGCGGGCGCCATGCTGACTGAGAAAAATTTCGCCAAAACCTTGGAAGCGATCAATATTGCTCAAATGAGCTTCAAAAAAAGTGCTTTGAGCGAAAGTCGATGAAACAAAAAAGAGGAAAAAGTTGCTCATCAACCAATAAAGACTAAATTTGAAGTGAAAAATAGAAATTTTTCTCATACTGAGATTATCTTTTTATTAATGACAAAAAGATGACAGCAAGTGACTAAAAATGAAGAAAAAGACTGAATAAAAGGTCTTAATTCTTTTTATAAAGAGGCGTCAAAATTGAGTAAAAGATAATTAAAAACGTGCTTGGGAGAAACATTGGCTTGTAAGTATTTGAGACAAACGGGAAGAATGGTCAAAAGGGCTGTTATTTGGGTAAGATTGAAATCGTAATCCTGATAAAGATGACGATCAAGAAGAAAAGTGCAAGTTTGGAAAAATTGGCTAAAAAGTTCTAAAGCATAAGTGCCTTTGAGACAATCTGGGCGAGTTTGAGTGAGGGTTTTGAATTGGCGTTCAAAGTTGGTTTGCAGATTTTTGACGACTGATAAGGGTTGATTTTGATGCCATGAAGTAAGTTGCCAAAAATCTGCCAGTGGTGATAAATCTATCGGAAGAGTGATCGGAGATTGAGATGTAGATTGAGAATTGAGAAAAAAACATCGAGAGGTGATGGTAGGAAGTAAACTGCCGCTATTTTGGCACAAAAGCACAAAATCAAGATGTGTTGGCGGCTCCTCCAAAATTTTGAGGAGGGCGTTTTGCACCACAATGCTGGCTTGATGAAGATTGAGAACAACAAAGAATTTGGTGTGGGCCAAATGAAGCTGGGTAATTTGTTTTTTTAATTCCTTGATCGCAGCAAGATTGAGTTTTTCGTCAAGCTGAAAAAATTGCAAAGTGAGAGTGTAATCAGGAGGAACAGATGACTGTAAAAGAAATTCTAATTGAATTTGAAGTTCGGGGAGAATGGGAATACTTGACTGAGTGAAAATAAATGACATAAGCAAATAGTTCTTGTCTTATCTTTTTTTTTATTATATAATGGAAAAGTGTTAAAACAAAATCGGAATTTAGTGGATATATTGGTGGAGATGAATAAAATCACTCCAGATCAGGCGAATACAGTTAAAGCGCAGCAACTGCAAACCGGTAAAGCTTTGGATGATTTGGTAGTAGAAATGGGTTTGGCGGATAGCGCCACAGTTTTGTCGGCACTATCAGCGTTGAATAATATTCCAATCATTAATTTGAAAAATGTAGGCGCCTCCCCTACTTCTTTAGCTTTAGTGGATCAGGAATTGGCGAGAAGATATAAATTGTTTCCGTTTTCTCTAGATACGGTTAATAATCGTTTGCTTATAGCGATGGCAAATCCTTTGGATTTAAATGCGATTCAGTTTGTGGCCCAAAAAACAGGCAAACAAGTTATTCCTCATTATGCCGATAAAAGCGAAATCTCAAGTTTGATTGAAACAGCTTATTCTAATAATCTTTCTCAAGAAGTAACTGAAGCTTTGGAGGATTCGAGCACGGTGGTCAAAGCGAAATCAGTGCAAAACTTTTCCGAATTAGCCAATACTGGAATTATAAAACAGGCGCCAATTGCAAAAATTGTGGAACAGATTTTGGGTTTTGCGGTCGGCTCAGGTGCTTCTGATGTCCATATCGAGCCACAAACCAATCGTTTGCGGGTAAGATATCGGATTGACGGTATTTTGCAAGAAAAACTGGTGTTGCCTAGAAGCGTCGCCGGAGCATTGGTATCAAGAATTAAGATTTTGTCGCAATTAAAAATTGATGAAAAACGTTTGCCTCAAGATGGACGGTTTGGTTTTAGTTCTGATAAAGGTGATGTTGATTTGCGGGTCTCTACCCTGCCAACGGTCCATGGTGAGAAAGTGGTGATTCGGTTGCTGCGTAAACAAGAACATATTGCCACTATGGAAGAGTTGGGAATGGCGGGTAGAGCCTTGGAGGAGTTCAAAAACGTGCTCAAGATTCCTCAAGGAATTGTTTTGGTCACTGGTCCAACTGGCTCTGGTAAAACAACCACTTTATATTCAGCATTAAATATTGTGAACAAAACGGCAGTTAATATTTTGACAGTGGAAGACCCAGTAGAGTACGAAATGACTGGTATCAGTCAAGTGCAGGTGAATAATCAAGCTGGTCTGACTTTTGCTAGCGTTTTGAGATCGTTTTTACGTCAAGATCCAGACATTATGATGGTGGGAGAAATTCGGGATCAGGAAACTGCGGCGCTGGCCGTGCAAGCTTCTTTGACTGGGCATTTGGTGTTTGCGACTTTACATACGAATAGTGCAGCGGGCGCAATCCCACGGTTGGTGGACATGGGTATAGAGCCATTTTTGTTGGCTTCATCAATTAATTTAGTGATGGCACAAAGAGTTTTGCGCAAACTCAATCCTGAGTTTGTGGAGGAATATACACCGAGCGAAGCAGAATTGAAAGAATTGCAGAAAGTATTGGGAGTACACTTTGAGGAATTTTTGCGAGCGAGAGGTATTACCGCCTTAGATCAAATTCGTTTGCGCCGACCAAAGTCGGGCATGAATGCAAGCGATGCTTATAAAGGTCGAGTAGCTGTTTTCGAAGTAATGCCGATAGATGAAGAAATAAGAGCTATGGTGACAGAGAATAAAACTTCGACAGAATTGGAAGATGCGGCTTTGCGTAAAGGGATGTTATTAATGAAACAAGACGGCTATTTGAAAGTTTTGGAAGGAGTGACAACGATAGAAGAAGTGTTGAGAGTAGCAGAAATTTAAAAAAGAAAAGATTAACAAAAAAATAAAAATAAGAGTATAATGGAAATAAGAAAATATGAACATTAAAGACATTTTAAATTTATTAGTGGAACAAAATGGTTCAGATATTCATCTGATTGCTGGTTTGCCACCAATTTTGCGGTTGGATGGTGATTTAGTGCCAGTGCCAGGAGTGGGAGAAATAGGACCGCAAGAAATGGATTTGCTAATTGACCCTTTAATGACGGAAGAACAAAGAGCTATTTTTGCTAAAAATAAAGAATGGGATTTTGCTTATCAACATGAAGACAAGGGACGTTTCCGGGTCAATGTCTATATGTCCAAAGGTAAAAAAGCGGCTGCTTTGCGTCTAATTCCGGCTAGAATCAAAACGATTGAGGAACTAAGTTTGCCGAAGGTGTTTGAAAGTTTGGCGACAAAAAAACAAGGTTTAGTTTTGGTAACTGGTCCAACTGGTGAGGGTAAGTCAACTTCTTTAGCAGCTTTGATTGATAGAATTAATGTACAAAGAAATGAGCATATTTTAACAATTGAAGATCCAATCGAATTTGTCTATGAGCCGAAGCAGAGTATTATTTCGCAGCGGGAATTGAACCAAGATACAAAAGATTGGAATATCGCCCTTAGGAGCGCTTTGCGTGAAGATCCTGATGTGGTGCTAGTGGGAGAGTTGCGTGATTATGAGACAATTGCGGCGGCAATCACGGTGGCAGAAACAGGACATTTGGTTTTTGGGACACTGCATACAGCGACCGCAGCGCAAACAATTGACCGGATTATTGATGTTTTTCCAGCTCACCAACAGGGACAGATTCGGCAGCAATTAGCAGCCACTTTGGAAGCAGTGATTTCTCAAAGATTGCTGAAAAAAATTGGCGGCGGTCGGATTGCTGCTTTCGAGATTATGGTGACCAATTCGGCGATTCGTAATTTAATTCGTGAAGGTAAAACTTATCAGATTGACAATATTATTCAGACTACGGCTGCAGAAGGAAATATGTTGATTGAGAATTCTTTGATGGATCTTTTGAGACAGAACTTGATTGATAAAGAAACAGCTCTAAGAACAGCGTTCCGACCTGAGCAAATGCAAAGATTATTAGGAGGTTAAAAGTTATATGCCTTTTTACGTTTATAAAGCCAGAAATACCAGCGGACAAATTCAAAAAGGGAGAGTGGAAGCGGTCTCGGAAGATAAAGCAGCGGAAACTTTGCAAGAAAGAGGATTGTTGGTGATTACTTTGACGCCAGTGGCGGCGACGGGGAGTTTATTTGCGAAAAAAGATCCGGTGATGTCTTTTTCTGATGTAGTAGTTTTCACACGGCAACTGGCGTCAATGGTGGAAGCGGGTTTGACTTTAACCAACTCTATTGCTTTGTTGGTTCAACAATCGAAGCCAGCGGTACGAGCGGTATTAGGGCAAGTGTTGAGCGATTTAGAAGGTGGTCTGTCTTTCACTGCCGCTTTGGAAAAACATCCAAAAGTTTTTGATAAAACTTATGTACATTTGGTAGCAGCGGGAGAATCGAGCGGATCTTTGGATTTAGTGCTGAATCGTTTGGCAGATACGATGGAAGAGCAAAAAGAATTTAAAGGTAAAATTGTAGGAGCATTGATTTATCCAGCGGTAATTATCGTAGTGATGATTGCAGTTTTTATTGTCATGATGGTAATGGTGGTACCAAAATTATTGGAAGTGTTTCAAGAGTTTGGTGCAGAGTTACCTTGGCCAACAAAAGTTTTGATGGCAGTGTCTAATTTCTTTACTAATTTTTGGTGGTTGTTGTTGCTGATTATTGCAATTGTGATTTTTGCCGCTTGGGTGTGGTATCGAAATCCGGAATCCAAGCGGTTAGTAGATGTGCTTTTGTTTAAAATACCAATTATTGGCAATTTAAGAAAAAAAACTATTTTGACGAACTTTACTCAAACTATGTCGATGCTGATTAAGTCTGGTGTGCCATTGGTGGAATCTTTGGTTTTGGCGACTGATTCTGTGGGGAGCATTACTTACAAAGATCATTTTATGACAGCTAAAGAGAAAGTGGAAAAAGGTGTGTCTTTCGGTGAGGCAATTGGCATCTATGAGGATTTCCCGCCGATTATGCCGCAAATGGTGCAAGTGGGTGAAGAAACTGGTAAGCTTGATGATATGTTATCTAGACTAAGCCGATATTTCAAAAGTGAAGCGCAACAAGCAACGGCAGCTTTATTATCTGCTTTTGAGCCAATGTTGATGATTTTGTTGGGTTTAGCGGTGGCGTTCTTGGTGATTGCGATTATTATGCCAATTTACGATTTGACAGGACAAATTAGTTAAAGTGTGGATTTATTGGATTTTATTTGCTTTTTTTGTTTTTATGCTCGGAGCGTGTTTGAGCAGTTTTTTTGGCGTTTTGTATTATCGGATACCGAAGAAGCTTGATTGGATTAAAAAACCGAGTTTTTGCGGTGCTTGTGGGAAGAAGATTCCTTGGTATGAAAATATACCTGTGTGGGCGTATCTATTTTTGCAGGGAAAATGTGCCCAATGCGGAAAAAAAATCCCGCGATTTTATTTTTGGTGGGAAGTTTGGGGTGGATTATTTTTTTTGTATTTAGCGGGCTTGTATTTATGGCAAGGTTGGTCGTGGTGGAGTTTGGCTTGCTTATTTCTTTTTGGAGAAAGTTTAATTTATGTAGCTCTGATTGACCAAAAAAAGCGCTATATCACTAATAATTGGTTATTGATTTTGGCTGGAATTACTGGCGTTTGGCTGATTGGATTATTGATGGGTGGAGACTTGACGTTCTGGCAAGGTGGCCAGAGGATAATGATGGCTGGACTATGGGGAAGTTGTTTTTTGGCGATAGATTGGGCGGCAAGACAGATATGGCGAGTGCCAGTAGCTTTGGGGAGCGGCGATGCATGGTTGGTGATGATTTTAAGTTTGTGGTTGCCGCCTGAAATGAGCGTAACAATGATTTTGTTGGCTTTTTGGTTGGGAGCGATTGTAGGAATAATAAAATTAGGGCGAAAAAAAATCACTGGTAAAGGAGATGACAAATTGGCTTTCATTCCTTTTTTAGCGGGGGGATTTTTTTTCGCTTTGATGATTGGAAAAATGTTTTGGCAGTGGCTAGGAATGTAATAAGTGATAAAAATAAATAAAAATGAGTTATTAGGCGACGGAGAGCAAAATGCTGGAAAAATTTCTGCCTTGCCTAATAACTCAAAATTGCGTGGCTGAAAGTAAAGTTAGAAGTGATTCGAAATGCAGTCGAGAATATAAACTCAAAAATGAAAAAAAAGTTCAAATTTTTGGCTTACATATTATCGATTAGGCGGCACAATAATTGTAATGACATAGCTGTCGAGAAAAAAGAAATTTAACAAAAAAATTCATCTGTTTTTATATAAAAGCGTAAGATATGATTGGTTAATTTTACAATGATGGGAGGTGAAAAAAATGTTAGATTTTTTGTAGAGGGATATGTCAAATTTAATTTTCAAAAATAGGGTAAAAAATAGGGGCAAAAATCATGGGAAAAGATAAACGGTGATTGGAAGTGATAAAAAACGACAGAGTTCCTAAAAAAAGAGACACCATAGAAGAAGTTGTAAAATGTAATAAAAATATAACTAAAAACGAGAGGGGCTAACTATATTATTTTAAATTTATCTGGTAAAGATTTTAGTCCATAGTTATGTCTTTATGTTTTTATTAATCAAAAATAAATAGCAATGTTTTCCTGTCTAAGCTTTTTGTAAAAGCTGACAATTTGTTCAATTTTTATGCTAAAATAGTGAAGTATAATTTGGGTGATAGTGTTAATAAAGATTAATAATAAAAAAATGGAAAAAATAATGCAATTAAATCACATATATTCCTTGACGAATCAGCAAAATCTCTTGACAAACCAACAAAATTGTTGTAACACACACACACACAACTTTTTTTAAGTGAAAATGGGTGCACGACTAATGAGTGTGAGTGGCAAATTAATTTTGGTTTAATTAGACAATTGGTTCACGTTTTTTCTCAATGGTGTGCTAGTTTTTCATGTTTCCTCTCTCCTCTTTTATTTTTTTCTTTTTTATTTCCTTTTCTTCTTTTCCAATCTATAAATCCTGTCCATGCAGCAGCTGGAATCACAGTAGACGAAATGCCGCTTGGAACAGTGGTAGTAATTAATGGGATTAAATTAGTAAAAATTACTACTACCAATAAATTTATGGCGATAGAGCCTTTTACTGATTGTAATCCAGCTACTGATATGCAATGTTTTGATCAATGTGGTAATTGGGTGACGCCAGCTACTGGAACAATGAACTACTCGAATGCGAATGGATTGAATGCAAGCTCTAAAACAGAATTGAGAGATCTTCGTGATGGCAAAACCTATGAAGTACGCAAATTTGCTGATGGGAAGTGTTGGATGGTTAATGATCTTCGTTACGGTGGAACAGCTGATGCTTGTTTGTCGCGAACGGCTTTTGGTGGTAATGGCTCAGCAACACTAACAAATAGATTTGGAACTGGTACTTATGGTGATTGTCGCAACGATCCTGGATACGCCACTTATCTCTATAATTGGCAAGCAGCAATGCAAAATTCTACTGCCTATTACAATGCTACTTATTCTGGACCAATGCAAAATGTACAAGGATTGTGTCCTAATGGCTGGCATGTACCAACAGGTGGACCAACGGGAGAACAAGCTGCTTTGGATAAAGCGATTGGTGGTACAGGAGCCAATGGTCAGAGTTCTGGTAATAGTTTTACTTTTTGGAGACCTGGAGGGAATTTCCTTGCGATTTATACTGGCTACTGTGGTGCATCTGGGGCGCTAGATGGCCAAGGTGGATATACTCATTATTGGTCATCGTCCCAGCTTAGTGCAGCAGATGCTTATGCTGTTTTTATCAATAATAGTTATATCTATCCACAATATTCTATCAGTAAGTTTTATGGATTTGCGTTGCGCTGCGTTAAGAATTAACAAAACACATTGTTAAATAGAAACATCTGTAAATTATTGTTGGAAATAAAAGTAGTAAAAGAGAAGCCTAATCTAAAAACAATAATTATTTCTTGAAATATCGGTTATAATACGCTTTATGATTGAAGTGCCAGACTATGAAAAAGGAACACCAAAAAACTTGCAAAGTCTATTGATGGACTTAATTGTGCACGTGGTTAGAGATAGAAAAGAATTAACAGATATGGATTTTTTGCGCTGGCAAAGAAAATATTTGCGCCGAAAAGGAGCGAAACAGCCATTCTATCTCAAGTCAGAAGTATTAGCAGAATACGAAAAACATGGCGTGCCTCTGGTAGGAGGATTGAAATTACCACCTGAAGATGATAAAAAGGTCCGTGATTTTTTACAAGTGAAACCGGTGCGAACGCAGTCGGGAGTGGCAACGGTGACGGTGCTGACTAAACCCTGGCCGTGTCCAGGAAAATGTATTTTTTGTCCGAGTGAGGCGAGGATGCCAAAAAGTTATTTGGCGAACGAACCAGGAGCGCAGCGGGCAGAAAAAAACTATTTTGACCCATTTTTGCAAGTGACTTCGAGATTGCAGAACTTGGCGCAAATGGGTCATGCGCTCAATAAAGTGGAACTGATTATTTTGGGTGGTACTTGGGATAATTATCCTCTATCTTATCGGATTTGGTTTGTGACGCGGATGTTTGATGCGTTAAATCGGTTTGGAAAATCAGATCGTGAAGTGCAAACGGTGAGAAAATTTTACGAAGAGGTGAATGAAAAATTGAAAAAAAAACGGATTTTGTCTCTGACTGATAATGCAAAGAAAAATGAGAAATCATGGACTAAATGGCAAGAAAAGCTTGACACGGGGGAACTTTCTTATAACGAATTGGTAAAAAAGTGTTATGTCGATAATGTGCGCGAGCGGTTGTGGTCACGGAGACAAAAAGCAACCTGGACACGTTTGGAGCGAGCGCAGGAATTGAATCAAAGTGGAGTTTTTCGTAATGTTGGTTTAGTGATCGAGACAAGACCGGATGTAATTACCATTCAATCACTTCTTGATTTGAGACATCTAGGTTGTACGAAAGTGCAGATAGGCATACAGAGCGTCAATGATGAAGTGCTAGCCATGAACCATCGAGGCGTGACGCGCGCGCAGAATGCGCGCGCAATGAATTTATTGCGTTTGTTCGGCTTTAAGATCCATTGTCATTTTATGGCAAATTTATATGGTAGTACTCCGGAAATGGATCAAGTCGATTATCAAGAATTTGTCACAGATACACATTTTTTGCCTGATGAAGTAAAAATTTATCCTTGTTCTTTGATTAAAAGCGCAGAATTAATGAACTACTACAAAGAGAAGAAGTGGAAACCTTATACTGAGAAAACTTTATTAGAAGTGTTAACCTCTTATTTATTAGCAACGCCTGAATATGTGAGAGTAACACGAATGATTCGCGATATTTCTTCTAATGATATCGTGGTCGGAAATAAAAAAACTAATTTTCGGCAGATGGTGGAAAGAAATTGTGAAAAAATGGGCGGAAAAATCCAAGAAATTCGCTATCGCGAAGTTCGACACGATAAATTGAATTTAGATGATTTTCACTTGAAAGAAGTAGTTTATAAGACTAAAGTCAGCGTGGAATTTTTCTTGCAATATATAAATAAGGAAAAAAGAATTATTGGGTTTTTGCGTTTGTCTTTGCCAAAAATCCCGGAGGAGCTGGAAAATGAGCTACAATTACCAGAGGGCTTGGGTAAAGCAGCTATGATTCGAGAAGTGCATGTCTACGGTGTGGTGGCTGCTTGGCAGGCACAAGGTAATTATCAGCACGTGGGTTTTGGACAAAGACTGGTGCGAAGAGCGAAAGAAATCGCCCGCGATGCTGGCTACGACACACTCAAAGTCATTTCAGCTGTGGGTACGCGTGAATATTACCAAAATAAATTGGGTTTTCATACAAACGGACTCTATCAAGAAATTGATTTACGAGCAGTGGACGAGCAAAAACAAGCATAAAAAAGTGGTAAGCTCAGGAATCGAACCTGAATAGCATGTTTTTCAGACATGTGTCGTGACCAACTTGACTAGCTTACCACTGATAATGGTTATTATAGCATAAACTAAAGAGGAATGGCAGTGGCTTTTTGGTGAAAAAAGATGATTTCTAGTAAATGTGATAAAAGAGAAGCTTGCATATTGCGTTGGCATTATTTTTATAATATAATGGATGAGCGATTAGTTAGATAAAGGATGTCCAGTATGTCAGAAAAAAAATTACTTTATATTTTTCCCGAGATGGCTTTTACGGCGATTTTGCAAGAAACGCCCAAGCCAAATTATTTTTTTGTTCAAGCTTTCCATCAGATCAATGGTCAGTTTATGGATGATGATAATTTTATTTTCGATAATTTAAAAAAGTTGTTTGAGAGGATTGAAAGCGGTAAATACACCGTGGTTTTGCCAGACTTTCTATTCACAGATACGATTGTATCGGTACCAAAAACTCAAGATATGGAAATTGCGGAATATCTGCGAGATGAATTATTACCGAAAATTGATGTATCTACTTTTTCTCATGAGACGCGGACAAGCATCTTGCTACAAAGAGGTAAGACTTCTAAGGTTCAATTGTCCGCGTTCGAAAAAGAACTAGCGGCCACACTGAAATTGGCTATTGGCGATCACGCCGTAAAGGTGGAAGAAATTGTGCCTTTGAGTTGGACTCTCAAAGCAGCCGTGACACTAGAGCCGTCAATTACCATCGCTCAAGTGGGAGAAAGATTGTATTTGGCGGAACATTTTGTAGGCATCAACCAGGTGGAAAATGCTGTTTTGACGGATATTGAAAAATTGGGTGAAACAGTAAAAACGCTTAAAGGTGCTGATCCCAATTTGCAAACGGTGTATTTGCTGACTAGCGGTCTAGTGGAAGAGAACTTGAAGAAAATTTTGGTGAAAGTGCTACCAGTACAACAATTAGTGGAGGATCAAGGTGATGAGACGCAAATGCCGGCTTATACGAAACAAATTGTGGAAATCGCAGGCAGAACTTTATCTTTGCCAGAATTTGTAGTGCCACGTTTTGATACTCTAGTGGACGAAATAACGACAATGGCGGAGACTGAAATAAAACCGCCGGAATTAGACAGTTTGCAAGTGGAAGCGATGGAAGAAACGATGTCAAACCAGGAAATTGACTCGATAGATGAAGAAAGCGAAGAAAAAGAGGAGATAAAAGAGGAAATAAAACCAGAAGCAAATGTGGACGCGACTATAGAAATGGATGCTGAAGATTTAGAGAAAGTGGATTTGGAAGACATTGTGATGGCGGATGACTTTTCAGTTGCTCCAGCCGCAGATGCAATGGTAACGGCGGCGACATTGGGAACGGCAGCGGCAGCTCCTGTGAATATAGCGTCAGTTGGTACTGATATTTCAGTAGAAGCTGATAGTAAGGAAGATAAAGCCGCTGATTTAACTACTAAAACCATGACAGAAGAGAAAATTAGTGAAGATGATTTTTTGGCGATTTTTCAAGACGAGCCGGAAAAAGAACTGGCGACAAAAGAGGAAGAAAAATCGCCAGCTGAAACCAGTATGACAACGGTGACAAAGGCTCTGCCCAAACTGGCAGAAGCAACTCAAGATGAAAACCAAAATCAAAAAATAGATAACCTGGGTTATAATAGTACTGGTCGATCTTTGGAAAATAAAGAAGAAAGAGAAGAAGATAAGATTGCGGTGAACCAAAAGCAAACCTTGAGTGGAGCAATGTCTGAAGACAAAAAAACAACTGAAGAGAACGAAGACGAAGCAATAGATTTAAGTTTCTTTAAACCCAAAGTCACAGATGAAAAAGAATCTAAGTCAGTGTCTGATGACTTAAAAGTGGAAAGAAAAGAAGAGGTTGGGGCAACATCGTCGGTGAAAGAAGAAAAAAAAGAGGAGAAAGCGGAAGTAGTACCAATGATTGCCAAAGAAAAAAAAGGCAAAAAGAAAGGGAGCATGAGCAAATTTTTTAAGAAATTATTTTTATTTTTATTAATTTTCGTGATTACGATTGCCTTGGGAATTGGCATTGGTTTGGCGATTCTCAAATTAACTGGCAAAGATTTCTTTAATGCTGAAAATTTGCCCACTCCAGAGCCGACGGCTTTAGCCACGCCAGTCCCAACGCCGGAACCTTTGGTGCCGGAAGCAAGCGGCGCTGGAGAAGCAAGTGCTGACGCAGATAGTAAAACTGATAAAGCAGAAGAAGTGGCAGAAGAAGCGGAGTTAAATCCAGCTGATTATAAAGTTTTAGTGGTGAATGCCACGGGAGTAAGTGGCTATGCTGGAGGCACAAAAACAGCTTTAGAGGCAGAAGGTTTCACTAAAGTGACTACTGGTAATAGCAAAGGTAAATATGATGAAAGCGGCGTTTTTGTCTTAATGGCAGACAAAAATTCGGCTTTGATTAAAGCTTTGGAAACAGCGAGTAAAAAAACCTTAATTTATGATGAGGATTACCAGACTGAAGATCCAAAAGGTACTTACGACGCGGTAATTGTGCTTAATGACAAAAAGGCGGAGTAGGGTGGTAACAGCGGAAGCTGACATGACTGCTAAAGAAGAATTGGCTGAAGAAGTAGCGGAAAATACTGCCGAGTTGGAATTGGAAAAATTGCAACGTAAGCTAGCGCGTGAAGAGAGAAAGAAACGAAAAGAGATCGAGCTAGCTGGACAAAAAAAAGCGCGCTGGCTATTGCCAGCGCTGCTAGCGACGATGACAATTTTAGCTTTTGTTTTTAGCAATCTAAAGTTTTGATGAGGTCGAGAAGCTGAATCGGTTTTTTGACTGTATAATCTGGACGATAACGTTGTAAACCGACCAGAGAATTAAAACCATAACCGACGCTAATGATTTTCAAATTAGCTTGATGACTAGCAACAATATCGCGAATCTCATCGCCAACGTAAAAAGTGTTTTTGAGAGAGAGGTTTTTTTTGAGTATTAATTTTTCCAAAGTTTTCTTTTTGTTGAAAAGACCTTTGGTGGGAATAATGTCGGTGAAAATTTGGTCGAGATTGTAGCGACGAAGAAAAGTTTTGACGAAACGACGATTATTGGAAGTGACAATGAATAAAGGATAACCTTGCTGATGTAAAGTGCGTAAAGCGTAAACGATGCCAGGATAAGCTTCAATTTGAGCAAGATTCTTTTTCAGTTGTCGTTTGGCTTTGAAAAGTAAGTAAAGAAATTTCCACCAGCCTCCAGGAATAGTTTGAATCACTTCACTAATACTCATAGCGCGCATATCCTTAATCGTTTCCACTTTGTTGAAACGATCGCCCCATTTTCTAAAGTCTTGAGCTAAAATTTCCACGGTCGGAGTAAAAGTGTCGGCAATGGTGCCGTCAAAATCAAAAATTAAAGTGCAATTTTTTTGCATAAATAATTATAGCATGAAAAATATGCTATAATGGGAAGGTGCAAAAAAATTGCAAAAATTGGTCAAAATTTACAGTATTATTGCTCTCGCTTGGTTTATTTTTAAGCGCCACAATGGAGATAAGTAGAGCGCAAACGGCGACTTCAAGTAGCTATATTCTGGAAAGCGGTGATTTTTCAGCAATAGATTTTCAAGCGACGGCTGAGGCAATTCAGATTGCTGGCGTGAGCAACGCTTTTGGCGGCAATGTTTATAGCTATTATACTGACAATGAGACAGGAATGTATGGTAATTTATTTACGGGAGTAAACCTGAGATCTTTTTCTTTGCTTTCTCTGGGTGCAGAAGAAGCAACACCTTCAGCGTGGTCAGTGGCAATAGATAAAAATAATATTGAGCTAACCAATCTCTCTCCTGGTATTCCGGTGCAGGCAACAACTAGTATTACAGCCACCTCCAATGTTCCAACTGGTTATGCGATTTACATTCAAGAAAATGGACCTTTAACTCATCAAGATGTTAATTGGGATGGTAGGCAAACTAATAGAAACACAATTCCAGATACTCAGTGTGATGGGGGCTCTTGCAGTGAAACAGTAGCCGGAGCTTGGGCCAATAATGATCAAGCTGGCTTTGGTTATACAGTAATTGGGGAAGACAGCTTGAGTGATTTTGAATCGGGCACAAAATTTAAAGTTTTCCCATCTGCTCAGGAAAAAGAATCAGCGATTATTATTGCCAATGATCAAAGTACTAATGCTTACCTCGTTAATAGATTTACGCAGGTGATTTATAAAGTAATAATTCCTCCTGAGACAGAAGCAGGTATTTATACTAATACTATTAGCTATACTTTTGTCCCGACCTTATAAAATGCAAAAAAAAATCAAAAATGTACTATACGCACTCATTCTGATTATTGGTAGCCTGATAATGGGAAAAACTAAAGTGTCTGCCAATGGCATCGGCGTGTCACCAGTAAATTATTATTTAAAAGTGGCAGGGGGGGTAAAACAGATTTTGCCTTATACGCTGACGAATGAAACGGATAGTGATTACAATCTCGGTTTGACGGTAAAAAGTTTCACGGTGGATGAAAAAGGCACGCCGCTATTACAAGAAGAAGCGGAATTTCCTTATTTAAAATTGTTGGAAGCAACAGCGGCGTCTTCATTGCTTCTCCCTGCACAAAGTAGTCGTACAGTGCACATTTTGGTGGATACACCTTTGGGTATGGAAGAAAAAGAATATCCGATAGCATTACTATTTCGGTTGCAAACGAGTGAAAAACAAGAGGAAGTTGATAAAACGCAACTGGAATTTAATTTAGGTAGTAATTTAGTTGTTTTAGTAGGAACGAGCAATGCTGATCAGAGCCAATTACAGTTAGAGAGTGTTAATTTACCGAAATTAATAGATTCTTGGCAGAAAGAGGCATTGCGAGTGAAAATAAAGAATCAAGGCGCGGCAGGAACGCTTTTGGGGGGCGAGGTCATTTTACGCCGCGCCAATGGCGAAGTGATTAAAAGGGAAACATTTTATCCAGACTTAATTTTAGGAGGCGCAGTCAGACAAGGACGTTATAAAATGGCTCCCGATGTACAAGGAAAAACAGTAATTACGAATGGTTGGCAATGGCCAGAGTTTCTGCTCGGAGAATATGTTTTGGAAGTCAGATTGCAGAGTTTGCATGCGGCGAGCGCAGCGCATGAAATTTTGTGGTCGCAAAATTTTTGGGCTTTACCTTATCGATTATTAGGCTTGATTTCGGGCGGAATTATAATTATCGGTGTTATCAAGTGGTGGCAGCAAAAAAGTCCGGGCGGCAAAAAACGACAATGGCGGGAAAAGACGCAATTGATGAAAGAACAAAAAGAGTTTTTTGCTGATGAAAAAAATGAGCTAAAAAATAAAGATAAATAGAGTAAAATAAGGATCAAGCCTATGTTTTCTAAAGAAAGTATTAAAGTAAGTAAAAAAACAGCTACGGTCTTGTTGACGACTTTGGTTCTGGGGGTGGCAGTTTTGGCTTTGTGGTGGTTGCGAGACTTGGTAATGGTTGTTTTGACAGCTTATTTATTAATGTTAGCCTTGCAAAAACCGATTAAAAAATTGTCAAAGTGGACCCGTTTGCCGAAACCGGCAGTGGTAATGATTGTTTACATCTTATTTTTGTTAGTGGCAATTACTTTGGTGTCGCTGATTTTGCCAGCTTTAATCAATGAAACGATTAATTTTATCAAACAAATTGATATGTCGAATTTGGCGCCGAGTTTGGCGACCGAAATTAATAATTTTAATTACACTTTGACTGAGTTGAGCGAGATTTTCGGTCGCTTTGCTTCTTCTTTTGGCGCGATTTTCAAGATTATTGGTGGGACTTTTAACGTGATTTTTATGGGCATTACTTTGTTTGTGATTTCTATTCATCTGTCCTTTGAACACAATGAGTTTTATAAAAAAATGTATTGGTTTACGAGAGACGAAGAGAAAATCGTCAAGACACAAAAGTTTTTTCTAGTGATGGAAAAAGAGCTTGGTGGTTGGATTTCTGGACAAGTGTTACTAATGATTATTATGGGAGTATTAGTGGGAGTGGGCTTATATCTAATTGGCGTACCTTATGCTTTGCCTCTGGGAATTTTGGCGGGTATTTTGGAAATTGTGCCCAATATCGGTCCAATCGTAGCGGCGGTGCCAGCGATTGTGCTAGCATTTATTAATGGTGGTTGGACAATGGCGATTTGGACAGCAGTTTTTTCCACGATTATTCAGCAGTTGGAAAATGTGTTAATTGTACCAACAATAATGAAGAACACAGCCAATGTCAGTCCAATTGTAAGTATCTTGCTCATTTTAGCAGGTTTAGAATTGTTTGGAGTGGCAGGGGCATTGTTGGCAGTACCTTTTTATATTGCCGTGAGAGCGACTTATAGTTTTTGGTTTAAAGAAAAAATTATGAGCTATCAAGATTAAAAAAGTGAAAGATTGGCAGAAAATTTTATTGTTTTTTGGAGCGTGGCTCATCGTCATTTATGGGTGGGTAATGATGGTGACGAGTAATACTTGGTTGGAGTTTCGACCGACTTATCCAGGATGGGAAGATTTGAAGAATTCAGGCGCGCCAACATGGTTGGCGCGCCTGAATGGTTTTGATGGCTTCCATTATTACACGATTGCGGTCAAAGGTTATCGTCATGCTGCTCTTATTCAAGCATTTTTTCCGATTTATCCGCTTTTAATTGTTGCCGTCACTGTGTTGACAAAATCAGCTCTTTGGTCCAGCGTGACAATTAGCGTGATTGCGACAGTAATTATGCTGATACTTTTATATCAAGAAATGAAAATAGTCGCAGGGCGAAAAGCTGCTTGGTGGCTAGTGGCAATAATGTTATTTTTGCCAACTAGTTTTTATTTAGTGTCTGGCTATAATGAGGCAGTTTTTTTATTGTGGTTAGTTTTGGCGTGGCGAAATTACAGAAAAAAAAATTATTGGTGGACAGCTTTTTTTTGCGCTTTGCTGAGCGCCACTAGAATTGTAGGCGTGATTTTGCCATTCGCTTTGAACGCTGACTATGTCTGGCAAAAGTGGCAGCAAAATCACGCCTTGACTAAAACAGATTGGAGCAAAATCGCGACTTTATTGCTAGGAGTAGCAGGCTTGTTCGCTTACATGTTTTATCTATGGCAAACTTTTGCCGATCCGCTTTACTTTATGACGGTTCAAAGTCAATTCGGAGCCGGCCGACAAACGACACAATTAGTACTGTTACCGCAAGTGATTTATCGTTATCTAAAAATGTTTATCATTGGTTTACCCTTTAATTGGCAATGGTGGACAACAGTGCAAGAATTCGTTTTAAGCTTGATTTATGGTAGCTTGTTTCTCGTGATAGCGTGGCAAAATTGGCGCGCGCGCCAGGAAATTTATCCGTGGTGGTTATGGCTTTTTAGTATTGGGGCATATCTAGTGCCGACATTGACGGGCAACTTTTCTAGCATGCCCCGTTACCTTTTAGTTTGTCTGGTAGTGCCACTTTTCTTGGCGCGCGCCGGGACAAAAAAACCTCGGTTAATGGCGATTATCATGGTAGTGAGTTTCTTAATAATGCTAATGAATTTAACTTTATTTGTGCAAGGATATTTTGTGGCTTAAAGGTGATTGCAAATTGCCTTGTGCCTTGACTAAAAAATATGTTATAATACTCCCCTATTGAAAGGAGACCATTTACAATGGCGCAAGCAAAAACAATGGCTGAATTATTAGCCAGCAATCAGAAACAAATTATTATCCCAAAAAAGGATAGTCAAGTCACAGGTACAATCGTAGCTAAAAATGAAAAATCTTTGGTCATAGACATTGGTGCAAAAACCGAAGGTTTAATTGTTGGTAAGGAATATGAAGCGGCCAAAGATTATATTGATACTTTATCAGTGGGTCAAAAAATCGAAGTGGTGGTCATTGCTTCTGAACCAAACAAAGGTCAAATTTTATTATCTTTGCGACAAGCAGCCAATAAACAAAAATGGGATTTCTTTTATGAAGCGCTGAAAAACAATGAAACTATCGAAGTCAAAGGTGTGGAAACTAACAAAGGTGGTTTGATTGTAGTAGCCAATGGCATTAGAGGCTTTGTGCCTTCTAGCCAATTTGGTAAAGACTATTTGGGTCAATTAAATAAATTGCGTGGAGAAATCATTAAAGTGAAGACGATTGAAGTCGATCATGAAAAGAATCGTCTGATTTTTTCAGAGAAATATGTCTCAGAGGAGAAAGAATTGGCGCAGAAAAATGCAGCCATGTCAGCAGTGGAGCCAAATGCGATTTATGAAGGCGTTGTCTCTGGTTTGATGCCTTTTGGTTTATTCGTGACGGTGGAAGTACCGGTGAATGATAAAGGCGAAATTGGTTTAGTAGAAGGTTTAGTGCACATTTCTGAAATTTCTTGGGAAAAGGTGACTTATCCAGGAAATTATCATAAATTGGGTGACAGAATCAAAGTCAAAGTCTTGAATGTAGATCCAGTGGATGAAAAACTCAATCTGTCAATCAAACAATTATCTGATGATCCGTGGTTAACCATTGATCAGAGATATCCGATTGGTTCAGTAGTGACAGGCACTGTTTCCAGGGTGGAACAATTTGGTGTGTTTGTGAATGTGGAAAGTGGCGTCGATGGTTTGATTCACAATAGTAAAATTGAAAACGATCGAAAACTAGCCAAAGGCGAGACAGTCAGCGTTAATGTGGAGAGCATCGACAAAGAAAACAAACGCATGAGCTTAACTTTGATTAGCAATGAGTTGCCAATTGATTATAAGTAAAGCGAAAGGAAAGCTATGTCCAAGCAAAGAATGATTGTCACTGATGATCAGTTATTGATTGATATGGAATTGGTGTTTAATGCCATTCGTGAAGCAGATGGAAATTGGGAACAAGTCGAAAAAGAGATGATGGCTTATCTGAATAGCGTTCAAGCGATGGCAGCAAGTTCCAATCAAGAATAATCAAAAAAAATTGACAAATAGGAAAAATTTGGTATAATAGCCTTAGTTTTTCCTGACTAAAAGTGGTCAGAAAGAAAAATTTTTGGGAAGGCAATATGAGTGAGGCAGAGGTGAAAGCACCAATGGTGATTACATCTGGAGATGAGGGAGTGCAATTAAATAATGGCATTCGCTTGGGTTTCTTGGGGAGCGGTTTTAATCTGCCAAATTTCGATCAAGCAGTGGCGATATTAAAGAAAATTAACCATGAAGATGGTTTAGTTTTAGCTTCGGTACAAGAAGATGATTGGCTAGCAGAAGAATTGCAAACTCATAATCCAAATTTGTATCAAGAAAATATAGGTAAATGGGCAAAAAAACATAAATTGACTTATGTCGGACAGTTGGATTATGGTGACCCAAGAGATTTGGATGACGGAGTGACAAGAGGACATATCGTTCGTCCACCCAAAATTCATGTGGCTGACAGATTGATTTTTACTATTGGTGGTGGCGAGCAAAATTACAATTTGCGTAAAGTGGTGATTAGCGCTGATTATTTATTCGGTCTGACCGAAGAAGAAGGCAAAGAAATCATCATGACACAAGTCGATTTTTACAAAAAGATTTTGAAAAAAGAATTGAAAATAGAAATCGAAGAAGAGGGCGAACTGAGTGATGATGCTAAAGCGGCAAATAAAGCAGCTTTGGAGAAAATTTTGCAGGGGTAAGACAAATATTCGCGCAGATTGAATGGTGATTTTTGGAGAGTTGAGAGAACTTCCAGGTTATTATTTTAGTGAGCGCCGGAATTTTGCAGACTAAATAGTTTTAAATACCGATGCTTTTGTATAGAGCGGCGATTTTTTATTGTTTTTTATGCTAAAATAATGAGGCTGTTGATTTAGATAAGAAAAAAGTTGTATGATTTAAATGAAAGAATAAAAAGGTGGATAAAAATGCAGGTAAATAAAATTTTTAATTTAATCAGCGGGAAATTAATATTATTTAATCAACAAGATCTATTGACAAATCAGCAAAATTGTTGTAACACACACACACACACACACACACACACAACGGTTTTTAAGTGACAATGAGTGTACGGCTGGTGAGTGTGGGCAGCAAATTAATTTTGCTTCAACAATTGGGTTATCTAAGTTTCGCTCCATAGTTTTTTCAATTTTTACTTTTCGATCACGTCTTAATTTTTCATTTCTCCTCTCCCCTCTTCTTTCTTCTCTTCTTTTCTTCTCCTTTCTATTTTTTCCATTTACAAACCTTGTTCATGCAGTGGCTGGAATTACAGTGGACGAAATGCCACTTGGAACAGTGGTGGTAATCAATGGGATTAAATTAATTAAAATCACCACGACCAATAAATTCATGGCCATCGAGCCTTTTTCTGATTGTAACCCTATTACAGATATGCAATGTTTTGATCAATGTGAGAATTGGGCGACGCCGACTTACGGGACGATGAGCTATGCTAACGCCAGTGGACTGAATGGTAGTGTAGCGACAAGATTGACAGATCTGCGTGATGGTAAAACTTATGAAATTCGTAAATTTGCTGACGGTAAATGCTGGATGGTAAATGATTTGACTTATGGCGGCGTCACTGACGCTTGTGTGAGTAGAACAGCTTTTTCTGGTAATGGTTCGGCGACGCCGACGGGTAGATTTGGTGCGGGGACATATGGTGATTGTCAAAGTGATCCTGGATATTCAACCTATCTTTACAGCTGGCAGGCAGCGATGCAAAATTCCACAGCTTTTTACAATACTACGTATGCTGGATCAACACAAAATGTGCAAGGACTGTGTCCGCAGGGCTGGCATGTACCGACAGGTGGACCAACAGGTGAACAAGTAGCTTTGGATAAAGCCATTGGCGGTACGGGTGCTAATAACCAAACCTCTGGTAATT